>NZ_JBSFVA010000016.1:161969-235240 GCF_053592075.1 Nonomuraea sp. NPDC002799
CATCCTGACCCGCCGAAACCTGACCTGCGTGATCCTGACTTGCCGGAACCTGACCTGCCGGAACCTGGCCGGCGCGATCCTGGCCAGCCGGAACCTGGCCGGCTCGATTCTGGCCGGACAGGGTTTCTTGGGTTGGGTGCTCGGCGTCAGCTCGGTCGTTCGTGGAGGCTTGGTTGGCTGGGAGTGTTTCGTTCTCCGGGCTGTCCGGTGTCCCGTCGTGCCCATCGGACTCGCCGTGCCCTGGCATCAGGGAATTGGTCGGCTCTGGTGGGGCGGTGTCGGTTTCGGTGTTGATGGAGGCGCGTTGGCGGTCGCGTTGCTCGCGCCACTCGTCGGCCGACGGCCAGGCGTCCGCTGCTGAGCGAGCCAGGTCGCGACCGCCGCGCGACCTGGTGTGGTCCCGTGGGTCAGCCACGAGCGGGCCTCCGGAGCAGCGGCTTGCCGACGATGGTGCGGGAGCGGTGATCAGCAACATAGGACCGGGCGCCCCGGAACGGCGGGTGGGGCGCTTGGAGTCGGGTTGTTGGGTCGGTCATGGGGTCAACGATCAGACGTCGCCCGGCTTCGGAGTGGCCTTCGAGCCACGGCCGGAGGAGGCGGCGGCAGGGGCCGGAGCAGCGGCGGCGGCGACCGGCTCAGCGGGAGCGTCGAGGCGCGGGCCCACGCCCAGCTTGTCCTTGATCTTCTTCTCGATCTCGTTGGCCATGTCGGGGTGGCTCTTCAGGAAGTTGCGGGCATTCTCCTTGCCCTGGCCGAGCTGTTCGCCCTCGTACGTGTACCAGGCGCCGGACTTGCGGACGAAGCCGTGCTCCACACCCATGTCGATGAGGCCGCCCTCACGGGAGATCCCAACGCCGTAGAGGATGTCGAAGTCGGCCACGCGGAAGGGCGGAGCCATCTTGTTCTTGACGACCTTGACCCTGGTGCGGTTGCCGACCGCCTCCGTGCCGTCCTTGAGCGTCTCGATGCGGCGGATGTCCAGGCGGACCGAAGCGTAGAACTTGAGCGCCTTACCACCGGTCGTGGTCTCAGGGCTGCCGAACATGACGCCGATCTTCTCGCGGAGCTGGTTGATGAAGATGGCGGTGGTGCCGGTGTTGCTGAGGGCGCCGGCGACCTTGCGCAGGGCCTGGGACATGAGGCGGGCCTGAAGACCGACGTGGCTGTCGCCCATCTCGCCCTCGATCTCGGCCTTGGGCACCAGCGCGGCCACCGAGTCGATGACGATGACGTCGACGGCGCCGGACCTGATCAGCATGTCGGCGATCTCCAGCGCCTGCTCCCCCGTGTCGGGCTGGGAGACGAGCAGAGCGTCGGTGTCCACGCCCAGCTTCTTGGCGTAGTCGGGGTCGAGGGCGTGCTCGGCGTCGATGAACGCCGCGATGCCACCGGCCCGCTGGGCGCTGGCCACCGCGTGCAGGGCGACCGTGGTCTTACCCGAGGACTCGGGGCCGTAGATCTCCACGATGCGGCCACGCGGCAGGCCACCGATGCCGAGGGCCACGTCAAGGGAGATCGACCCCGTGGGGATCACCTCGATGGGGGCTCGGACGTCGTCGCCCAGGCGCATCACTGAGCCCTTGCCGAATTGCCGCTCGATCTGAGCGAGCGCGGTCTCGAGGGCCTTCTCGCGGTCGTTGATAGCCATGGGAACTCCCCTGGAGGGTCGTGGTCCGATCAGTCGAGTGAAAGCTACGGCCTGCCACCGACATTTTCTCGGCAGTCGGGGAAGACGTGGCTGGCGCGGCGGGTCCATCGTAGCCGAACGGCTGTTCGATCACAGCAGTAACACGCAGGTGGCCGGTCAATCTGCCTCCAGCCCTGGTGGCGAGCCGTCAGGTCCTCCTTGCCGTCAGGTCCTCCTTGCCGACGATGTTGGAGTAGGCGTGTTCTTGGTGAGGTCGGCTTCGGCGGTGATCTCCGACAGCGAGTCAGGCAGCGGCTGATCGTGGTTTGGGACAGCGGTGCGCCGATGGTGGTGCTCAAGATGCCAGGAGATGGTGTTGGGACCGGTGCACAGGCTCTGACCGGCCACCGCAAAGGTTGCGCCCGCTCCTACGGGTGTCCCGAGGGCCGGGTGTCCTGAGCGGGTGTCCCGAGGGCCGGGTGGCTGCTTTATCTCGGCTGATCCCGGCAGTGACCCCGACGGTGGGTGTGTAAATGCAAGGTGTCGCCGAGCAGCTTTGGCAGCTTGCGCATGCGCCTTCTTGAGGGTTGTGACGCCAAGCGGGGCGTCACGTCGCGATCTCGCCGGGTGATGTTCGCCAGGGGTTGGCGCCAGCGTGTTGTCATGTGCGATGAGCTGGGGAGACTCACTGCAGGGGCAAGGGTTGGAGGCGGCGACGTGGTGAGCGGCTACACCGGGGAACGGCGCGTCCATTTGGAGGCACTCGCCGAGTTGCTGCCCGACCACGGCCTGGTCGGGCGTATGGTCGGCGGCGACGATCCGGTGTTGTGGGTCTGGCATCCGCGTACCGGACGCCAGACGATCATCTTCGCCACCCCGTCGGGGCAGGGCTGGCTCTTCCTGTGGTCGCCGGGTGGGCAAGGGGCCGTGGACGATCTGGAGCATACGGCCGCTGCGCTGCGCCAGACGCTGGACCTGCCCGAACCCGATTAACCCGGCTACCCCGGGCCACTCCGGCTACCCCTGCTACCCGGTCATTCCAGTACCCCAGCTACCCCGGCCATCCAGGTACCCCTCTTGCCCCGGCTACCCAGTCATCCAGCTACTCCTGTTGCCCCGGCTACCCCGGTTGCCCCGGATTACGGACGGTCAGCGGAGCTTGGATGAGACGTCCTCAACCTGACAGACGGCGCGCCAGACGGTTTTGGCGCTCTCTCCATCGGACAGCGCCTGCGCCACCGTCCGCCCGCCCAACGGGGCGATGACGTAGTCCCGAGCCCACGACTCGGCGTAGGTTTCGCCGAAGTGAGCGTTCATCCGTCTCCAGAATTCGGTCAGGCGCATGACGTCAAGTATGGAATCGCCCGGGGCGTGGGTAGAACACCTCCATGCCAAAGACCCCCAAGTCTTCACCCCCGAGGACAGCCAAGACCAAGGCCAACAGAGCCAAGCGCCGCCGGTTACTACTGGTGATACGACTCGCCGTACAGCAGGAGAAGGCGGAGCGATCTGAGCGGCATGCGGGCATCAGACGGGCGCCCCGTGCGGGCAAGCCGCGGACGCGCAGGGCGTCACGGCGTTAGGTCACAACACCCGCGATCCGTACATCTCACCGAGATGGTCGGCGAGCAGCTCCAGCCGGGCGCCGTCGGGGTCCTTGAAGTAAATGGAGGCGCCGCTCTCGATCTGGTGCGGCACGCCGGCCATCTCCAGCTTTCCGCGCAGTCGCTCCCACGTGGCGGGGTCCACCGAGATCGCGATGTGGTGCAGGCCGCCGAGCACTTCCTGGTACGGCCCGAGGTCGAGGCCCGGGAAGTCGAAGAACGCGAGCAGGTTGCCGTTGCCGATGTCGAAGAAGAAGTGGCTGGAGCCCTTGTAGTCGCGGTTCTCGATGATCTCGGTGAGCGGGAACTCCAGAAGCTCCTGGTAGAACGCGATGGTGCGCTCCACATCGGAAGAGATCAAGGCCATGTGGTGCAGGCCGCGAGCGCTGCTCGAGGGTCGGTGCGGTAAGACGTATCGTCGCCTGATCTCCGCACGGCGGGCTTCGATGGCCGCATAGTCAGTGGTCACGGTCGCTGTATGTCCGCAAGTGCCCCTGCTCAATCTTGTGCTGTCGTGCCAAATGCGTTTTCTGTCGGTGGCAAGAGGCAATATGTGCAGGTGAGCTCGCTAGACCATTTCAGCCAGGTGACCAGGCAATGGTTCGCTGGGGCCTTCCAAGCTCCCACGGCCGCCCAAGAGGGGGCGTGGGAGTCGATTTCGCGCGGTGACAACACCCTCGTCGTCGCGCCCACCGGGTCGGGCAAGACGCTGGCGGCCTTTCTGTGGTCCCTCGACCGGCTGGCGGCCGAGCCCGCCCCACCCGGCGTGCCGGGCAAGCCGACAAAACCCGCCAAGCCAGCGAGCAAGCCAGCGAGACCGGCCAAGTCCGCGAAGTCAGCCAATGTCGCGAAGCCTGCTGGGGTCGCGGAAGCTGCTGAGGTTGCGCAGCAAGTCAGGCCCATGGGGACACGCGTGCTGTACGTGTCGCCGCTCAAGGCGCTGGCCGTGGACGTCGAGCGCAACCTGCGCGCGCCGCTGGCCGGGCTCAAGCAGACGGCGCGGCGGCTCGGCCTGCCGGTGCCGGAGATCTCGGTGGCGATCCGCTCGGGTGACACGCCGGCCCAGGAGCGCCGGCGGTTCGCGGCCAAGCCGTCCGACATCCTGATCACGACGCCCGAGTCGCTGTTCCTGCTGCTCACCAGCCAGGCTCGGGAGGCGTTGCGCGACGTCAGGACGGTGATCGTGGACGAGGTGCACGCGGTCGCGGCCACCAAGCGCGGCGCCCACCTGGCACTCAGCCTGGAGCGGCTCGACGCGCTGCTCGAACGGCCCGCGCAGCGGATCGGGTTGTCGGCGACCGTACGGCCGGTGAGTGAGGTGGCGACGTTCCTGGGCGGGGCGCGCCCGGCGACCGTGGTGCAGCCGCCGTCGGACAAGGTCATCGAGGTCGACGTCGTGGTGCCCGTCGAGGACATGACCGAGATGGAGAGCGGGCCGCGCGCGGAGGGCGAGGAGTTCGCCCCCGAGCCGACCAGCAGGTCCATCTGGCCGCATGTCGAGGAGCGGCTGTTCGATCTGATCGAGGCCCACAGCTCGACGATCGTGTTCGCCAACTCCAGGAGGCTGGCGGAGCGGCTGTGCACCCGGCTCAACGAGCTGGCGTACGAGCGGCGGCAAGGCCCGGAGACCGTCGACCTGTCGATCTGGGAGACAGGATCGCCGCGCCCGCCCGCCGAGGTGATGGCGCAGGCGGGGGCGAGCAGGGGGGCCACCACGGAGGTCGTGCGCGCGCACCACGGGTCGGTCTCCAAGGAGGAGCGGGCGCAGATCGAGGAGGCGCTCAAGTCGGGCCGGTTGCCTGCCGTGGTCGCCACTTCCAGCCTGGAGCTGGGCATCGACATGGGCGCGGTGGACCTGGTCGCGTGTGTGGAGGCGCCGCCGAGCGTGGCCAGCGGGCTGCAGCGCATCGGCCGGTCCGGCCACCAGGTCGGCGCGGTGTCCAGGGGTGTCATCTTCCCCAAGTACCGGGGTGACCTGGTGCAGACGACCGTGGTGGCCGAGCGGATGAAGAGCGGCCAGATCGAGGAGCTGCACTATCCGCGTAATCCGCTCGACGTGCTGGCCCAGCAGATCGTGGCGATGACCGCGCTCGACGAGTGGACGGTCGAGGAGCTGGAGTCCGTGGTCAGGCGGGCGGCCCCGTACGCCACCCTGCCGAGGACCGCGCTGGAGGCGACGCTCGACATGCTGGCCGGGCGCTATCCGAGTGAGGAGTTCGCCGAGCTGCGCCCGCGCATCGTGTGGGACCGGGTCACCGGCACCCTCCAGGGGCGTCCCGGCGCGCAGCGGCTGGCGGTCACCAACGGCGGCACCATCCCCGACCGGGGTCTGTTCGGGGTGTTCCTGGTGGGCGAGCGTGCCTCCAGGGTGGGCGAGCTGGACGAGGAGATGGTCTACGAGTCGCGCGTGGGCGACGTCTTCGTGCTGGGCGCGACGTCCTGGCGGATCGAGGACATCACGGCCGACCGGGTGCTGGTCTCCCCGGCTCCCGGCCAGCCGGGCAAGCTGCCGTTCTGGCACGGCGACGCGGCGGGGCGGCCGGTGGAGCTGGGCAAGGCGATCGGGCAGTTCCTGCGCGAGCAGGCCAAGGAGGGCACGACCGACCGGATGCGGGCGGCCGGGCTCGACGAATACGCCTCGGGCAACCTCATGGCCTACCTCAACGAGCAGCGCGAGGCCACCGGTTACGTCCCCGACGACCGCACCCTGCTGGTCGAGCGCTTCCACGACGAGCTGGGCGACTGGCGCGTGGTGATCCATTCCCCCTACGGCGCCCGGGTGCACGCCCCGTGGGCGCTGGCGATCAACCGGCGGCTGCGCGAGCGCTACGGCATCGACGTACAGGCCGTGCACTCCGACGACGGCATCGTGCTGCGCATCCCCGACACGCTGGCCGAGCCGCCCACCGACGTGGCGGCCTTCGACGCCGAGGAGATCGAACGGATCGTCACCGAGGAGCTGGGCGGCTCGGCGTTGTTCTCCTCCCGCTTCAGGGAGTGCGCGGGGCGGGCGCTGCTGCTGCCGCGCCGCACGCCGGGGCGGCGCAGCCCGCTGTGGCAGCAGCGGCAGCGGGCCGCCCACCTGCTGGGGGTGGCCTCCCAGTACGCGTCGTTCCCGATCGTGCTGGAGACGATGCGCGAGTGCTTGCAGGACGTGTTCGACGTGCCGGGGCTCGTGCAGCTCATGCGTGACATCGCCGCCCGCCGGGTGCGCGTGGTGGAGGTGGAGACCTCGCAGGCCTCGCCGTTCGCGGCCTCGCTGCTGTTCCACTACGTGGGCGCGTTCATGTACGAAGGCGACGCGCCCCTGGCCGAACGGCGGGCGCAGGCCCTCGCGCTGGACACCACGCTGCTGGCCGAACTGCTGGGCCAGGCCGACCTGCGCGAGCTGCTCGACCCCGACGTGATCTCCGACACCGAGCGGGAGCTGGCCAGGCTCGACCGGCCGCTGCGCGACCTGGAGGATCTCTCTGACCTGCTGCGCTCGCACGGGCCGCTGCTGGCGCCCGACGTCAGCGTGCGCGGCGGCGATCCCGCCTGGCTGGAGGCGCTCGAACGTGCCCGCCGCGCGATCAGGGTACGCATCGCGGGCGAGGAGCAGTGGGTGGCCATCGAGGACGCGGCCCGCCTGCGTGACGCGCTGGGCACGCCGCTGCCCGTCGGGATCCCGCACACGTTCCTGGAGCCCGTGCCCGATCCGCTGGCGGACCTGGTGGCGCGGCACGCCCGCACCCGAGGGCCCTTCCATCCCGGTACGGCCGCCGCCCGGTTCGGGCTCGGCGTGGCCGTGGTGACCGACGCCCTGCGGCGGCTGGCGGCGTCGGGGCGGGTGGTCAACGGCGAGTTCCGTCCTGGCGGGCGGGGCGAGGAGTGGTGCGACGCCGGGGTGTTGCGGATGTTGCGGCGCAGGTCGCTGGCTCAGCTCCGCAAGGAGGTCGAGCCGGTCGAGCCGGAGACGCTGGCCGTGTTCCTGTCGGCCTGGCACGGCATCACCGGGTCCGACGGGGCGGCCAGGGGCAAGGCCGGGGACGCCCGCGCCATGGACGCGCTCATCCGCTCGATCGAGCTGCTCCAGGGGGCGGTCGTGCCCGCGTCCGCGCTGGAGACGCTGGTGCTGCCGTCCCGGGTGCCCGGCTACCATCCGGCGCTGCTCGACGAGCTGACCTCGTCGGGCGAGGTGATGTGGTCCGGCCAGGGGTCGCTGCCCGGCGGCGACGGCTGGGTGTCGCTCTACTTCGCCGACACCGCGCCGCTGCTGATGCCCGAGCCCACCGAGATCACGATGACGCCGGTCCATGAGCGCGTGCTGGAGCTCCTGAGCGGGGGCGGCGCGCTGTTCTTCCGGGGGATCTCCGACCAGCTCGGCTCGCTGGACGACGCTTCGCTGGTCTCCGCTCTGTGGGATCTGGTGTGGTCGGGGCGGGTGTCCGGCGACACGCTGGCGCCGCTGCGGGCGACGCTCGGCACCGGGCGTCCTGCGCATCGGCCCGCCACGACGCGGCGGCGCCGGGCGGTGCTGCCGAGCCGGAGCGGGCCGCCGACCGTGGGCGGGCGGTGGTGGTTGCTGCCCGCGCCTGCCGAGGGGGCGACACCGCGTGCGCAGGCCCAGGCCGAGGTGCTGCTGGAGCGGCATGGTGTGGTGACGCGGGGAGCGGTGACGTCGGAACGGCTTCCTGGAGGGTTTACGCCCATTTATCAGGTCTTGCGGGCCTATGAGGAGAGCGGGCGGTGCCGCCGGGGCTACTTCGTCGAAGGGCTCGGGGGCGCGCAGTTCGCGCTGCCGGGTGCGGTGGATCGGATGCGCGCCATGGCGCCGGGCATCGCGCCTGGCGGCGGCCGTCCGGAGAACATGGGGACGATCGAGCAGGCGGGCGCGGGGGCCTTCGAGCAGGGAGGCACCAGGACGGGCGAGGACGCGGGTGCGGGGGCGTTCGAGCAGGCGGGGGCGTTCGGCCGGGCGCGTTCCGGGGCTTCCGTGCGGCGGGCCGTGGTGCTGGCGGCGGCAGACCCGGCCAACCCGTACGGCGCCGCGCTCCCCTGGTCGCAACATCCCGGCGACGTCGGCCACAAGCCGGGGCGGAAGGCCGGATCCCTGGTCGTGCTGGTCGACGGCCACCTGGTCCTCTACGTCGAACGCGGCGGCAAGACGCTGCTGTCGTTCACCGACGACGAACGGCTGCAGCCGGCCGTCGACGCGCTGGCCCTGGCCGTGCGGGACGGCGCGCTGGGGAAGCTGACCGTGGAGCGGGCCGACGGGGCCTCCATCGTGGAGTCACCGCTGGCGGCGGCCCTGGAGGCGGCCGGGTTCCATCCGACGCCACGCGGGTTGCGGCTGCGCGCCTGACGTAAGGGCCGCCCCTCTGACGCGGCTTGCGACTGCGTCTGGCGCAAGGGCCGTCCTCTGACGTGGGTTGCGGCTGCGCGCCTGACGAACCCCCGTACGGCGCCGGCCGTGGTCGTCGTGTCGGGCGGAGAAATGCCTGGCGGGTCCGGCAGAATGATCGTCCCGACTACCCGAGGAATCCGCCGCATGAGGTTACTGATCGCCGCCACGGTGGCACTCGTCACCGCCGTTCCGGCCGTGGCCCACGCCGAGTCCGCCGGTCCCGACCCGATCAGGGCCATCCGCACGCTGCTCGCCGAGGGCAGCGGAGCGCGGATCGACGTCTTCGGCTCGGTCGTGACCAGCCGGTACAAGAGGGACGAGGCGTCGGACCAGGACCACACGGGCGGTTATGACGTGAGCGGGGCCGGGCGGATCCGGCTCGGCGCGAGCGGCGTGGTGGCGGCGGAGGTGACCCGGAAGCTGACGTTCGAGGGCGCGCCGGAGCGGGCGCTCATGGCCGAGGACGCGGAGACGGACCCCTACGCCGCCGGCGTGCTCGCCTCCGCCGGGACCACCCGCATGATCAGCGTGCGGGGCCGCCAGTACCAGTTGCCGCCCAAGGCGAAGCGGTGGATCGGCCTGGGCCGCGCCAGTGGGGGCGCGGCGGCGTACGGCGACCAGGTGATCAACGTGTTCGAGCCGGCGACGTTGCGCAAGTTGCTGGCCGGCGCGGACCGCAAGAGCGTGTCGGACTGGCACGAGAACAGCGCCACCGGCCGCAGGCAGCGCATCTACACGGTGAGCGGGCTCATCACCCTCGCCGGGCTGCACACGTTGTCGCCCAGCTTCAGGGAGGCGGCCGGGCCGGCCACCGGCGGCGCGGCGCAGGTCGACTGGACGTACATGTACGACGACCGCGGCCTGCCGTACCGGGCCGGCTGGCTTTTCCACGCGCTGCCCGACGGTGAGGGGCTCGGGGACGACCGGGTCAGACGGGTGTCGATGGCCACGCAGTACCGCGGCTGGGGCAGCGAGGTCTCGATCACGGCGCCGCGGTCGGTGCGGGGCAAGGGCCTGGCCGTCGACGAGGTCCTCGACGTCCTGCGGGCCCCCGCGCGGTCCGAGTAATAATCCCCTCTGTATACGATAAATCCCTATATGACTGATCTGACGCTGGGCGCGTCTCACCGGACCTTGCGCGACGAGGTCACCAGTGAGTTGCGGCGCCGCATCCTCTCGGGCGAGTTCGCCCAGGGCGAGCGCCTGGTCGAGGACCGGCTTGCCGCCTCGCTCGGCGTCTCGCGCAACCCCGTGCGCGAGTCCATCCGGGTGCTGGCCACCGAGGGCTTCGTCGAGGTCGTCCCCCGCTTCGGCGCGACCGTCGCCCGCCTGTCCGCCGAGGAGGGCGAGGAGCTCTTCGACGTCCGGATGGCCATCGAGGGGCTCGCGGCCCGGCTGGCGGCGCGCAAACGCAGCCCCGCCGCGGCCCGGCGGCTGCGGCAGGTGCTGGAGCAGGCCAAGGAGGCGGTGGAGAGCGGGCACCTGGAGCAGGTGGCCGACCTCAACACCGCCTTCCACCTGGCCGTGGGCGAGGCGGCGGGCAACTCCTACCTCAGCCTGATGATGAAGCCGATGCTCCAGCGGGCGCAGTGGGTCTTCACCCAGACCGCCGCCACGCGCGGCCCGCACTCCTGGTCGGAGCACCTCGGCCTGTGCGAGGCGATCGTCGCAGGCGACGAGGACGAGGCGCAGGCCAGAGCCGTCGCGCACGTCGCCGCAGCCAGACGATCTTTCCTCGCGGCGGTGGGCCGCACGGCAAAACACCCGAACGATTAGAGAACACTCAGATAACAACATAAGGTGATGAAACACCACTGAAATGTGAGGTTGTGTATACAGTCTCCTAAACCTTTTCAACGGAGGCTCCATGAGACCGTCCCCCAGGCTGGTCGCGGCGCTGGCCTTCCTCCCCGTGGCCCTTGCGGCTTGCGGTGGCGGCGGATCCAGCAACAACACCCCCGCGGCTGCTCCTTCCATAGCCGACGCCTCGGCCGACACCCGGCCGGTCAAGGGCGGCGGCACGCTCAACGTGGCGCTGAACGCCGACCCTGACGCGCTCGACCCGAGCACCTCGACCACGCTGGTGGGCCGCGAGGTGTTCGCGAGCATGTGCGAGAAGCTCTACGACATCGACGCCACCTCCACGCTCGTCCCGCAGCTGGCCTCGGCACTGCCCGAGGTCTCCGGTGACGGCAAGGAAGTGACGATCAAGCTGCGCGAAGGCGTCAAGTTCAACGACGGCACGGCGTTCGACGCCGAGGCGGTCAAGAAGTCGCTGGACCGGCACCGCACCTGGGAGAAGTCCGCGCGTCAGGCCGACCTGGCGGCGATCTCCAAGGTCGGCGTGGTCGACGCCACCACGGTGAAGCTCACGCTGACGCAGGCGTTCACGCCGCTGGCCGCGCAGCTCGCCGACCGCGCCGGCATGATCCTGTCGCCCAAGGCGCTGGACGCGAGCAGCGACAACTTCGGCGCGAACCCGGTGTGCGTCGGGCCGTTCAAGTTCGCCGGCCGCACCTCCGGCAGCCAGATCGAGCTGGACCGGGCGCCGGACTACTACGACGCCGCCAAGGTCAAGCTCGACAAGGTTGTATACAAAATCATCGTCGACCCCAACGTGCGGGCCGCGAACCTGAAGTCCGGCGACGTGCAGGTGGCCGACCAGCTCGCCACGAACACGGTCAAGGGCGTGCAGGCGGATCCGAACCTGTCCGTCGTGTCCGGCGGCGGCCTCGGCTACTACGGCTTCCAGATCAACGTCGGCAACGTCAAGGGCTCCACGGAGAAGCCGGGTGCGGTGAACACCGCGCTGGGCAAGAGCCCGCAACTGCGCGAGGCGTTCGAGTTGTCGCTCGACCGGGACGCGATCAACAAGACCGTCTACAACGGTCTGCACGAGGTCGACTGCTACCCGGTTCCCGCCGACAGCCCGTTCCGGCCGAAGGACCTGCCGTGCGCCAAGCGCGACCTGGCCAAGGCCAAGCAGCTCGTGCAGGCCTCCGGCGTGCAGACGCCGATCCCGGTCACGCTGGCCACGCCGAACGACGCCGTCAACCAGCGTCTGGCGCAGGTCATCCAGTCGATGGCCAAGGAGGCCGGCTTCAACGTGAGCGTGCAGACGGCCGAGTTCGTCAGCGTTCTGGAGCAGGGTAAGGCCGGCAAGTTCGACGTCCTGCTGAGCGGCTGGTCGGGCCGTGTGGACCCGGACGGCAACCTCACGAACCTGGTCACCACCCAGGGCAGCAACAACTACGCCGGCATGGCGGACGCGGGCATCGACGACCCGATCAAGCAGGCCGCCGCAGAGACGGACACCGCCAAGCGGGCCGAGCTGTACGGCAGCGCCATGCGGAAGGCCGCCGAGCTCCGGGGCGTGGTGTACCTGTACCACAACAAGTACTACCTGGGCATGAACAAGACCGTGGCCGGGGTCCAGTACTTCAAGGACGGTCTGCCGCGCTTCGTGACCGCCGGGTTCGCCGGCTGATGTTCTGGTTCATCCTTCGGCGCTTCGGCTCCGCGGTGATCGTGCTCTTCATGGCCAGCGTCCTGATCTTTCTCGGGATCAGGGCGCTGCCCGGCGATCCGGCCACGGTCATGGCGGGCCAGGAAGCCTCGCCCGCCGCGATCGAGGCCATCCGGCACGAGTTCGGCCTGGACAAGCCGCTGCTCGCCCAGTACGGCGACTACGTCGGCCAGACCCTCACCGGCAACTTCGGCCGCTCCACGCAGGACCAGCTCCCGGTGATCGACATCATCGCCGAACGGCTGCCGGTCACGCTGCAACTGTCGGCCCTGGCCATGCTGGTCGCGATCATCGTCGGCGTCGGCGCCGGCATCGTCGCGGCCGTCCGGCGCGGCAAGGTCGCCGACTACCTGGCCACCGCCTTCGGGCTGGCCGGCCTGTCGGTGCCGCACTTCTGGCTGGGCCTGCTCGGCATCCTGCTGTTCGCGGTCACCTGGCAGGTGCTGCCCGCCTCCGGCTATGTCCCGTTCTTCGAGGATCCCGTGGAGAACCTGCGGCGCATGATCCTGCCCGCCCTCGTGCTCGGCACCGGCTTCGCGGCCATCCTCATGCGGCAGACCCGCTCGGCCATGCTGGGCGCGCTGTCGGCCGACTATGTCAGGACCGCCAGGTCCAAGGGCCTGTCGGAGATCAAGGTCGTGGGCGCGCACGCGCTGCGCAACAGCCTGACGACCGTGATCACCGTGCTCGGCCTGCAGCTGGGCGCGCTGATCAGCGGGGCCGTGGTGACCGAGCAGATCTTCGTCATCCCCGGGTTCGGCAAGCTGACCGTGGACGCGGTCCTGACCAGGAACTATCCGGTCATCCAGGCCGTCGTGCTCATCACGGTGGTCGGCTACGTGCTGGTCAACCTGCTGGTGGACATCGCCTACGCCTTCCTCAACCCGCGGATCAGGCTGTCGGGGGGCAAGCATGAGTAAGTTGTGGCGGCGTTTCAGAAGGCGCCCGATGCCGATGGCCGGCCTGGTGCTGGTGGTCGCGTTCGTGCTGCTGGCGCTGCTGGGGCCGCTGTTCACGGGCGACCCGGCCGCGCAGGACTATCTGGCCACGCTCGCCGCCCCGTCGGGCGCCCATCCGATGGGCACCGACGACCTGGGCAGGGACGCCTTCGCCCGGATCGCGCACGGGGCGCAGGTGTCGCTGCAGGCGGGCGTTCTGTCCACACTGCTGGCGATGGCGATCGGCATCCCCGTCGGGCTGGTCGCCGGGTTCTACCGGCGCTGGCTCGACCCGATCGTGATGCGGCTGGTGGACGTGACGCTGGCGTTCCCGTTCCTGGTGTTCGCGGTGGGCCTGGCGGCGATCATCGGCCCCTCGCTGAAGGGCGTGGTGCTGGCGCTGGGCTTCTCCCAGCTGCCCGCCATCATCCGGATCACCCGGGGCGAGGTGCTGGCGGTCAGGGAGATGGACTACGTGTCCGCGGCCATCGCCGACGGCTCCGGCGACGGGCACATCATCTTCCGCTACGTGCTCCCGAACTGCGCCAGCCCGCTGATCGTGCAGGCCACGGTGGCGATTCCGGCGGCGATCATCGGCGAGGCCACGCTGTCGTTCCTGGGGCTCGGCGTGCAACCGCCGACGCCGTCGTGGGGTGTGATGCTGACGACCGCGCAGCAGTACCTGAGCGACGCGCCCTGGCTGGCCGTCTGGCCGGGACTGATGATCGCGCTGGCCACCCTCGGGTTCAACCTGCTCGGTGACGGGCTGCGCGACGTTCTCGATCCGAGGAGTCACCGATGAGCCTGCTGGAGATCACCGACCTGACCGTCGGCTTCGACACCGAGGACGGCCTGGTGCAGGCGGTCAGGGACATCTCGCTCAGTCTGGACGAGGGCGAGATCCTGGCGCTGTGCGGCGAGTCCGGCTGCGGCAAGTCGGTCACCGCGATGTCGGTGCCCCGGCTGCTGCCGCCGGAGACGACGAGGTTGTCCGGGTCGGTGCGACTCGACGGACGCGAGCTGACCACGCTGTCGGAGCGGGCCATGCGGCAGGTACGCGGCAAGGACGTCTCGGTCGTCTTCCAGGAGCCGATGACCTCGCTCAACCCGTCGTTCACCGTCGGCTACCAGATCACCGAGGTGCTGCGCCGGCACGAGCGCCTGAGCCGTCAGGCGGCCGACCGGCGGGCCGTCGAGCTGCTGGAGCTGGTCGGCATCCCGGCGCCGCAGCGCAGGATGAAGGAGTACCCGCACCAGCTCTCGGGCGGCATGCGCCAGCGCGTGATGATCGCGATCGCGGTGGCCTGCTCGCCCCGGGTGCTGATCGCCGACGAGCCCACCACGGCGCTCGACGTGACGATCCAGGCCGGGGTGCTGGACGTGTTCCGCGACCTGCGCGACCGGCTCGGGACGGCGATCATCCTCATCACGCACGACCTGGGCGTGGTGGCCGACATCGCCGACCGGGCCGTGGTCATGTACGCGGGCCGCGCCGTCGAGCAGGCCCCGGTGGCCGAGCTCTTCGCCCGGCCGCGTCATCCGTACACGCTGGGCCTGATGAACGCCCTCCCATCAGCGGCCGTCAACGGCCGGCTGGCCGAGATCCCCGGCATGGTGCCCTCACCGCTGTCGGACCCCGACGAGTGCGCCTTCCAGACCCGGTGCTCGCGCGCCCAGGCGGACTGCCGCGCGTCGAGGCCGCCGCTCGAACCGCACGCGCCAGGCCACCTCACGGCCTGCTACCACCCGGGAGGCCGGCAGTGATCCTGCGCATCGACAACCTGGTCAAGCACTACGGCCCGGTACGCGCCGTGGACGGCCTGTCGCTGGAGATCGGCGAAGGCGAGGTGCTCGGGCTGGTCGGCGAGTCCGGCAGCGGCAAGTCCACGGTCGGCAAGTGCGTGCTGCGCCTGACCGAGCCCACCTCAGGCATGATCGAGCTCGGCGGCCGGGACATCACGCGCCTGTCGCGCCGGGCCATGCGCCCGCTGCGCCGCGACGTCCACATGGTCTTCCAGGACCCCTACTCCTCGCTCAACCCGCGCTTCACGATCGAGCGGATCGTCGGCGAGCCGCTGCTCCGCCACGGCGTGACCGACCGGCGCGAGACGGCGAAACGGGTGGCGGCCATGCTGGAGCGGGTCGGGCTGCGTCAGGAGATGCGCGCGCGGTACCCGCACGAGCTGTCCGGCGGGCAGCGGCAGCGGGTGGGGCTGGCCAGGGCGCTGATCCTTGAGCCCAAGCTGGTCGTCGCTGACGAGCCGGTGTCGGCGCTCGACGTGTCGGTGCAGGCGTCGGTGCTCAACCTGATCACCGATCTGCAGCGGGACATGGGGTTCTCGTGCCTGTTCATCACGCACGACCTGTCGGTGGTGGAGTTCCTGGCCGACCGGATCGCCGTGATGTACCTGGGCAGGATCGTCGAATCCGGCCCCAAGGCGGAGATTTTCGCGGCGCCGCGGCATCCGTACACGCAGGCCCTGCTCTCGGCCGCCCCGGTGGCCGATCCGGTCAGGCAGCGGGAGCGGCGCAGGGTCGTGCTCGGCGGTGACGTGCCGAGCCCGATCGATCCTCCGGCGGGGTGCCGGTTCCACACGCGGTGCCCGCTGGCGTACGACGCCTGCCGCACCGATGAGCCGCCCCTGCACGACCCACGTGGCACCGGCCATCCAGCCGCCTGTCACCTGGTAACGGCGGACGGCGTCCCCGACGCGTCCGCGCACCGATAGAAGGAGAGACTTTGTTCACCACCAGGCCCGAGCTGACTGGCGACTTCGGCATGGTCGCCGGCACGCACTGGCTGGCCTCGGCCACCGGCATGGGCGTGCTGGAGCGCGGCGGGAACGCCTTCGACGCGGCGGTCGCCGCCGGATTCGTCCTGCAGATCGCCGAGCCGCACCTGAACGGCCCCGGCGGCGAGGCGCCGATCCTGCTGTGGAGCGAGGCCGAGCAGAAGGTGTCCGCGATCTGCGGGCAGGGCGTGGCGCCGGCCGCGGCCACCATCGAGCGCTTCGCCGAGCTGGGCCTCGACGTGGTCCCCGGCACCGGGCTGCTCGCGGCGACGGTGCCGGGGGCGTTCGGCGGCTGGATGCTCATGCTGGAGCGCTGGGGCACCTGGTCGCTCGCCGACGTGCTGGCGCCCGCCATCCACTACGCCGAGCACGGCGTTCCGGTGATCGAGCGGATCGCCGCCACGATCTCGTCGGTCAAGGAGCTGTTCACCGGCGAGTGGCCCACGTCGGCGGCGACGTGGCTGCCCGGCGGGAACGTTCCCGCGCCCGGGTCGAAGCTGGCCAACCCCGTGCTGGCCGCCACCTACCGGCGGCTGGTGGCCGAGGCCACGGCCGCGTCCGGCACCCGCGAAGGGCAGCTCGCCGCCGCCCGCCAAGCCTGGTACGAGGGTTTCGTCGCCGAGGCCATCGCCGAGTTCAGCGCCAAGACGGCCTGGCGCGACAGCTCCGGCGAGGTGCACGGCGGCCTGCTCACCGGCGACGACCTGGCGAGCTGGTCGGCCACCGTCGAGGAGCCGCTGACCTTCGACTACCACGGGCACACCGTGGCGAAGACGGGCCCGTGGGGTCAGGGACCGGTGTTCCTGCAGCAGCTCGCGCTGCTGGAGGGGCTCGACCTGGACGCGATGGGGCACCTCAGCGCCGACTACGTGCACACCGTGACCGAGGCAGCCAAGCTCGCCTTCGCCGACCGCGAAGCGTGGTACGGCGACACCGACGTGCCCATGGACGACCTGCTGAGCAAGGCGTACAACGCCGAGCGGCGGCGGCTGATCGGCGCCGAGGCCAGCCTGGAGCTGCGCCCCGGAGCCCCGGGCGGCCGGCCGCCGAAGTTGCCGGTCTTCCCCGACCCCGGCACCGCGAGCAACGCCCCGGGCGTGTCGGGGGCGCGTTCCCCGCAGGGCGTCGGAGAGCCGACCGTGGCCCGCGACGGCACGGTCAAGGGGGACACCTGTCACATCGACGTCGTGGACCGCTTCGGCAACATGGTCTCGGCCACCCCCAGCGGCGGCTGGCTGCAGAGCTCCCCCACCATCCCCGCGCTGGGCTTCTGCCTGGGCACGCGGGCGCAGATGTTCTGGCTGCAGGAGGACCTGCCCGCCACCCTGCGTCCCGGGACGCGGCCGCGCACCACGCTGTCGCCGTCGTTCGCGCTCAGGGACGGCCGGCCCTGGCTCGCGTTCGGCACGCCCGGCGGCGACCAGCAGGACCAGTGGAGCGTGAACTTCTTCCTGGCCGTCGTCCACGGCGGGCTGAACCTGCAGGAGGCCGTCGACGCGCCGATGTTCCACTCCGAGCACTTCCCCAGCTCGTTCTTCCCGCGCGGCTCGCGGCCCGGCGTCATGCACATCGAGGACCGCGTGGATCCGGGCGTCATCGCCGAGCTGCGGCGGCGCGGCCACGAGGTCGAGGTCCAGGGCCCCTGGTCGCTCGGCAGGCTCAGCGCGGTCGCCCGTGACGGTGACTTCCTCAAGGCCGCCGCCAACCCACGTGGCGCCCAGGGCTACGCCGCCGGCCGATGACACCGGCCGATCTGCTCTTCCTGGCCGGGGCCGGTCTGCTGGCCGGGGTGGTCAACGCCCTGGCCGGCGGCGGCACCCTCATCTCCTTCCCCGCACTGCTGGCACTGGGCTATCCGAGCCTGACCGCGTCCGTGACGAACGCGGTCGCGCTGTGGCCCGGCTACCTCGGCGGCGTCCTCGGCTACCGGACCGAGCTGCGGGGACAGCGGCGCCGGACGACGCTGTTGTCGGCCACGGCGGTGCTCGGCGCGATCGCGGGCAGCGCGCTGCTGCTGCTCACGCCGGGCCGGCTGTTCGAGTCGATGGTGCCGTTGCTGGTGGCGTTCGCCAGCCTGGCGCTGCTGGCGCAGCCGTGGTTGCGCAAGATGTTCGGCGGCGAGCCCGGCGAGGCGCCCAGCAGGCTCGTGTACGCCGGGGTCTTCCTCGGCGGATGTTACGGGGCCTACTTCAACGGCGGCATGGGCGTGCTGCTGCTGACCGTGCTCGGCATGTTCCTGCACGACACCCTGCATCGCGTCAACGCCGTGCGGGCCGTGCTCGCCCTGGTCATCAGCACGGTCTCGGTCGTGGCGTTCTCGCTGTTCGGGGCGGTGCAGTGGCAGGCCGTGGCGGTCATCGCGCCGGCCAGCCTGGTGGGCGGGCTGCTCGGGACGCGGCTGGCCAAGCTCATGTCGGCCAAGGTGCTGCGGGGCGTGGTGGTCGCCTTCGGCCTCGGAGTGGCCGTGGCGCTCGCCCTGCACTAGGCCACGGCCACCTACGGCCCCTGCGCTAGGCCACGGTCGCCTCGATGAGGTCGTCGACGACCTCGGCCAGGTCGTGGCCCCTGGCATGGACCCGGCGCTGGCGCGTGGCCCCCGACCCCTTGCGCAGCAGCCGGTCCAGGCCCTCCTGGATGTAGGTCAGGTCGCCCGCCTCCGCCAGCGCGGACCTCGCGTGCTCCAGGAGGCGCCCGGCCATGACCGGCGCCGGCACGAGGGTGCCGTGCCGCACGTCCAGGCTGTCGCCCTGCAGCCCGTCGCGGGCCGCGCGCCAGTAGGCGGCGCGCAGCACCTCCGACGGGATCGGCAGCCCCCGGTCGCCCCGGCGCACGTCGGCGAGCGCGGTCACGACCAGGGCGCGGATGAGGCCGATCAGGGTGAGGCTGTCGCTCACGTCGAGCGGCACGTCGGCCACCCTGATCTCCACCGTGGGCAGGCTCGGCGACGGGCGGGTGTCCCAGTAGACGGACTTGGGGTCCATCAGCGCACCCGACTCCGTCAGGGCGCGCAGGGCCAGCTCGTACGCGCCGTAGGACGGGAAGTAAGGGGGCGCGCCCGAGACCGGCCACCGGCCCCAGCTGATCACCCGCCAGGACGCGTAGCCGGTGTCGCGGCCCACGAAGAACGGCGAGTTGGCGGCCAGCGCGATCAGCGTCGGCAGCCAGGGTCGCAGATGGTTGCCGACGTAGACGGCGTGCTCCTGGTCGGGCACGTCGACGTGCACGTGCAGGGCGCAGATGCTGATCTCGTCCTGCAGCGCGCGGTAGAGCTCGCTGCCCTGGTGGTAGCGGACGTCGTCGGTGAGCGGCGGCGGCACGACGTTCCCCAGGACGGGGATGCCGCTCGCGACGACGGCCAGCCCGCACGAGCGGGCCGCGCCCGCCACCTCCTTGCGCACGGTGCGCAACCGCGAGCCCAGCTCGCTGAGGTCGGCGGAGGGCGGCGTGCGGGCCTCCACCTGGAATCTAGTGATTTCATGCACCACGTCCAGCACGTCCGTCGCCGCGGCCAGGACATCGGCCGCTCGGGGAGCCACGTGGCGGGTGCGGGGATCGACGACGAGGTATTCCTCTTCGATCCCGATCAACGGAACCATGCACACACCTCGCTGGGGAGTCCAAAAGCCTCCGTACGAGGTTGTGCCCGTCTCACACCCGGCGGAAAACCGTTCCGACAAGCGGTTGTCAGCCGGGGAAGGCGATCGGGCCGTAATGGGCGTGCGGCGAGCGCGTGACCATGGCCCAGTAGCGGTCGCCGTAGGACCAGTGCCACCACTCGGTGGGGTAGTTGACCAGGCCGGTCGGCTCCAGGGCGGCGGACAGGAGCTTGCGGTGGGCGCGGGCGTCGTCGGAGATGGCGGGGGCGGCGGTGTAGCAGGCGCCGTCGCTCTCCTCCGGGTTGTCGTTGACCTGGGTGCCCATGTCGTACTCGACGCCGTCGGGGTCGCACAGGGTGAGGTCGACGGCGGCGCCGGCGGTGTGGGGGGCGACCTCGACGGGCGACACGTAACGACTGGCCGCGACATAAGAGTCGTCAGGCGACAGGTCGGGGAAGGTGGCGTGCAGCTCCGCCCGGTAGGCGTCGAAGATCCGGCGCTGCGTGCCGATCGGGCGGTAGCCCTCGACGATCAGCAGGTGGAAGCCGTCGGGCAGCAGCCGCTCCACCTGCTCCAGCCGGTCGAGCAGCCCGGACCGCAGGTGCGCGTACGCGCCCTCGTCGTCGGCCAGCCGCGTGTCCACCCGCAACCGCCCGCGCGCGTCGGCGAGCGGCTCGCCGCACTCCCGCACGGGGATCGCGGCAACCCGGGGGTCGGAGATGAGCACGACGTCGATCGGGGACTGCCACATGGGCAGAGATTCTCACACAGTGTCGGAGAAGACCTGCTCCCGGGCCTGCTCCAAAGCCGCCACCAGCGCCCCGCGCAACACCGGGTTGCCGGTGACCTTCGTGGCGACGACCGCGGGCTGGCTCGGGCAGACGCGGGCCACCGCCTCCTGCACCTTGGCGGCCAGCCGCTCGCCGCCCGCCCGGCCGATGTCGCCGCTGAGCACGATCAGCCCCGGGTCGAGCACCACGGTCACGGCCGCCGCGCCCACGGCCAGGCGGGCCGCCACGGCGTCCAGATAGCCCTCGTCGCCCCCGCGCACGAGGTCGGGCACCGTGTGGCCGGAGACGCCGTGCTCGTCGGCCAGCCCGCGCAGCGCGTCGTGCCCCACCAGGCGCTGGAAGGAGCCCGACTGCGGCTCGGAGACGTCGCTCGGCAGCGGCTCGCCGGGCACCGGCAACCAGCCGATCTCGCCCGCTCCTCCGGTGATGCCCCGGTGCAGCCGGCCGCCGAGCATCACGCCGAGCCCCTGGCCGACGCCCGACCAGATGACCACGAAGTCGTCGTGGCCGACGGCGGCGCCGTAGCGGTGCTCGGCCAGGGCGACCAGGTTGACGTCGTTCTCGATCGTGACCGAGGTGCCGAGCGTCTGGCGCAGGCTCGCCAGCACGCCGATGTGCCAGGTCGGCAGGTCGTACGAATAACGCACGTCGCCGCTGCCCGGATCGACCACCCCCCTGGTGCCGATGACGAACGCGCGCAGTTGCGACAGGCCGATGCCCGCCGTGTCGCAGGCGCGCCGCAGGGCCGCGTGCACCGCCTTGACCGGGTCCCTGCTGTCGGAGGGGTTGATGGTGATCTCGACCACGATCCGGCCTGTGATGTCCGCCACACCGACCTTGAGGTTGTCGGGCAGAACCTCAAGGCCGGCGACGTACGCGCTGGAGGGAACCACGGCGTACAGGGCGGCGTGCGGCCCCCTGCCGCCGGCGCGCTCCCCCGCGACCTCCACCAGTCCCCGCTCCTCGAGTCGAGCGAGGAGCTGACCTGCGGTTACCTTGGAGAGCCCCGTCCGTTCCCCCAGTTCGGCCCGGGTCAGGGGGCCGTCCACGAGAAGGAGTTCGAGCGCCGAGCGATCGTTCAACCTGCGCAGCAGCCTGGGGATCCCCGGGCTTCGACTCATTACCGCACCCCTCTCGTCACGAATGGCTAACGGGCGTTTCTTTTAAGAAAGTTTCTTGTTAGTTTAGCAGCGTTGTCCGGCATTGACGATCAGCCTGGTGCGGACCGAAGGCCGGCACCCGGGAAGGGAGAACCCTGTGAGGGTCGCGAAGATCACCGCCACTACGGTCGCCACGGCCGCCCTGGCCCTGGGCCTGGCGGCATGTGGATCCAGCCAAGAGCCCACCACGTCCTCACCCAGCGCGGCCGCGTCCGCCAGCGGCCCCAAGTACGCCGGCAAGACCCTGACCTTCTGGCGCCTGGGCGACAGCAACCCCGCCGCGCAGAAGTACACCGACGAGCTGGTCGCCGAGTTCGAGAAGCAGACCGGCGCCAAGGTGACCGTCGAGTGGATCCCGTGGCCGCAGGTCAACGACAAGTTCACGGCCGCGGCGGCCGGTGGCAGCGGACCCGACGTGACCGAGATCGGCAACGACCAGGTCCCGCTCTGGCAGAGCCAGGAGGCCTTGGAGCCGATCACGGACCTCGTGAGCGCGGGCGACCAGTCGCAGATCCCCAAGAACCTCATGGGCTTGGAGACCATCGACGGCGAGACGTACGCCGTGCCGTGGGGCGGCGGCAGCCGGGCGGTGCTCTACCGCACCGACTGGTTCAAGGAGCTCAAGATCGAGGTCCCCAAGAGCTGGGACGAGCTCGTGGCCGCGGCCAAGACGATCCAGGCCAAGAAGGGCGCGGACGTCGACGGCTTCGCCTTCAACGGCGGCTCCGACGCCAACCACCTGCTCGGCGCCCTCGCCTGGACCTCCGGCGGCGACTACGCCGTCAAGGAGGGTGACAAGTGGGTCGGCAAGCTGACGGACCCGGCGTTCAAGGCCGGCTTCGCGCAGTACACCGGCCTGGTCACCGACGGCCTGTCCAGCAAGTCGCGGCTCAACCAGAACACCACGGAGATCCGCACCCGCTTCTCCAACAACAAGGTCGGCATGTACCTGACCGCGTCGTGGGACCTGGCGACCATCGAGGAAGAGAGCAAGGGCAAGATCAAGGGTGACAAGCTCGCCTTCTTCTCGCTCCCGGCCAAGGACGGCGGCGAGGCGCAGTCCTTCCTGGGCGGCAACGACATCGCCGTCTGGGGCACCGCCAAGGAGAAGGACATCGCCAAGGAGTTCGTGAAGCTGGCCTCGGGCAAGCAGTGGGGCGTCAAGTACGCCACCGACGGCGGCCTGCTCCCCGTCTACCCGGAGGCCCTGGCCGCGCTCTCCAGCGACCCGGTCCAGGCGCCGTTCGCGGCCGCCTTCGCCAAGGCCAAGGCCTTCCCCGCCGACCCGCAGTGGACTGAGGCCAACGAGACCAAGGCGGTGCTGCAGAACGCGGCCCGCAAGGTCATCGAGGGTAAGTCCACGGCCGACGAGGCGCTGGCCGCGGCCAACAAGGAACTCGAAGACATCCTCAACGCGTCCTGAGTCCTATGACCGACATGTCAACGCTCCCCCGGGGTGGAGATCGTCCCTCCGCCCCGGGGCGGCGCCGCGCCCGCCCACCGCAGAAAGCGAGTGGGCTCCCCGCCTGGTCTATTCCCTACGTCCTGCTCATCCCCGGCCTGCTGGTCATCGCGGCCCTGCTGCTGTACCCGCTGGGCCAGATGGTGGTCATCGCCTTCCAGAAGGTGGGCCTGGTCCAGATCTCCGGCAAGAAGCCGGCCACCTGGGTGGGACTCGACAACTTCACCAGCATCTTCGCGAACGAGGTCTTCTGGTCCTCGCTCCGCAACACGGTGGTGTTCGCGGTGATCGCGGTGCCGCTCACGCTCGTCTTCGGCACCGCCGTCGGCGTCCTGCTGAACCGGCTCGGCTCGAAGATGTCACTGTTCGTCGTCCTCGGCATCATGTCCGCCTGGGCGGTCCCGCCGGTGGCGCAGGGCGTGATCTGGCGCCGGCTGTTCGACGCCGAGGCGGGCATCATCAACCCGGCGCTCAACCTGCTGCCCGACTGGCTGTCCACCGCCCTGTTCGGGCGGGCCCTCTGGGACGGCGAGCCGTGGCTCAACAACGCCTGGTCGATCTACCTGGTGCTGATCATCTGCGTGGTCTGGGCGAGCTTCCCGTTCGTCGCCGTCTCCGTGCTCGCCGGGCTGCGGGGCATCCCCGCCGAGCTCTACGAGGCCGCCAAGGTCGACGGCTCGCGTCCGTGGCACACCTTCAGGCGGATCACCTTCCCCTTGCTGAAGCCGGTGTTCGCGGTGCTGACCGTGCTGTCGATCATCTGGGACTTCAAGGTCTTCTCCCAGCTCTACGTGCTGGCGGGAACGACCAACCGGGAGGCATACAACCTGTCGATGTACGCGGTGACCGAGGCGTTCAAGGCCCCGCCGAAAATGGGCTCCGGCGCGGCCATCGCGGTGGTGCTGACGGTGATCCTGCTCATCGTCACCGCGGCCTACGTCCGCCAGATGTTCAAGCAAGAGGAGCTGTGATGACCCCGCTGGCTCGCAAGCGCCTCGGCAAGATCGCGCTCAACACGGCAGGCGTGCTGGTCTTCCTGGTGGCGACCTTCCCGGTCTACTGGATGGTCTCCACCGCGTTCAAGACGAACGACCAGATCTTCACGACCGAATTCATCCCGTTCCCCACGGAGTTCACCCTCTCGCACATCGAGCGGGTGCTCACCGACGGCGTGGCGGGGCACTCGATCTGGCTCTACCTGCGCAACAGCGCCATCGTCGCGCTCGGCACGGTCCTGATCGGCGCGGTCTTCGCGCTGCTCTCCGCCACGGCGGTGGCCCGGTTCCGGTTCAAGGGGCGCACCGGGTTCCTGGTCCTGCTGCTCGTCGCGCAGATGATCCCCGCCGAGGCGCTGCTCATCCCGCTGTTCCTGAGCGTCAAGCGCCTCGGCCTGTACGACCAGCTCCTCGGGCTGATCGTGGCCCAGGTGGCGCTGACGCTGCCGTTCGGGATCTGGATGTTGCGCACGTTCGTCGCCGCGGTGCCCAAGTCGCTGGAGGAGGCGGCCTGGATCGACGGGGCCAGCCGGTTCACCACCTTCTGGAAGGTGCTCTTCCCGCTGGTGGCCCCGGGCCTGGTCGCGACCAGCATCTTCTCGTTCATCACCGCGTGGAACGAGCTGATCATGGCGTTGTACCTGCTCGGCGATCCCACCAAATACACCATGCCCGTCGCTCTGCAGTACTTCTTCGGGCAGAAGGGCACCGACTGGGGCGCCATCATGGCCAGCTCCACGATGATGACCATCCCGGTGGTCATCTTCTTCCTTCTCGTACAACGCCGCATGGTCTCCGGCCTGGTCGCCGGGGCCGTGAAGGGCTGACCACCACGACGAGTCGCGTACGGCGCGCCGATGCCGTGCCCGACCATGCCGGAAAACTGATGAGGAGCCATGAGTCAGAGTGATCGGGGGCTGCGCCGTCTTGCGGCCGGCACGCTGCTCGTCGCCTTCCAGGGCACCACGGCGCCCGACTGGGTGCTGAGAGAGCTGGAGCAGGGCCTGGGCGGCGTGACGCTCTTCGGGTTCAACGTGGCCGATCCCGGCCAGGTGAAAGAGCTGACCACCGCGCTGGGGAGAGCCGGTGAGCCCGTCATCTCGCTCGACGAGGAGGGCGGGGACGTCACGCGGCTGGCCTACCACGTCGGCAGCCCGTACCCGGGGAACGCGGCGCTCGGCGCGGTGGACGACGTCGAGCTGACCCGCCGGGTCTACCGCGCGATCGCCTCCGAGCTGGCCGCCTGCGGCATCAATCTGGACATGGCGCCGAGCGCCGACGTCAACTCCGAGGCCGACAACCCGGTGATCGGCACCAGGTCCTTCGGAGCGGAGCCGGAGCTGGTCGCCAGGCACACGGTGGCGGCCGTACAGGGGCTGCAGTCGGTGAACGTGGCCGCCTGCGTCAAGCACTTCCCCGGCCACGGCGCGACCCGCGTCGACTCGCACCTGGCGGTGCCCGTCGTGGACGTCAGCATGGACGTTCTGCGCGCACGGGAGCTGGCGCCGTTCCGCGCGGCGATCGGCGCGGGCGCCAAGTCGGTGATGACCGCGCACGTCGCGGTGCCCGTCGTGACGGGTGAGACCCCCGCCACGCTGTCCAGCGCCGCGCTGACCGGGCTTCTGAGGGGCGAGCTCGGCTACGACGGCGTGGTCGTCACCGACGCGCTCGACATGCACGCGATCACCAAGAGCGTGGGCCTGGCCGGCGGCGCCGTGCTGACGCTCGCGGCCGGGGCCGACCTGCTGTGCCTGGGCCCGATCCCCGCCTACGACGACGTCCAGGGCATCATCGCGGAGATCGTCGCCGCGGTGCGCGACGGCCGGCTGCCGCTGGAGCGGCTGGAGGAGGCCGCGGCGCGGGTGGCCGCGCTGCGCGCCTGGTTCGGCACGTCCCACGAGGTGACCGCCGAGCACAACGTGGTCGGCCTGCACGCGGCACGCCGTGCCGTGCGGCTGACCGGCGAGACCGAGCCGCTGGTCGAACCCCTGGTGATCGAGGTGGACACCCCGCCGACGATCGCCGTGGGCGACGTGCCCTGGGGGGTGGGCCCGTGGCTCCCCGACGCGGAGATCGTCCGGATCGAGCCCGCGGCCGCCGTCGTCGGCGACCTGCTGGCCAAGGCCGCGAACCGGTCCCTGGTCGTCGTGGTCAAGGACGCGCACCGCCATCAGGCGAGCCGGGAGCTGGTCTCCGCCCTGGTCGCGGCGCGCCCCGACGCGACGGTGATCGAGATGGGGCTGCCCATCTGGCGGCCGCAGAGCGGGGCCTACATCGCGACGTACGGCGCCGCCAGGGCCAACGCGCAGGCCGCCATCGAGCTGCTGACACCTGAGAACGCGCAGACCGCCATCGACCTGCCGGCCTGAGGACACCTTTCCGGCTGCCACCGACCGGACGGCCCGAGCGCGGCTGGAGGGCCGTCGCTCAGGGGACCAGCAGTTCCTCGCGCGCCTGGTCGAGAGCGGCCAGCACGGCGCCGCGCAGCACCGGGTTCCGGTCCGTCACCGTCGTCGTCACGACCTGGGGGCGGACCGGGCAGATCCGGGCCACCGCCTCCTCCACCCGGGACGTGAGCGCGGCGCCGCCCGCGTGCCCCACCTCGCCGGACAGCACCACCAGCCCGGGATCGAGGATCACGCACACCGCGGCCACACCCAGCGCCAGCCGCTGCGCGACCTCGTCGAGCAGCGGCTCGCCGGCCGCCCCCGCGGCCACCGCGACCTTGACGCACTCGCCCGCGCTGCCCGCCGCGAAGCCGTAACTCTGCGCCAGCTCCGCCACCGCCTCGGCGCTGACCAGCGACTGCAGGCCGCCCGCCAGCGAGGGCAGCCGCCCCGGCATGGTGCGGATGTCCTCCGGCAGCGGCACGCCGGGCACCGGCAGGTAGCCGATCTCCCCCGCGCTGCCCGAACGCCCCCGGTGCAACTTGCCACCGAGCATGACGGCCATGCCCAGGCCCCGGCTCGACCACAACAACACGAAGTCGTCGAGCCCCTGAGCCGCGCCGTCGGCACGCTCGGCGATGGCGGCCAGGTTGACGTCGTTCTCGATCGTCACCTCGCGCCGCAGGTCGCCGGCCAGGGCCTCGTGGATGCCCTCGTGCCAGCCCGGCAGGTCGAAGGAGAAGCGCACGTCGCCGCTGCGCGGATCGACCACCCCCGGGGTGCCGATGACCACGCCGCGCAGCCTGGCCAGGCTGACCTTGGCGCTGCGGCAGGCCTTGACGATCGCGTCGTGCACCACGGAGACCGGGTCGTCGTCGCCGTTGGGGTCGACGGTCACCTCGGCGATCGTGTGGCCGTGGATGTCGGCGACGGCGGCCGAGATCAGGTCGGGGCCGACCTCCAGGCCCGCCACGTACGCGCTGGAGGCGATCACCGAGTAGAGGGCCGCGTTCGGACCCCGGCCGCCGGCCTGCGCGCCGACCACCTCGACCAGACCGCGCTCCTCCAGCCTGGCCAGCGTCTGCGAGGCCGTCACCTTGGACAGGCCGGTCAGGTCGCCGATCTGCCCGCGCGTCATGGGACCGGTGGCCAGCAGCAGCTCCAGCGCGGCCCGGTCGTTGATCTCCCTGAGCAGTCTGGGCACACCAGGGCGTCGCTCCACGCTGAATCCCACCGTCATATCGAAAAGGTTGTTGGAAGTTTAACGCTCCGGCTCTCCGCTGCCGTCGCAGGTGATCACGAGGGTGCTCGTGATCGTCCGTGCGACGCCTCCGGAGCCGATGACCTGTCCGCCCGCCTGGTTCATCCTGCCGCTCCGCACCACCTTTGCAAAGCCAGGCTCGCCTCCCACCGCCACGGTCTTCCGGTACGGCCGCGCCCGCTCCTCCTCCGGAGGGTCTTCCGCGGTGCCCGGGCACTAGGTGATGTCCGGCCCTGGGCGATGGACGATTCACGATCGTGTTCCCCCGCTGCTCATCATCCCTACAGCTGCTGATCGTCCGCTGAATATTCAGTGGCCACCGTGCCGAGAGGTGATTGCCGGTGGGCGAGAGCACCATATGACCGCCGTCACTAGTCGAGCTAGACATAGTCCATCTAGCCCCATTGGACGAATCGCGTATCGCTCCCTAGACTTCCGGGCATGGAACACTTCGAAGAGATCTTCGATGAGCCCGAATCCCACGGAGACCCGGACGAGTTCGTCGACGTCAAGTACACCTCGTACCGCGCCACCGCGACCCGCACCGGCAGGACTTGGACCGTGACCGTCCATGACCTCCCGAACAGCCGCGTCGTGACCCAGGGCGCGCACTGGGCCGAAGCTCACCGGAACACGCACTCGGCCGTCGTCGAATTGCTCGGAGTCGAGCCCCAGTCCGTCGGCATCACCATGCGACCGGACGATCCCGAGATTGTCGCTGCACTGGATGCCGTCATCGGCGCCCGCACCGCCCGCGCGGACGCCGAACAGGCCGAGCGGGACACGGTCGCCCACGCCGCCCGCCTGCTCACCGGCAAGAAGTGGACCACCCGCGACGCCGGAGGAGTCTTGAGCTTGTCACCCCAGCGCATCTCCCAATTGGCACCCCGCGACCCCGCGTAAGGAGTAGCCGGGAACGGCGAAGCCCCCGTCAGCGCAACCTGATGGGGGCCTGTACGTGCCAGAGGGTGATCTACCCTACGTAAGCGCCGGTCTTCTGGCCGGTGCCGGCGCACCTGTTGCCGGTTGACGGGTTGTCGTGCTCGGGCGCCTTCTTGCCGGACTCGACGCCGAAGAAGACCTCAGCGCACCAGCGGCACTGGCTGTCACTCGTGGGCATGTGCGGTTTCCTTTCACGATGCCGCCCGTGGAGCTCCAGGTTGTGCTGTTCGGACAGCTCCAGCCACTTCCAGACGGCGCGGCGGCGGGATGGGGTGTTGAGGCTTGCCGCCGCGCCTGCTTGGGTTCGGGCGGGAGGGTCCCGTCTCCCGCCTGGGGCTTCTCGGGGGCTGGTCTTAGACGATCCTGCTCAGCTTGCGCAGCGCGTCGCCCGGCAGCCGGAGTTCGCCGGCGTCAGGGTTGGCCGCGTCGCGCAGGGCGTAGGCGTCTCCGGCCTCGATCGGGGCGTAGGAGATGGTGGTCCCTTCGAGCTGCGCGAACGTGTCCTCGTCCACGTCGGCGAGGTACAGCTCTGGCACGTCGGTCTTGTTGTCGTTCGCCACGGGGTTCTCCCTCGGTTGCGTTTCTTCGTTGAGGCCGGGTGCGAGATCTCCGGCTTGGGCTCCCCCGCCGTCGTGGACGGCTCCGACGACGGGCCGGGGAGGGTTTCGCGGGTCAGGCGGGCGGCCGGACGATCCGCTCCATGGCCCATGCCTGCCAAGTCAGTGCCGCCATCAGACTGACGGGGTCACCGCGCTGCACTTCTCGCAGCATGCCGGCGGTCACCATCTCCAACGTGAGCGTCCACCGCGCGGTTGCTCTCCAGATCCACAGGCCGGACGGGCCGACCTCGTAGCCGATTTCCCAGTTGGGGAAGGTGTTGCGCAGCACGGAAAGCTGGCGGTCCCGCACGTCGAGCTGAAGCCATGCCCTCAACGACGAGGTGTCGGTAACTGGCATTCCGGGCTCTCCGTTCAAAAGCGAAACCGCACTCTTTCTTGATCGCAACTCGCGTGCGCCGACCTTGAAAGCGGAGGGACGTTCACGCCATTCACCAGTAGCGTGGTCAGCGACCATGGCCACGGTCTAGGTGAAGGGTGTTGACTCTCTTCCAGCGCCTTTCACTGGCTACGGTGGAAAGTGCTGGAAAAGATGTTGGGTGCGCCGGGGGCGGCATGAGCGAAGAGACGTTCGGGCAGGTCCTACGCCGCCTGCGTGGGCGGCGCACACTTCAGGCGGTCGCGAAAGCAGCGGGCATATCACTCAGCTACGTCCATAAGTTGGAAAACGGACAGGGAACGCCAACCCTTACAGTGGTCGAAGCGCTAGACGCCGCCACTCACGCGCAGGGCGAGCTGATTGAGGCACACGAGAGGAATGAGGCACGCTCCGCTCCCATTGCGGAGTTTCGCGCCTCTACCGCCAAAAAGCGTTCCATGCGTACTCTGGATATATACGACGCTTATTACGGGGAGGATGCCACGGAACGCCGCCGACTTCTGCAGATAGCCGCCGGACTAGGAATGGTCGGCCCTGCCGAAGCACTGCGCCAGCTCATCGACCTCAGCATCCCCCTCCAGCGGTCCGTCGCCGACTGGGAACTCGCCTGCGCAGACCACCTGCACGGCATCCGCACCCGGCCACCAGAGCAGGTACAGACAGACGTCCACATCGACCTCATGGCCGCACTCCACCAGGTGCAGCAGAGCGCCACCCACCTCGGCGTCGACCATTCCCAGACGCGGGACCTGTACCGAGTCTTGGCCGCGCTCGCCACACTCAACGGCAACGTGCTCACTCGCATCGGCGATCACGGGGCCGCGATCCGCTGGTGGCGCACCGCCCGCCAAGCAGCCGACGCATCCGGAGACCTGTACCTGCAACTCGGCGTGCGCTCCACCGAGGCGGGACACGGGCTCGGCGGCGGCCAGCGCGACCCTGAGACGGTCCTGCGACTGCTGGAGACCGCTCAGCCGATCGTGGAGAAGGCTCCGGACTCGTTCGGAGCCGCGCTGATCGGCTACACACGCGCCAAGGCCATGGCCATGGTCGGACGCCACGAGGAGGCCCGCGAGACCCTGGAACGGGTCAGCGAGCGCCTGGCCACCGGGCATCTCCCGGTCAGCATCATGGGCGGATACTGGCGTGCGGGACAACTCCCGTACGCCAGGGTGTGGGTGTACAGCGCCGCCGGCGACGAGGGCCGAACCGTCGATGCGCGGGAACAGGTCATCGCCTCCAACCCCGACTACCAGTACCCGGCCATCGCGCGTCTGCTCACGTCTCGGTGCACGGTGGTGCGGGGTGGCGTGGATGAAGGGCTGCAGGCGGCGGCCGGTGTCCTGGACGATCTGCCAGCCATGCATCGGACGACATTGGTCATGCAAGCCGGGCACATGGTTTTGAGCGCGGTGCCCATGCAGCAGCGGGAGCGCCCGGCGGCGGGAGACCTGCGATCTCTGCTCGCCATCGGGAAAGCCTGATCTATAACTTGTTGTCTTTCGCCATGTCAACCACCCAGCACATGCTTACAACCAGCACGGCGGCGCACAAACCATGTTGACCAGGAGGGATAATCGAGAACATGCGCCTTTCCGCTCGTGTCGACTACGCCCTCCGTGCCGCCGCCGAACTCGCTGCAGCCGGTGCCGGACCGACTACCGTGGGCGAGCTCGCCAAGGAACAGGACATGCCGCCCAAATACCTGGAGAACATCCTGCTGCAGATGCGCCGAGCCGGGCTCGTGCGTGGACAGCGGGGGCCCGAGGGTGGCTACGTGCTGGCCAGGCCCGCTGCTGAGATCTCGCTGGCCGACGTGATCAGGGCGGTGGACGGGCCCCTGGCCAACGTCCGCGGCGAGCGGCCCGAGCATGTCGGCTACCGGGGACCGGCCGAGTCGTTGCAGATGGTGTGGATCGCGCTGCGGGCGACCGAGCGGGCCATCCTGGAGGAGGTCACACTCGACCAGGTCGCCACCGGCGCGCTGCCCGAGCGTGTCCGCCAGCTCGCCGCCGACCCCGCCGCCTGGGACTGATCGCGCACGCGGGGTCACTTGCGGGTGAACCAGAGCACGACTTGATCGACCTCAGCGGCAGGGCCGTCCGCCAGGGTGCGCACCACCTGCCCGTTCAGATCCATCAGAACGACATCGGTGCGCTGGGCCGCGGGCTTGGTGGCGAGGAAGTGGCGTTCGTCGAGCCAGCCCCGGAAGGCGGCGCCCTTCGGCAGCGACACCACGCCCTTCCTGTCGCCGCTCATCTCATCCCATAGGCAAATATTTCGCGAAATATCGCGACATATTGTGGTGAAGACTGTACCGAGGGTGGTCCGCACCACCTCACCCGAGACCAGCTTCCCCACCCCCGCATGCACCCGTACCGGCTTCCCGGCCAGATCCAGCACCCGGACCGCCCCGTCCGCCGCCTGATGCAGCACGCTCGCACCATCGGAGCCCCACGCGTACCTGGCCGCGTCCGCCTCCGCGACCTTGATGATCTTGACGGCGCCGGCGACCACGTCCACCAGCGCGAAACCCACGGCCCGGTCGGACTCCGCAGCAGCCATGACGGTGGCCAGCAGCCGCCGCCCGTCGGCGGACCACCTCGGCTGCGTCAGCGTGGCGGGCTTGTCCACGGTACGCAGCTCCCGCTCCCGGCCGGTCGCGACCTCGCGCAGCCGGATGTTCTCGAAGCCGGCCTTCCTGAAACGCGTGATGGACAGGGAGGCCACGTAGCCGCCGCCCGGCGAGACGATCGGCTCCTCCCAGTTGCCGAAGAAGCCGAACGCCCCCGTGGCCGCATTCCGCGCGTACGACGCGTATGTCCCCTGCTTACGGTGGTCGTGGTAGGAGGAGACCCAGATGGGGTCGGCGGGGTTCTCGTGCACCGTGATCCCGGTGTCGGGGATCTTCAGCTCGCTCACGGAGGTGAGCGCCATCGGCCCCTGGCGTGGCGTGGGAAGCGGCGGCGCGGTGGGAGCGGGCGGCCCCGGCGCCGGCGCCGGCCGCAGAAGGAGCAGCAGCGCGACGGTGACGGCCACCACGGCGCCCGTCACCCCGGCCACGATCGGCCACCCGCGACGCAAGAACGAATCGCGCCGCGCCGGCTCCCCAGAGCCTGCCAACGGGCCTGTGCCACCCGCCAACGCCCCAGAGCCCGCCGGCGAGCCTCTGCCGCCCGAGAACGACCCAGCGCCCGCGAGCGGCCCTGAACCCGCCGGCCACCCGTTCCCGGGCGCCAGGGGCCCGCCGGCCCGCGCGGGCGGCGCCGCCGACTGCTGACCTTCGGCCAGCAGGTGCCGCTCCGGCACGCGCTGCCCGAGCAGGGAGAGCAGCGCCTGCGTCGCGGTCGGGCGCGCGCCGGGATCCTTGGCCAGGCACCGCATCGCCAGGTCGCGCACCTCGCCGTCGAGCCCGCCGAGGTCCGGCTCGGCGTGCAGGATCCGGTTGATCAGCGCGGGCAGCTCCCCCGTCCCGAACGGCGGGCCTCCCGACGCGGCGGCCACCATGGTCGCGGCCCACGCGAACAGATCGGCCGGCGGCCCCGCCGGAAGCCCGCCGAACTGCTCGGGCGCCATGTACGGCGGCGTCCCCACCAGGTACTCCCCGGCGAGCTCCGCCTCCTCCAGCGCCGTGGAGATGCCGAAGTCGATCACCCGGGGCCCGTCCCTGCTCAGCAGCACGTTGCCGGGCTTGAAGTCCCGGTGCACGACTCCCGCCTGATGGATGGCGGCCAGCGCGGTCAGGGTCCCGATCGCCAGCCGGCGCAGCTCCGCCTCGCGCAGCGTGCCCCGTTCCCGGATCACCTCCGCCAGCGAGGGCCCGTCGACGTACTCGCTCACCACGTACGGCATGCCGCCCAGCTCCCCGCTGGCCAGCACCTGCGCCGTGCAGAACTCCTTGACCCGCCGCGCGTACCCGATCTCCTGCCGGAAGCGCTCCCGCGCGCCGGGGTCGTCGAGCCCCGCCCCCAGCATCTTGACCGCGACCCGCGTCCGGTCCGGGGACTCACCAAGGTAGACGACGCCCTGGCCGCCCTCGCCGAGCCGTCCGACGATGCGGTAACCGGTCACCTGGCGGGGATCGCCGTCGATGAGCGGTCTCATGGCCCCGGTACGCGGGCGAACTGGATGAGCCCGCTGCCGGCGGTGAGGTCGGCCAGCACCCGCTTGGTCGCGCCGAGGAAGTCCACGATCTTGATGACCTGGGTGCCCTTCTTCTTGCCCGGGTCCTGGATCAGCAGATGCCTGTCGTTGAACCAGCCGAGCAGGCTGCCGTCGTCGTCACCCAGGGGAACGGTCGCCTGCCGGGTGCCCGTCCGGGCGTCCCACACGCAGATCTCCTTCTCGTTCGGGCAGATCGTGACGAACATCTTGCCGGACGGGGAGAACCAGTCGCGGTCGCGTGGCAGGCCCACCCAGTTCATCGTCTTGATGACCTGACCGGACATGTCGTAGTACTCGATGCCGTTGCGCTTGCCGTCCCAGTACGCCCCGGCCACCTCGCCGCTGGGCGTGAAGGTGTAGCTGAGGGAGTCGTCGGCGATGTACTCGGTCTCGACGTGCACGGCCTTCCGCGTGGCCAGGTCGACGACCACGAAGCCCACCAGGCGCCGCTGCTTTCCCGCGTCGTAGACCGACAGCAGCAGCCTGCCGCCGTCCCTGGACCAGACCGGCAGCATGGTCGTCAGCGGTTTCTTGACCGTGTTGACGACGAACGACTCGCCGGTGGACAGCTTGGTGAACTTGACCTGGTCCAGCTCCGAGCTCTGGAACTTCAGGAAGGGGTTCAGCGCCACCCAGTCGCCGCCGGGCGAGAGCCTGGGCTCCTCGGTCGCGCCCAGGGCCTTGAACGCCCCGCTCCTGTCCCTGGCGTACGACGTGAACTGGCCCTTGGCCTCCAGGTAGGCCACCACGCGTACGGGGTCGCTCGGGTGCTCGTGGAACGTCGCCCCGATCGTCGCCAGCTTCGTGTCGGCCGCCGCCTTCTTCTCCACCTTCTCCAGCGGCGCCGCCGTCTGCGCGGCCGTGATCGTGGGCGTGCCCGCAGGGCTGGGCGAGGTCGCGGCGGCCACGGTCGTCCGCACGGCCGGGCGGTTGCCGGTGACGGCGTAGACGCCCGCACCCGACAGCAGCGCCCCCACCACGAACGCGGCCACCAGGCTCACCACGCCTGCTCCCCTGCGCGCCGGCCGGGTGTCCTGGTCCGGCCGCACCCCGAGCTCCACCCGCCCGGTCAGGAACGACGTCTGCCCGACCAGCCGCAGCAGCACCTCGCTGGCGACCGGCCGCGCGGCCGGATCCTTGGCCAGGCAGGCGACGATCAGGCCGTGCAACTCGCCCAGGTCCGGCAGCTCCGGCTCGGCGTTCTCGATGCGGTCGACCGTCGCGGCCATCGAGCCGCCCTCGAACGGGGACGTCCCGCTCGCCGCGAAGACCATGGTGGCCGCCCATGAGAACACGTCGGCGGGCGCCTGCGCGCCGGCGCCCCGCAGCCGCTCAGGCGCGGTGAACGCGGGCACGGCGACCTTGCGCGTGGTGATCGACGCGCGCGCCAGCGCCTGCTCCAGGCCCGCGTCGATCAGGCGCGGCCCGTCCGGGCCGAGCAACACGTTGCCCGGCCGGATGTCGCCGTGCGCCAGACCCGCCTCGTGCAGCGCGACCAGCGCGGTGATGGTGCCGGCCGCCAGCCGGTAGAGCCCCACCCCGCTCAGGACGCCGCCGAGCTCGGTCAAGACGGGCCCGTCGACGAGCTCGGTGACCAGGTAAGCCCGCTCGTGCTCCACACCGGCCGCCAGGATCTGCGCGGTGCCGACCGCGGCGACGCCGCGCAGCGGCTCCATCGCCTGCAGGAACGGCTCCGGGTCCATCTCGGCCGGCAACACCCGCACGACCACGGGTTCCGGCGAAAGTGCGGGCGAGCGCGCCGCGTACACGCTGGAGCCGAGCCGCCCGGTCAGCCGATGGCCCGCGATCTCCGCAGGGTCGCCCTCGCGTAACTCCGTGATCTCCGGCATGCCATGCCCTCCGCCAGGCCCGCTCCTGATCGTCATTATCGCCGCCGACCCGGCCCGGAGGGCAACAGATCGCATGAACGTCTGTACCGTCCACATGACACCGCGAACCCCGCCACGGGCGCGAAGATCGCGTGGCGGGGTTTCTAAACTGGAAGGATGCCCGAAGGAGACACCGTCTATCGTGCCGCCGGCCGCCTGCGAGGCGCGCTCGACGGCCACGTGCTCACCCGGTCCGACTTCCGCGTCCCCAAGCTCGCCACCTCCGACCTGACCGGCCGCGAGGTCATCACCACGCGCTCCCGGGGCAAGCACCTGCTCACCCGCGTCGAGGGCGGCCTGACCGTGCACACCCACCTGCGCATGGAGGGCGTCTGGCTGATCACGCCGGCGGGCCGCCGCACCGCGGGGGGCGACCAGGTCAGGCTGATCCTGGCCAACGAGAAGTGGCAGGCGGTGGGGCTCAAGCTCGGCATGGTGGACCTGGTCAGGACGGCGGAGGAGGAGCGCGTGGTCGGCCATCTGGGGCCGGATCTGCTCGGCGAGGACTGGGACCCGGACGAGGCCGTGCGCAGGCTGCGAGAGGCGCCCGGCAGGACCATCGGAGAGGCGCTGCTCGATCAGCGCAACCTGGCGGGGATCGGCACGATCTATCGCGCCGAGACCCTGTTCCTGCGGGGGGTCTGGCCGTGGAAGAAGGTCGGGGAGATCGAGGATCTCCACGCGCTCGTCTCAATGGCCCAGCGGCTGCTGCACGCCAACACAGGGCATGCGGGCACGGTGACCACAGGTGATCGCCGCCCGGCGAACCAGACCTGGGTCTATGGCAGGGCGGGGAGGCCCTGTCGCCGATGCGGCACCCGCATCAGCCGCGGGGAGATGGGGGCGCAGCCACAGGAACGGCTGATCCTGTGGTGTGGTGGCTGTCAGCCGCGTTAGGCCGCCACCATGTCCTTGACCTCGGGGAACACGGAGTCGGAGATCGACCCGGGAACCGTCTCGGCAAGGGGCAGCCGCTCGTGCTCGGGCATGTCGGCCAGCACAGGGGCCGCCTGGAGCTCCGCCAGCGCGAACTGGTCGGACACCTCACGCAACACCTGCGAGAGCGGCACTCCGAGTGCGCCGCAAATGGATGCGAGCAGCTCGGACGAGGCCTCCTTCTGACCACGCTCCACCTCGGACAAGTAGCCGAGGGAGACACGGGCGAGCGTGGACACCTCGCGCAGCGTGCGTCCCTGCCGCACCCGCAACCGCCTCAGCACATCGCCGAGTAGCTGACGCAGCAGAATCATCTGTCGCTCCCTCCCCGGCGTGGATGTCTTCACCACGCCCCGCGCGATCGGATCGTGCCGCACTTGGCTCTTCTTAGCTTCGTACATACTCCTCGCCGTCATCATGGGGTTTCGCCGCCCAGGGACCGCCGCTCGTGGCTTGTTGCGCGACTCATCAGGCCCGCCTGCCGGGCGCTCGGTGCTTGCAGTTGGCTCACGGACCTCACTCACAGCTCCACCGTACCCGTATCAACCGACACCGCGTCAGACCGTGCCTCGCATGTTCGCTGGGGACGTAACACGGTAATCACCCGGAATGTTCCCCTATGTTCGCCTTCAGCACACCTGCGAGTAGATCGACTGCCTCGTCCACCGTCTCTACCCTGATACGTTCACGCGACCCGCGAAGTCTCAATTCGCGAGACCGAATCTGCCCGCCGGGCCCGCTGACGGCCACGTGCACGAGCCCCACGGGCTTGCCGTCCTGCGGCTCCGGCCCGGCCACCCCCGTCACGGCCACCCCGTAGGTCGCCGCGCAGAGCCGCGCGACCCCCGCCGCCATGGCCGCGGCCACGTCGGGATGCACCGCCCCCTCGCGCCTCAGCAGCTCCTGTGGCACCCCGAGCAGCGAATGCTTGAGATCGGTCGCGTAGGACGTCACGCCACCCCTGAAAGCTCTGGAGGCGCCCGAGACGGAGGTGATCGTGGCTCCGATGAGCCCGCCGGTCAAGGACTCGGCGACCGCCACCGTGGCGTCCTGGCGCACCAGCAGCTCCAGCAGCTCGGCCACATCCGCCATCGCTCACTCCCCGCGGGCCCGGCGGGCCACTTGACGCAGCTTCGTGGCCCGCAGGACGTAGTCGGCGCCCGTGGCCACGGTGATGACCGTCGCCGCCCCCATCACCACCCAGTGCACGGGCCCCTGCGTGAAAGGCAGGAGATAGAGCACGATCGCGGCGATCTGCAGCACCGTCTTGACCTTGCCGCCGTAACTGGCGGGGATGACCGCGTGCCGCAGCAGCACGAACCTGAGCACGGTGATGCCCAGCTCCCTGCCCAGGATGATGATCGTGACCCACCACGGCAGCTCGCCCAGGATCGACAGGCTCACCAGCGCCGCGCCGGTGAGCGCCTTGTCCGCGATCGGGTCGGCGATCTTGCCGAAGTCGGTGATCAGGCCGTAGCGCCTGGCCAGCTCGCCGTCGAGGTGGTCGGTGATGGAGGCCACCCCGAACACCGCCAGCGCGGCCAGCCGCCAGCCCGTGCCCGGCAGGAAGAGGCAGAAGACGAAGAAGGGGACGAGCGCCAACCGGAGGACCGTGAGGACGTTGGCGATGTTCCACGGACTTACCACGGGGCCGCGACGCTCGTCCTTCTTCATGGGCCGGCCTTGATGCGCGCGATCAGGTCAACCCCCTCGGCGTCGACCACGACCGCGCGCACGATCTGTCCCTTGACCAGGCCGATGCCCTGAACCGTGACGGATCCGTCGACTTCGGGGCCCTGGTGCGCGGCGCGGCCCTCATAGCCGCCGTCGCCCAGATCGTCCTCGATCAGCACGTCCACCTCGGTGCCGATGCGCTCTTCCGCACGCTGGGCGGTCAGCTCCTCGGCCAGCTCGGTGAGCACGCGGACCCGCTCGTCGATGACGTGCTGGTCGAGCTTGCCGGACATCCCGGCCGCCTCCGTGCCGTCCTCGTCGGAGTAGCCGAACACGCCGATCACGTCGAGCCGGGCCTCCTGCAGGAAGCCGACCAGCTCGCCGAACTCCTCCTCGGTCTCGCCGGGGAAGCCCACGATGAAGTTGGAGCGCACACCCGCCTCGGGAGCGCGCTCGCGCACGGCCTCCAGCAGCGCGAGGAAGCGGCCGGGGTCGCCGAAGCGCCGCATCCGGCGCAGCACGGTGCCGCTGGCGTGCTGGAAGGACAGGTCGAAGTAGGGGGCCACGCCGTCGGTGCCGGTGATCACGTCGATCAGCCCTGGGCGCAACTCGGCCGGCTGGAGGTAGCTGACCCGCACCCGCTGGACGCCCTCGACGGCGGCGAGGTCGGGCAGCAGTTTCTCCAGCGCCCGCAGGTCGCCCAGATCCTTGCCGTAGGACGTGGAATTCTCGCTGACGAGGACGAGCTCGCGCACGCCCCGGTGAGCCAGCCAGTCGGTCTCGGCGATCAGCTCTTCCGGCTTGCGCGAGACGTAGGAGCCGCGGAAGGCCGGGATGGCGCAGAAGGTGCAGCGCCTGTCGCAACCGGAGGCCAGCTTGAGCGAGGCCACCGGGCTCTCGTCGAGCCGCTTGCGCAGCACGCGCGGCCCGGTGGCGGGCGCCAGGCCGTCGGGCAGGTCGCCGTGGCCGGGGATGCTCGTCTTGGGCGCGCTGGCACGGTCCACCGGCGAGATCGGTAGCAAGGTGCGGCGGTCGCGTGGGGTGTGCGGCTTGAGCGAGCGGCCTTCGAGCACGTCGTCGAGGCGGCCACCGATCTCGGCGTAGTCGTCGAAGGAGATGACCGCGCTGGCCTCCGGCAGTGCCTCGGCCAGCTCGTTGCCGTAGCGCTCGGCCATGCAGCCCGCGGCGACCACCTTCGCGCCGGAGTCGGCCGCGGCCAGCAGCGTGTCGATCGAGTCCTTCTTGGCCGAGTCGATGAAGCCACACGTGTTGACGACGACGACATCGGGGTCGTCGTCGCCGAGCTGCCAACCGGCAGCCTCAAGTCGCGCGGCCAGCTCCTCGGAGTCGACCTCGTTGCGGGCACAGCCCAGGGTGATCAGCGATGCGGTTCGGCGGGATGACATGGTGAACCCTACGGTATCGGGAGTTGGCCACCACCCGATGCACGGGTTCCCCCGACGGCTACCGCTGCTTGGGTTTGGCCGGCCCGAACGAGCGCCGCACCATCTCCCCACGACCGCCGAGTTTGGCCACCTTCTGGCCGTTGACCTGCACCGTAACGGCTGATGCGTCGGCGAGCAGCACGTGCACCTGATCGGCCGCCTCCCAGGTGGAGCTCTTTCCGGCCTTCAGCGTTCCGGAAAAGAGCTTGCGCCCGTCGGCGTCGCGCACGTTCACGTACGACGACCGCTTGGCCTTCATCATCACCGTCACCATGCCCTTGCTCGCCTTGGACGGCTTGGACCTGGGCGTCTCGGTGATCGGCGTGTTGGGCGGCACGCTGGGCCTGGCCGAGGCCGCCTGCACGCCGGTGTTGCGCACCTGGTCGCTGGCACCCCCCAGCACCCGCATCATGCCGAAGACCACCACGATGGCCAGCGCCACCCCGAGCGCCATCGTCCAGTTGGGACCCCGCCGCTCCGGCAGGTGGATCTTGCGGTCGGCCTGGAACACGGCCGCGGCCCGCACCGGCACGGGCGCACCGCCGTGCAGCTGGTCGAACAGGTGGACCGTGGCCTCCGGATCGATCGCCACCGCCTTGGCGAAGGCTCTCACGTGCCCCCTGGCGTAGAACTGGCCTCCGCACTGCTCGTAGTCATCCTGCTCGATGCCTTTGATGATGGCCTCGCGGATCCGGGTGATCGCGCTGACCTGCGCGATTGTCAGCCCAGCAGACTGCCTGGCAGCCCCCAGCATGGCCCCGATGCTCTGCTCCTGCACAGCGAACGCCTCCCCACCACGACGTTGCGTAGTGGTTCATATTCAACCAGTAACCGCCGTGGAAGCATGCATTGGGGTCATTCGCCACGCAGGTCGGCCAGCAAACCCGGCAGATCGTCCGGCTTCACGAGCACTTCCCGCGCCTTGGAGCCTTCGCTCGGGCCGACCACACTGCGGCTTTCGAGCAGGTCCATCAGCCGCCCGGCCTTGGCGAACCCGACCCGCAGCTTGCGCTGCAACATCGAGGTCGAGCCGAACTGGGTGGTCACGATCAGCTCGGCGGCCTGGACGAGCAGGTCGAGGTCGTCGCCGATGTCCTCGTCGATCTCCCGCTTGACCACCACCGCCGCGACGTCGTCGCGATATTCGACCTGCATCTGCGTCTTGCAGTGCGTGACGACCTCGGCGATCTCCTTCTCCGAGACGTACGCGTTCTGGATCCGGATGGGCTTGCTCGCGCCCATCGGCAGGAACAGGGCGTCACCCTGGCCGACGAGCTTCTCCGCGCCCGGCTGGTCGAGGATGACCCGCGAGTCGGTGAGGCTGGAGACGGCGAAGGCCAGCCTGGAGGGCACGTTCGCCTTGATCAGACCGGTGACCACGTCGACGCTCGGCCGCTGCGTCGCGATCACGAGGTGGATCCCGGCCGCGCGGGCGAGCTGCGTGATGCGCACGATGGAGTCCTCGACGTCGCGCGGGGCGACCATCATGAGGTCGGCGAGCTCGTCCACGATCACCAGCAGGTACGGATACGGCTGGTAGACCCGCTCACTGCCGGGCGGCGGCTGCAGCTTGCCCGCGCGCACGGCGTTGTTGAACTCGTCCACGTGCCTGAACCCGGACGCCGCCAGGTCGTCGTAGCGCCGGTCCATCTCGCCGACCACCCATTCGAGGGCCTCGGCGGCCTTCTTCGGGTTCGTGATGATCGGCGTGATCAGGTGGGGAATGCCCTCGTAGACGCTCAGCTCGACCCGCTTGGGGTCGACCAGCACCATCCGCACCTCGTCGGGCGTGGCCCGCATCAGGATGCTGGTGATCAGCCCGTTGACGCAGACCGACTTGCCGGCGCCGGTGGCGCCCGCGATGAGCAGGTGGGGCATCTTGGCGAGGTTCGCGACGATGGTGCGGCCCTCGACGTCCTTGCCCAGGCCGACGATCATCGGATGGTGGTCGGCCTGCGCCACCTGGGCGCGCAGCACGTCGCCGAGCGCCACCAGGTCCTTGTCGGCGTTCGGGATCTCCACCCCGATCGCCGACTTGCCCGGAATTGGCGACAAAATCCTGACATCTGCGGACTTGACCGCGTACGCGATGTTCTTGGTGAGGGCCGTGACCTTCTCCACCTTGACCGCCGGCCCCAGCTCGATCTCGTAGCGGGTCACGGTCGGCCCCCGGGTGAAACCGATCACCTGCGCGTCGATGACGAACTGCTCCAGCACGCTCGTCAGCGCGTTCACCACGGTGGTGTTGGCCTTGGTCTGCGGCTTGGGCGCGGTGCCCTGCTTGAGGAACTTCAGGTCGGGCACGCTGTAGGGGCCCGCCTGCGGCGACAACACGAGCTGCTCGACCTTGCGCGGCGCGGGCGTCGGCTGCGGCGGCTCCGGCCTGCGGTCGGCCTCGGCCGCGGCCGGCTCCTCCTCGTCCGTCAGCCCGGGGACGATCTCCGGCGAGTGCTCGCCCCGCCTCTCGGGCTTCTCGGCCAGGACCGGCGTGTCATAGGGCTTGACCGTCTCGCCGGGCTCGCCGGGCTCGCCCTTCTTGGGCCTGGCCCGCTTCTTGGCCGGCTCACGCGGGTCGGGCTCCGCGTGCCGCTCGAACAGCAGATGCTTCAGCTCCCCCAGCCGCTCGGGGATGCGGTGCACCGGGGTGGCGGTGATCACCAGCACGCCGAACCCGGACAGGAGCAGCAACAGCGGGATCGTGATCCAGGGCGGCAGGATGCTCATCGGCGGCGCCGAGACGATGAACCCGACCATGCCGCCGGCCTGCGCCACCTTGTCCATGCCCTGGCCCTCACCCGCCGGATAGGGGGTGTCGTTGGCCACGTGGATCACACCCAGCACGCCCACCATCAGCGCGGCCCAGCCGATCACCATGCGCCCGGTGTCGGCGTTCTGGTCGGGATGGCGCAGGTAGCGCCAGGCCAGCAGGCCCAGCAGCAGCGGCAGCGCCCAGGCCAGCGAGCCGAACACGCCGTGCACGGTCACGTTGACCACGCTCGCGACCGCGCCGCCGGAGGTGCGCCACGTCATGGACGCGAGCACGATCGCGCCCGCCAGGACCGTCAGGCCCACCCCGTCGCGCCGATGCGCGGGATCGAGCTCGCGGGCGTTCTTGCCCAGCGCGCGAGCCGTGCTGCCGATGCCGTTGGCGAGCAACATCCACAACCCGACGATCAGCTTGCCGATCATCGTGAAGACCCAGCTGATCGGGTCCGGGTGCGCCACCGACGACTTGCGGCCGGCGGCGGACCCCCGCGCTCGGGGACGCCCCGCCGACGCGCCGGTCCGCTTCGCGGGGGTGGAGCGGGCCGAGGCCGACCGCTTCGCCGGCCCCTTCGGTGAGCTTTTCGGCGTACGGGTGGCCATGATGCCAAAGGTACGTCGGAGACACCGCTGAACGCGCGGAGGCTCGCCGGTGCCCCCTCAGATCGTCAAGGTGGCGCAAACCGGCGGGGTCTCAGTCCCGCAGCCGGCACGTCGCGGCGGCGGCGTCGAAGGCCGCCTGCATGGCCGCCACCCGGTCGGCCAGCTCCTTGACCACCTCTCGCACGCCCTCGTCACCGGAGGCCGCCGCGGCCAGCCCGTCGAGGTGCGCCTCGACCGCGCCGAGCCGCCGCGCGAAGTCCGTCAGCCCCTCGTTGTCCGGGACGAGCTGGGCGAGCAGCGCGGCCTGTTCGGCGAGCACCGCGTTCTTGCGGGACAGCTCGATGAAGACCGCCACCTTGGACCGGAGCACCCAGGGGTCGAACGGCTTGGTGAGATAGTCGACGGCGCCGACCGCGTAGCCGCGGAAGGCGGCGCCCGAGCCGGGCTCGGTGCCGGTCAGGAAGATGATGGGGACGTCGCGGGTCTGGTCGAGCCGTTTGATGTGGGTGGCCGTCTCGAAGCCGTCCATGCCGGGCATGAGCACGTCGAGCAGGACGACCGCGAAGTCGTGCCGCAACATCAGCTTCATCGCCTCATGCCCCGACCTGGCCTTGAACAGCAGTTGCTGCAACGGCTGCAGGACGGCCTCCAGCGCGATCAGGCTCTCCTCGTTGTCGTCGACCAGCAGAATGCGCACCTGGCGGTTCATCCACCGCCCTTCCTCTCGCCCGCGAGCCACCGGCGCATCACCCCCAGGAGCTGATCGAGATCGACGGGTTTGGGCACGTAGTCGGACGCGCCGCAGAAGATCGTCTTCTCGCGGTCGCCCGTCATCGCCTTCGCGGTGAGCGCGATGATCGGCAACTCGGCGAAGCGCGGCATCTGCCGTACCGCGAGGAGCGTCTCGTAGCCATCCATCTCGGGCATCATCACGTCCATGAGGACGAGTGAGATGTCCTCCTCCCGCTCCAGCGTCTCGATGCCCTCCCTGCCGTTCTCGGCGTAGAGGATCTCCATGCCGAGCCGGCCGAGGACGTGGGTCAGGGCGTACACGTTGCGGATGTCGTCGTCCACGATGAGCACCCGCCGGCCCGCGAACACCGCCTTGAGCGGGCCCTCCATCACCTGGGTGAGCTTGGTGGCGGACGGCCACAGGCCGTCGCCCTCCGCGCCCGGCTCGATCGCCTTGGGCACGATCTCGGGCTGCCAGTCGGACGCGCCCGGGACGTTCGGGGCCGGGCATCTGGCGGGCACGTAGAGCGTGAACGTGCTGCCCCGGCCGGGAACGCTGCTGGCGTGGATCTCGCCGCCGACCAGGCGGGCGATCTCGCTGCTGATCGACAGGCCGAGGCCCGTGCCGCCGTACTTGCGGCTCGTGGTGCCGTCGGCCTGCTGGAAGGCGCCGAAGATGGCGGACAGTTTGTCGGCCGCGATGCCGATGCCGGTGTCGCTGACCGCGAACGCGAGCACGTCGCCGTCGCCGACCGGCTCCAGCACGCCCCGGTCGGCCGAGACCACCAGGCGGACCTCGCCCGCCGCGGTGAACTTGACGGCGTTGGACAGCAGGTTGCGCAGGATCTGCTGCAGGCGGCGCTCGTCGTTGTACAGCTCCTGCGGTGCGCCGGGGCAGACCTCGATCTCGAACGTCAGTCCCCGGTCCACGGTGAGCGGCCGGAACGTGGCGTCCACGTAGTCGAGCAGCTTGCTCAGCGGCAACTTCTCGGGGCGCACGTCCATCCGCCCGGCCTCGATCTTGGACAGGTCGAGGATGTCGTTGATGAGCTGGAGCAGGTCGCTGCCCGCGTTGTGGATGGTGGTGGCGAACTCGACCTCCTGCTCCGACAGGTTGCACTCCGGGTTGTCGGCCAGCAGCCGGGCCAGGATGAGCAGGCTGTTGAGCGGCGTGCGCAGCTCGTGGGACATGTTCGCCAGGAACTGCGACTTGTAGCGCGAGGAGGTGGCCAGCAGGTGGGCCTTCTCCTCCAGCGCGGCGTTCGACCTGCGCAGCTCGGCCTGCTGGCGCTGCAGCTCGTCGGAGCGGCCCTGGAGCTGCTGGGCCAGCCGCTGCGACTGCGACAACAACGACTCGGTACGGGCGTTGGCGATGATGGTGTTGATCGCGACGCCGATGGTGACCACGAACTGGTCGAAGAAGGCCAGGTGCACGTCGCTGAACCGGCTGAACGAGGCCAGCTCGATCACCCCGAGCACCTTGTCCTCGAAGAGGATCGGCAACATCACCACGCTGGCGGGCGCGGACTCCCCGAGCCCCGAGTGGACCTTGATGTAGCCGGGCGGCACGTCCTCGAACAGGATGCGCTTGCGCTCCAGCGCCGCCTGCCTGATCAGCCCGGGCCCGGGGGCGCCGGAGCTCGGCGACATGTCGTGGGCGGCGCCGTAGCCGGCGATGAGGGCGAGCGCCCCGTCGGGGGAGTCGGAGTCAGCCAGGAAGAACGCGCCGTACTGGGCGCTGACCAGCGGCGTCAGCTCGCGCAGGATGAGGTCGGCGACCTCGACCAGGTTGCGGTGGCCCTGCATGAGGCCGGCGATGCGGGCCAGGTTGCTCTCCAGCCAGTCCTTGGCCTGGGTGGTCTCGCGCAGGTTGGCGACCATGAGGTTGACGTCCTTCTTCAGCTCGGCGACCTCGCCCTTGGCCTCGATGCTGATGGAGCGGCTCAGGTCGCCCTGGGCGACGGCGCTGGCGACCTCGGCGATGGCGCGGACCTGGGTGGTCAGGTTGCCCGCGAGCTCGTTGACGTTCTTGGTGAGGCGTTCCCAGGTGCCGTAGACGCCCTCGACCTCGGCCTGCCCGCCGAGCCTGCCCTCCGAGCCGACCTCGCGGGCCACCCGCGTCACCTCGGAGGAGAACGACGAGAGCGTGTCGACCATGGTGTTGATGGTGGTCTTGAGCTCCAGGATCTCCCCGCGCGCGTCCACGTCGATCTTCTTGGACAGGTCGCCGTTGGCCACGGCGGTGGCCACCTGCGCGATGTTGCGCACCTGGCTGGTCAGGTTGGAGGCCATGAAGTTGACGTTGTCCGTGAGGTCCTTCCACACCCCGCTCATCCCGCGTACCTGCGCCTGGCCGCCCAGCCGCCCCTCCGTGCCCACCTCGCGCGCCACCCGCGTCACCTCGTCGGCGAACCCCGACAGCTTGTCCACCGCGGCGTTGATGGTCTCCTTGAGCTGGAGGATCTCACCCCGGGCGTCCACGGTGATCTTCTTGGACAGGTCGCCGTTGGCGATGGCCGTGGTGACCATGGCGACGCTGCGCACCTGGGTGGTCAGGTTGGAGGCCATGAAGTTGACGTTGTCGGTCAGGTCCTTCCAGGTGCCGAGCACGCCCTTCACCTCGGCCCGGCCACCGAGCTGGCCCTCGGTGCCCACCTCGCGCGCGACCCGCGTCACCTCGCTGGCGAACGCCGACAACTGGTCGACCATGGTGTTGACGGTCAGCTTGAGCTCCAGCAGCTCGCCCGTGGCCTCGACCGTCACCTGCCTGGTCAGGTCGCCCCTGGCCACGGCGGTGGTCACGACCGCGATGTCGCGCACCTGCGCCGTCAGCCGCCCCGCCATGGCGTTGACCGCCTCCGTCACGTCGCGCCAGCTTCCCGACATGCCCGCGACCTTGGCCCGGCCGCCCAGCCGGCCCTCGGTGCCGACCTCCCTCGCCACCTTGGTCACCTCGCCGGAGAAGCGCGCGAGCTGGTCGACCATGCGGTTGACGGCGGTGCCCATCAGCCGCAGGCCGCCGCGCAGCGGCCGGTCGTCCCCTTGCAGGTCCACCCGCCTGGACAGGTCGCCGTCCGCGACCGCGTTGAGCACCCGGGTGGCCTTGGCCACGGGGATGACGAGCGCGTCGAGCAGGGTGTTGACGGTGGCGACGTTGACCGCCCAGCCGCCCGTGCCGGGAGTGGCGCTGAGCCGCTCGTCGAGCCGCCCTCTCCGCACCACCTCGGTGCGCAGCCTGGTGAGCTCACCCGCAAGGTGCTCGTTGCGGTCCACCACCTGGTTGAACGCGGTCGCCAGCTCGGCGAGGAACGGATCGCCCGGCACCTCCAGCCTGGTGCGGAAGTTGCCGTCACGCAGCCCCTGCAGAACCACGAGCAGCGGCCGGAGGTCCGCAGGGTGCAGCGTTCCAGGGGTGCGGGGGGATTCCAACTGCGCGACCATGGCGGCCTTCTTCACAACTGGAGATATCAACGGCATCAGTCTGCCACCCTGAGAGTGACCGAACTGCCACATCGAGTGATGTTCTAGGACGCTAAGTGGACACGACCAGGGTGTCGAGCACGGCCTTCGACGGCACGCCCCATGCGCCCGCGCACGCGCGCAGGTTCGTCCGCCAGGTGCTGGGCGAGTGGCGGCTGAGCCATCTGGCGGAGGACGCCGTGCTGCTGACCAGCGAACTTGTCACGAACGCCGTCGTGCACGCGGGCACCGGCGTCGAGCTGACGTGCCGGTTGGACGTGGATGCCGTCCCGCCGAAACTGGAGATCGAGGTCGACGACCACTACCCGACCCGGAGCATCCCCGCCGCCGAGAGCATGCCGGCCGACGGCCCCGTGGAGGCGATGCCGACCTCGGGGCGCGGCCTCGCGCTCGCCGGCATGCTCGCCGACGCCTGGGGCGTGACCTACACCAGGACCGCCAAACGGGTCTGGGTGCGGATGGACCTCACCGACGGTTGCGACGTCCAGGAGATCGTGGCCGGCCGCCACGGCCCGCTCCCGATTCCCGTCCCCGCGCCGATCGAGACATTGCACGTCGGTGTCGTGGTCTGCGACCGCGACGGGCTGGTGGAGTCGTGGAACCCCGAGGCGGTGCAGTTGCTCGGCTGGCGTCCCGAGCAGGCGATCGGCCGGAAGCTGCAGGACATCGTGGCCTGGCGCGGGCACGGCCCGTACGCGCTGTCGCTGGACGACACGCTGGGCCTGGGCCGGTGGCGGGGCGAGGCGCGGATGCGGCACTCCGACGGCCGGCTGATCCCCGTCTACGTCTCCCACCTGCGCACCAGGGGGCAGGGCTACTCGATCTGGATGGTGGTCTCCAGCGACCACCGCTACGTCCTGACGCCGCCGCCCGCGCCGCTGCGCAGGGAGACCGGGCGGCGCATCAAGGACCTGCTCGACCACGACATGCCGTTCGCCGAGTTGCTCGACACGATCGCGCAGATGGTGCAGATCTCCAGCGGCGGCGACGCGGCGTACGTGCTGCTCGCGGCCGACGGCGGCAACCGGTTCGGGGTGGCGGCGGGCGCGGGAGCGACGGCGGGGCTGGTCGGGGTGCTGGCCACGGGGGTGTTCGGCTCCGACCGCAGGACACCGGCCATGATCGAGGACCTGCTGGCCGGGGACGTCGAGCTGGCCCAGCAACTGCGCGCCAGGTCGCTGGCCTGCGCGCCGCTGCTGGTCAGCGGCGAGGTGATCGGCTACGTCGTGGTGACGGCGGCCCAGCCGGGCCACTTCGACCAGGAGCTCACGGTCAGCATGCAGCACATCGCCGACCAGGTGGCCGTGCCGGTGCACCGCGAACGCGTGGCCGAGCAGGACCGGGCGCACCGGGGGCGGTTGTCGTTCCTGGCGGAGGCGGGTGAGCTGCTGGCGGGCGTGCACGACGAGGAGCTGATCGCGGCCCTGACCGCGCAGCTCGTCGTGCCCAAGATCGCGACGTGGGCGGCCATCTACCTGACCGACCTGGCCGGCATGACCCGGCTGGCCCACGTCTGGCACGCCGAGGAGCGCCACAACGCCGACCTGCGCAAGTCGCTGCCCGCCATCCCCCGCACCGCGCTGACCGAGGTGAGCTGGCCGGTCGGCCCCGAGTCCGTGCTGGCCTTCCCGCTGCTCACCCAGGGCAGGTCGCACGGCGCGCTGGTGATCGGCCGCGCCGAGCCGACGCTGCCGCTGGAGCTGGCCGACCTGCTGTCGGACCTGTGCCGCCTGGTGGCGCTCAACCTGCACACCGCCATGCTGTACACCCGGCAGGCCACCACGTCCCGGGTGCTGCAGCGCAGCCTGCTGCCGATGCGGGTGGCGCCCATGCCCGGCCTGGAGTCCGCGGTGATCTACGAGCCCGCCGAGGAGGGGGCGGACGTCGGCGGCGACTTCTACGACCTGTTCACGGTGGCCGACCACTGGTGTTTCGCGCTGGGCGACGTGTGCGGCAGCGGACCGGAGGCGGCCGCGGTCACCGGCCTGGCCCGCCACGCCGTACGCCTGCTGGCCAAGGAGCACTACACGGTGGCCGACATCTTCGACCGGCTCAACCAGGTGCTGCTGGAGGAGGTCGAGGAGGGCCGCTTCCTCAGCCTGCTGTGCGGCGAGCTGACGCCGCTGCCGCAAGGCGGCGCGCTGTGCACGATCGCCTCGGCCGGCCATCCGCCACCCCTGCTGCTGCGGGCGGACGGCCGGGTCGAGGCGATGGCGAGCCCGCAGTTGCTGCTGGGCATCGAGGCCGGCGCCAGGTTCTACGTCGAGACGTTCGAGCTGGCGCCGGAGGAGCTGCTGCTGTGCGTCACCGACGGCGTGACCGAGCGGCGCGACGGCGACCGGCTGCTCGACGACGGCGACGGGCTGGCGGCACTGCTGTCCGGCTGCACGGGGCTGAGCGCCCACGCGGTGGCCGAGCGCGTGCGGCACGCGGTCGAGACGTTCGCGACCGAGCCGTCGCACGACGACGTCGCCCTGCTGGTGATCAAGGCCGCCACCACCCTGCGCACGGTCAGGCCGTGAACCGGTACGTGGTGGTGGAGGTGCGGCGCTCGCCCGGCCGCAACACGGTGGAGGGGAACCCCGGCTGGTTGGGCGAGTCGGGGAAGTGCTGCGTCTCCAGGCACAACCCCGCGAACGGCCCGTACGGCGTCGCGACCCCGTCCAGCATGCCCCCGGCGTAGAACTGCACGCCCGGCTCGGTGGTGGTGACCTCCATGGTCAGGCCGCCGCCCGTCACCTGGATGCCGCCGCCGTCGAGCACGAAGCAGTGGTCGTAGGCGCCGTCGTGCCGCTCGCCCACGGCGTGCGGCGCGGTGAAGTCGAACGGCGTGCCCTTGACCGGCGCGAGCTCGCCCGTGGGGATCTTGTCGTCGTCCACCGGCAGGTAGTGCTCGGCCTCCATCCGCACGACGTGGTCGAGCACATCGCCGCCGCCCTTGAGGTTGAAGTAGGAGTGGTTGGTCAGGTTGACCACGGTCGGGGCGTCGGACTCGGCCGCGTAGTCGATGCGCAGCGCGTCGTCCGCCAGCGTGTACGTGACCGAGGCGGTCAGCGTGCCCGGATAGCCCTGGTCGCCGTCGGGGCTGGTCAGCGTGAGGGTCACCGACTCCTCGGTCCGCGCCTCGATGGTCCACACCTTGCCGTCGAAGCCCTCGGTGCCGCCGTGCAGGCTGTTGGGGCCGTTGTTGACCGGCAGGCGGAACTCGGCGCCGTCGAGGGTGAAGCGGCCGCCCGCAATGCGGTTGCCGTACCTGCCGACGACCGCGCCGAAGTAGCGGCTGCGGGTGCGGTAGTCCTCCAGCGTGTCCAGGCCGAGCACGACGTCGACTCCCGACACCTCCAGCGAGCGCACGATGGCGCCGTAGGTGAGCACCTCGGCGCGCAGCCGTCCCGATGACAACTCCACCCGTTCGACGCTCTCGCCTGACGGCAGCGTTCCGAAGATCATTTTTGGGCCCTTCCCGTGGACTCGCGGACGATGAGGGCGGTGTCGAGGGTCACGGTCGCGCCCTCGCCCCCCGACTGCAGCAGCAGATCGACGGCCATCCGCCCGGCCGCCACGGCGGGCATGGCCACCGTGGTCAGCTTGGGCCGATTGAGCCGTCCAGGCAGGATGTCGTCGAACCCGACCACACTTATCTGGTCTGGTACCCCTATCTCCATCGCGGAGAGGCCCTCGATGAGGCCGAGCGCGACGAGATCGTTGTAGGCGAGCACCGCGGTGGCGCCGCAGGCGGCCACCTCGGGGGCCACGGCCAGGCCGCCGGTCTCCGTGGGCTGGTTGGGGCCGAAGAAGACGAGGTCGAGCCCGGGGGCCTCGGCCGCCACGCCCTGCATCTCGTTGCTGGTCCACGACCCGATCGGGCCCGACACGAGCGCGATCCGGTGGTGGCCGAGCCCGGCCAGGTGCTCCAGCGCGAGCTTGGCGCCCTGGGCGACGTTCATCAGCACGGCGGGCAGGCCCTTGATCCGCCGGTTCACCACCACGAACGGCACGTCTTCCGCCAGGCGCTCGATCATCCGGTTGGACAGGCGGGGGCTGCACAGCAGAACGCCGTCCACCTGCTTGGCGAACGTCCTGATCAGCTCCTCCTCCACCCGCGGGTCCTCATCGGTGTCGGCCACGAACACGTGGTAGTCGCGGCCCCTGGCCTGTGCCTGGGCCGCCTTGATGAGCGGCGGGAAGAACGGGTTGGCGATGTCGGCCACGATCAGGCCCATGTTGAACGTGCGGCCCGTGGTCAGCGCCCTGGCCGCCCGGTTGGGCCGGTAACCGAGGTCGTCGGCGGCGGCCAGCACCCGGCTCCTGGTGGCAGGATTGACCAGGTGCGGCGCGGAGAAGGTGCGCGACACGGTTGACACGTGGACGCCGCAGGCGCGCGCCACATCCTTGATCGTCGCCGTCATCGCCGTCCTCCCTTGCAAACGGTTGCCAAGTCAAACCTTGACCTTCATGCCTCTACACGTCAAGGTTCTTGCAACCGGTTGCTAAGGAGTCACCAGCGCTCACCGAGTTCGTTCAGCGTGAACACGCCGCCGGCCCGATGGTGCAGGGGTTCTGACAGATCGGGCTCTCCGTGCTCGGCGATGAGCGCGGCGGCGCCGGGTTCGGAGTCGTCGCGGGAGACGTAGCCGATGGAGGCGGCCTCCTCCAGCGACCACCAGCGGCGGGTGTTGTCCGAGACGCCCCAGACCACGTGGTAGCCGGGCGCGGCGAGGGCGGCCTCGACCAGGCCGGTGAGGTCGTCGGGCGAGATCCACGTGGCCAGGCCGCGCGTGTCGAGCGTGCCCTCGTTGCAGGTGCCGAGCCTGACCACGGTGATGTTCATGCCGAACCGATCGTGGTAGAGGCTGCCGAGGGCCTCCATGACCACCTTGCTCACGCCGTAGAAGGTGTCGGGGCGGGGGAAGGCGTAGTCGGGCAGGTCGGCGCCGCCGGCCGGGCGGGTCTGGAAGCCGGCCGCGTGGTGGCTGCCCATGAGGACGAGGTGCTCGACGCCCTCCTGGCGCGCCGCCTCCAGCAGCACCTGCGTCCCGTTGATGTTGGCCTGGACGATCTCGTCCCACGGAGCCTCCCGGCTCTGGCCGCCCAGATGGAGCACCGCGTCCACGCCCTTCATCGCCTCGGCCACGGCGGCCGGGTCGGCGAGATCGGCCGTCACCCACTCCTCTCCGGGGCCGGTTTCGACGGGGTTGAGATCGGAAAGCCGCAGTGTGCGGCCTTCACGTGCGAGCCGCGGGCGGAGCAGCGTGCCGACTTTTCCCGCGGCGCCGGTCATGAGTATGCGCATGCTCAATGATGTACACGAACCTGACAGAAATTCACATCCTTGAATATTGACCGTGAAGCGAGCGCTCGTTACGTTCACACCACTGAGTTCATGTGACCGACACATGTCCACGTATGTGAACGGGAGGCGGTCTGATGTCACGTCGCTTGCTCGGCATCGCGCTCATCGCGAGCCTGGCCGGAACGCTGACGGGCTGCGGTTCCGGGGGATCGGGTTCGGACGACACCTTAGAGATCTGGATCAGGCAGGCGCCTGATTCGGACGCGGCCAAGACGGCGCAGAAGCTCGCCGCCGCGTTCACCACGGCCAGCGGGGTGAAGACGAAGGTCGTCGCGCTGTTCGACGACTTCGAGACCAAGCTGAACCAGCAGGCCGCCCAGAAACACCTTCCCGACGTCGTCATCAACGACACGGCCCAGCTCGGCAACATGCAGACCCAGGGCTGGCTGCGCGAGATCGACAAGGCCGCGCTGGCCGGCGGCGGCACGCTCTCCGAGTTGTCGTGGAAGGCCGCCACCGGCAGCGACGGCAAGTATTACGCGGCGCCCTTCTCCGCCCAGGCCTTCGCCCTGATCGTGCGCAAGGACTGGCGCGAGAAGGTCGGCATGGAACCGCCGCAGACGTGGGAGGACCTGGCCAAACTGGCCACGGCGTTCACCGCCAAGGACCCCGACGGCAACGGCCAGGCCGACACCGCCGGCTTCGTCATCCCGGCCGGCACCAAGCGCGGCTACGCCTCCTGGTACGCCTCCTCGCTCATCTACGCCAACGGCGGAGACTTCATCAAGTCCGCCGGCGCCGGCAAGTTCACGGCCACCACGAACGACCCCAAGACCGTCGAGGCCGTGCAGTACCTGCAGGACCAGTTCTGCAAGTCCAAGTCCGTCAACCCCGGCGCCGTCAGCAACGACACGACCGTCACGCACGAGGTGTTCGAGAAGGGGCAGGGCGGCATCTACCTGGTCGGCCCGTACGTGCTGGCCAGGTTCGTCAAGAGCATCGGCACCGACAAGATCGAGGTCCTGCCCGTGCCCAAGGGCCCCTCGGGTGGCCCCGGCACCCTCGGCGAGGGCGAGAACGTCTACCTGATGGCCGGCTCCGAGATGCAGGACGCGCAGAAGAAGTTCGCCGAGTACGCGATCTCGGCCGACGGCCAGCGGGTCGGCATGAACAAGGACGCCAACGGCGCCATCGTCCGCCTGCCCGTCAACACCCAGGTCGACCTGGCCGCCGAGCGGCAGGACCCGCGCTGGAAGGTCTTCCAGGACTCCTACGCCAACGCCGTCTACGCCCCGCCGGTGCCGAACTGGGCGCCGATCCGCCAGGACTCGGCCGACTCCATCAACGCCGCCTGGGCCGACTGCGCCAAGGACGTCAAGGCGACGATGGGCGAGCTGAATACCAAGCTGACCCAGGAACTGCAGAGCCAGAAAGCGTCATGACCTCCACACTCGCGCGGGCCGGGGGCCGGACGACGGCCCCCGGCCGTCCCCCCAGGCGGGTGCGGTGGCGGGGGCCGCTGGTCACCTGGCTGTTCCTCGCCCCGGCACTGCTGCTCTTCCTGTACTTCAAGTTCATCCCGATGTTCGTGGGCCTGTGGAAGAGCTTCTTCAAGGTCCAGACCTTCCTCGGCGATGAGTTCGTCGGCTTTGCGAACTACCAGACGATCATCACCGACTCCGAGTTCGCCGCGGCCATCTGGCAGAGCATCGTGCTGGCCCTGGGCACCACGGTGGGCTCGCTGGTGCTGGGCTTCGGGTTCGCGCTGCTGATCGAGGGACCGGCCAGGTACCTGTGGTTCGTCAGGACGGCGGCCTTCCTGCCGGTCGTGACCACGATGGCGGCCGTGGCCGAGGTGTGGCGGATCATGTTCCATCCGGCCGGCAACGGGATGCTGAACATCATCATCGGCTGGGTCGGCGTCGATCCGCAGCCCTGGCTGGCCAGCGAGCACTCGTCCCTGTGGTCGATCATGTTGATGAGCATCTGGCGCGGGACGCCGTACGACATGATGATCTTCCTGGCCGGGCTGGTCGGCGTGGACCGCACGCTCTACGAGGCGGCGGCCGTGGACGGGGCCTCCACGTGGCGGCGGTTGCGGCACATCACGCTGCCCGCCCTGCGGCCGGTGTTCTGGATCCTGTTCACCCTGGCCGCGATCCGGGGCTTGCGGGTGTTCGTCGAGGTGTACGTGCTGACGAACGGCGGCCCGAACGGAGCCTCGGAAGTGCTGATGACCTTGATCTACAAGCTGGGGTTCCAGAAGAACGAGCTGGGGGTCGCCTCGGCGGGCGGGATCGTGCTCTTCCTGGCCACCTTGATGCTGACCCTGGTCGTACAGCTTCTGCGCAGGAGGCAGGCGAAATGAGGTTCGACAGCGCGCTGGGGCTGGAGTCACGGAAGGGCCCCCTGGCAACAGCCGGAAAGGTCCTGATTTATACGCTTATTGTGGTGGTTTTCACCGGACCGCTGGTCGGGTTGCTGATGAGCTCGTTCAGCAAGACCCTCGATCCCACCTCCTTCTCCCTGTGGCCCGACGAGTTCACCCTGGAGAACTACGTCCAGGCCAAGGACAAGAACGTCTACCTCTACCTGCTCAACTCGTTCGTGGTCGTGGGCCTCGGGCTGCTGCTGCAGATGCTGGTGAGCGTCTTCGCCGCCTACTCGCTGGCGCGCAAGAAGTTTCGCGGCATGACGTTCGTGATGCTGCTCATGCTCACCACGATGATGCTGCCCGAGGAGATCATCGCGATCCCCCTCTCACTCGTCCTGGCCGACCTGCCGGTGTTTCACCTGAACCTCATCGGCACCTACGCCGGCATGATCCTTCCGGTCGGAGCCTGGGGCTTCTCCATCCTGGTCATGACGGAGTTCATGAAGGAGGTGCCGGTCGAGCTGGAGGAGGCCGCGCGCATCGACGGGGCGGGCGAGCTGCGGATCTTCGCCACGATCATCGTGCCGCTGTGCCGTCCCGCACTCGGCGTGATCGGCGTCTTCGGCTTCACGATGATCTGGGATCAGTACCTGCTGCCCCTGATCGTCGCGACGGACTCCGAGATGTGGACGCTGCCGATCGCACTGCGCTCACTCCGCTCCGACGAGGAGGTCGGGATCGGCGTGCTGCTGGCGGCCTCACTCCTGGCGCTGCTGCCCTCGATCATCGCGTTCCTGGCCTTCCAGCGACAGTTCATGCGCGGTCTGACAAGCGGCGCTGTCAAGGGTTAGATATCCATGTATCTGGACGGTATCCCATATTCTGGATCTCCGAAGCCGCAGTCGAGATGGGATGAGTATGGAGCCCCAGTTGGTCAAGTCCGCCGAGCGGACGGTACGCATCCTGGAAGCCCTGGCCGAGTCGCACGAGAGCCTGACGCTGTCCGAGCTCCAGCAGCGCACCGGCTTTCCGCGGAGCAGTCTGCACGCTCTCATGCGCACGCTGGTCGAGCTCAACTGGGTCGAGACGGACTCGGCACGCTCGGCGTTCGGAGTCGGGCCGCACGCGCTGCTGACCGGCACCGCGTACCTGGACAAGGACCCCGCGCTGCCGTTCGCGCAGGAGACCCTGGAGGATCTGCGGGACGAGATTGGGCAAACCGTGCACTTCGCCCGTCGCGACGGGGGCCACGTGCTCTACCTGGCGACCAGGGAGTCACGCGATGCCGACCACATCATCCCCCGGGTGGGCCGGCGGCTGCCCGCCCACGTCACGGCGCTCGGGCAGGTGCTGCTCGCCCAGCTCACCGATGACGAGGTGGTGGCCCTGCTGTCCGACCCGCTGACGTCGCTGACCGAGCACACCATCACCGACCTGGCCAAGCTGACCGGGGAGCTCGACCAGGTCCGCACCAGGATGTGGTCGTACGAATGCGAGCAGGGCACGCTCGGCGTGGCCTGCGTGGCCGTCGCGGTGGACTACCGCATCCCGGCGACCGACGCGATCAGTTGCTCGATGCCCGCCAGGCTCACGCCCGCCGACGTCGAGCAGATCACCGAGGCAGTGATCAAACACACCCGCAAACTGGCTGCCACCCTCCGCCGGGAGGGCATCCGCTAGAAGGGGCGCCCCACCCGGAAGAGCACCCGCTAGACAGAACGCCCTCCACCCCGAAGGGCACCCGTCAGACAGAACGCCCTCCACCCCGAAGGGCACCCGTCAGACAGAACGCCCTCCACCCCGAAGGGCACCCGTCAGACAGAACGCCCTCCACCCGGAGGGGCACCCGCTAGAGAGGACCGCAGATGCGGCTGGATGGCGTGCTCTTCTTTCCGGTGACCCCCTTCGGGCCCGATGGCGACCTCGCCGAACCCGCGCTGGCCCGGCACGTCGCCGAGGGGGTCGCAGCCGGGGCCGGAGGAGTGTTCGCCGCCTGCGGCACCGGTGAGTTCAACGCCCTCGACCTCGACGAATACAGCAGGGTGGTGCACACCTCCGTCGCCGCCACCGACGGCCGCATCCCCGTCTTCACCGGGGCCGGCGGCACACTTCCCGCCGCCAAGGCCATCGCCCGCGCGGCGGCCGCCCACGGAGCCGACGGGCTCCTGCTGATGCCGCCCTACCTCGTCAGCGGCCCGCCCGCCGGCCTGGTCCGGTACGTCCGGGAAGTCGCCGCGGCCGGCGGTCTGCCCGTCATCATCTACCAGCGCGGCACCGCCCGCTTCACCCCTGAGGCGGTCGCCGAGCTGGCCACCGTGCCGAACGTGGTCGGGTTCAAGGATGGGCTGGGAGACCTCGACCTCCTGCAGCGCATCATCCTGACCGTGCGGCGCTCGGTCGGCGCCGACTTCACCTTCTTCAACGGGTTGCCTACCGCCGAGCTCACCGTGCCCGCCTACCGGGGGCTCGGGGTGAGCCTGTATTCGAGCGCGGTGTTCGCGTTCGCGCCCGAGATCGCGCTCGCCTTTCACCAGGCTGTCACGGGTGGGGACGAGGTGCTGGTACAGCGGCTGCTGACCGAGTTCTACCTGCCGTTGGTGGAGTTGCGCGACCTCGTGCCCGGGTACGCCGTCGCGTTGGTGAAGGCGGGAGTGCGGGTGCGAGGGCTGGAGGTGGGGGGCGTGCGGGCGCCTTTGGTGGATCCGACGGCGGAGCATGTGGTGCGGTTGGAGCAGATCATCGGCGCCGGCTTGGAAATCGCCGGCAGCTGACCTCCCTCACCCCGCCAACCCCCACACTCAACCCCTCAGCCCCCGTGCCCACGTCTCCACAAGACGCCACCCCCGCCATCACCACCGGACGCCACTCCCGCTGAACCACCAGGCGCAACCCCACCGGCACCCACCGGACGCCGCTCCCACCACCGCCACGGGACGACGCAGCCCCCGCCACCGCTGCCGAGCGCCACTCCTACCGCATCACAAGGCGCAACCCCCACCGACCACCCACCCGGACGCCGCTCCCACCGCCATCACAGGACGACGCAGCCTCCGCCACCATCGAACGCCACTCCCACGCCAGACCGAGCAGGACCGTCAGACCGCCTGCAACCGCCCATCAACCTTGCGCGGAATGGACAGCGGGTTGTCATCCTTCAGCTCGTCCGGCAGCAGCGCCACCGGCCAGTCCTGATACGCCGTCGGCACCACCCACCGCTGAATGGCCGTAGCCCCCACCGACGTGAACGTCGACGTCGACGCAGGCCACGGGCCACCGTGATGCATCGCCGAGCACACGGCCACCCCGGTAGGCCACCCGTTCCAGATGACCCGCCCAGCCTTCCGGCTCAGCACCTCGGCGACCTCTGCGGCCTCATCCGGCTCAGTGCCGTGAACGGTAGCCGTAAGCGACCCTTCCAACCGCTCAAGAACCGGCCGCAGATCGGAAATCTCCTGATACGTCACCACAATGGCCGCCGGTCCGAAGCACTCCTCCGCGATCCGCGGCAACTTCTCCTCGAACGAGCCGAGATCCGTGGCGAACACCTTCGGCGTGACGGCCAGGTCACCCGCCCCCGGCGCACCCTCGGCCAGCAACCGCAGCTCACCGAGTCGCTCGACACCTCCCAGGTATCCGTCCCTGATCCGCTCGGCCAGCATGGCCCCGCCGGTCGTTCCCTCGACCGCCTCGACGATCGCCTGGCGCAGCTCGTCACCCTCGGGCACGAACAAGAGGCCGGGATTCGTACAGAACTGCCCGACTCCGAGCGTCAGCGACCCCGCGAACCCCGAGGCCACCTCCTTGACCGGCGCCGAAGGAAGCACGACCACCGGATTGACGCTGCCGAGCTCGCCGTAGAACGGAATCGGCGTCTCACGCTCATCGATCAGCCGCTGGATCGCCTTGCCGCCGGCCACCGACCCGGTGAACCCCGCCGCGACCACCCCGGGATGCTGCACCAGATCGACACCGGCCTGCATGCCCTGCACCAGACCGAGCAGGTCAGGGTACGGCAGCGCGTCACGCACGATCTTCGCCACTCGCTCGGACGTGTTCGGATGCCCGGGATGCGCCTTGACGACCACCGGGCACCCCGCCGCCAGCGCGGAGGCGGTGTCGCCGCCGGCCACGGAGAACGCGAACGGGAAGTTGCTGGCCGCGAAGACGGCGACGACACCGGGCATGGCGTGCTTCATCCGCCGCACGTCGGGCCGGGGCGGGGTAAGGGACGCGTCAGCGTGATCGATGATGGCTTCCAGGTAACCGCCATCCCTGATCACCTCGGCGAAGAGCCTGAACTGCCCCGCCGCACGCCCCACCTCGCCGCGCAGCCGCCCCTCGCCGAGTGCGGTCTCCTGGTCAGCGATCTTCCAGAGCTCGTCCACGTTCGCGGAGAGCGCGTCGGCGACGGCCTCGAGCGCGGTCGCCCGCTCAGCGGCCGGGGTCGCGCGCCAGGCGGCGCCGGACGCGGCCGCAGCCGAAACGATCGCGTCGACCCCGGCGGTGTCGGTCTCGGGCAGAGCGGCGCCCACGGTCTCGCCGGTCCTGGGGTCGTGTCCGTAGATCATCGAATGGCCCTTCGGAGTCTTGACACTTCTTCAGCCCAATTCTTACAGTTGCGGCAACTTGTCCACAAATCTGGCTATTGTTCACATATATGGACGGCGGTCGCAATGATCATCACCCGGACCCAGGCGACTCCCGTCGCCTTCCGGGATCCGCCCCTTCTGAACGCCACCGGAGTCCACCGGCCGTGGGCCCTCCGTACCATTGTCGACCTCGTCACCGATCAGGATCTGACCGGGTCGAGTGAGCCCTACGGCCACCTCGCGCATCTGCGCAAGGTGCGCGAGCGCGCGCAGGCGCTGAATGAGCTCCACGTGCGTGCCGCGCACACGCCGTACGCTCGGATCGCCGCGACCGTCTGCGACGTGGCGACCAACCTGCGGCGCGGCCTCACCGGCATCGCCACCAAAGAGATGAACGTCGACCAGGCATTCTCCCCCTTTGAGGTCGCCTGCCTGAACGGTCGCGGCAAGACCGCCAGAGGGCCGGTGACCGACCCGCCGAGCGGCCGGGCCAGGGGCACGGTGCCATACAGGGCATACCTCTTCTACAAGCGGGCCGGTCATCTGGCGAGGACCCGAACAGATTCGGCGTCGCCCTGGACAAGGGGGACACGGTGAAACAAGCCACCCTCCTGATCAAGAAGTACGGACTCCAGTCGATCAAACTCAAAGGCGGCATGTTCGCGCCTGACCAGGAGATCGCTGCGATCAAGGCCGACGTTGCCGTCCTCGCCCCCGCAGTGCCTGGCCTCGGCGGCGTCGAACTCGACCGGACGCCCTGGCCGTCATGAACGAGCAGTACGAGAAATGCGGCACTCTCGCCCGCGACGATACGAGCTACATGCGGCGCTTCGAGCCCGCCCTTTCGGCAAGGAGACCACGCTGGTGAACGTCGCATACATCTACCCCTGGGACATCGTCGGCGACCCTTCCGCCCCCGCCCGCCTGGCCGACCTGGGCGTCGAAGCAGTTGCCCTGGCAGCCAGCTACCACTCAACCCGCGCAGCCACCCCCTACCACCCCGACCATCGCGTGCTGGACGTCCCATATCCGGCTTTCTACCTCCCCATCCGCCCTACTTCCTGGGGTCGCCTGGTACCGGCCAGCCCGACCTGGACCCCTGCGGACGCGTACCTTCAGGCCAGCGACGCCATCAAGGCCGCAGGCCTCCAGGTGCACGCCTGGACGGTCCTCACCCACAATTCCCGCCTGGGCACCGCGAACCCGGACCTCGTTGTCCGCAACGCCTTCGGCGACCCTTACCCATACGCCCTCTGCCCCGCCCACGATGACGTCGTCGAGTACTGCGCACACCTCGTCGAGGAGATCCTCACGGTAGGCGAGCCGGACGGGCTGATCTTGGAAGCCTGCGGCCCCATGGGCTTCACCCACCAGAGCGTGCACGAAAAGACGTCAGGCGCGGACTGGACAGCCGACGACGCCGACCTCCTCTCCTTGTGCTTCTGCACGTCCTGCGCCGACCGCTACCCGCCGACGACCAAGGACCGCGTCCGCGCAGCCATAGACCGCACCCAAAGCGCAACCCCCAGCACGAGCCCCTCTCTCACAACCACAGCCGACCACTCCTCCACGACCATCGAAGACGCACTCGGTCCACTGGCCGATGAGATCCGAGCGCTACGCCTCGAGCTATCCAGTTCCCTGCGCCAACGCCTGATCGCCACCGCCAGAAGGACAGCCCCCCACGTCCCCATCACCTTGCACGCCGACCCGAACCCATGGGCGGCAGGCGCCTTCGCTGCCCTCCCTGCGGGCGAGCCCGAAGCAGACATCCTGGTCGGCGCCTGCTGGGGCGACCCGGTCACGGACGCCGCCCGTCTAGCTCAACTCACGGAACTATCGACCCCAGGCCAGCGAGTGGCCGCCTACGTCCTCGCACTCCCACCCCGCCCTGCCGACCCCACCACCCTCGCCGACTACCTCAGGACATACGCCAAGGCAGGAGCCACGGACTTTCACCTCTACCACGCCGGCCTCGCCTCCCCTCAACGCCTGGCGACCATCACCGAGGCCCTACGCCTCTATTCCTGAGCGACAAGCCCACCACCATGTAGACACACCTCCCGCGCGATGTAATGGCATACCCTCCATACCGATGAGCGAGCACACGGCGGGTTCAACCAGTCGTCGCAACAACGACTCCTTGAACCCGAGCACAGCCCAAGAACAAGCACCGAATGGCACCCCCCATCCACCCATCACCTCGTTTTACACGCGTTACTCCAAGTGGCATACGCACCATACGGACACCCAGACCCGGATATGGTGCCCCATATGACTGATGTGCGCATCGTGTATCGAAAGTACGGCGGAGCACTTCACTGGAATCACACCGGCAGGCTTTTAGGCGAGGATGAGCATGGCGTCTGGGTGGAAATACCCGGCGGGACGGTCGCCCGCAAAGGAGACGGTCCTCCTGTAACGTGGCCAACGTCCGCGATCATGCTGTTCCCACGAAACGCCTGGTGGACAGCTTCCTTCAACTCTCCACCCGATCGAAGCGAGATTTACGTCGACGTCACCACGATCCCAATTTGGACGGAACACGAAGTCACCACGCTCCCGCACCAGACCAACCACGAAACCACCACGCTCCCGCACCAGACCAACCACGAAACCACCACGCTCCCGCACCAGACCAACCACGAAACCACCACGCTTCGGGACCAGACCGAACAGGAAACCACCACGCTCCGGGACTGCGAAAACGCCACGCTCCTGAAGCGGACTGAACATGAAGTCACCATGCTGGACCTCGACCTGGACGTCATTCGTATGCGAGACGGCCGCCTCATCCTCGACGACGAGGACGAGTTCGCCGAGCATCAGGTCACACTTGGATACCCGCCCGCGTTAATCACTCAGGCACAGAACACCGCGCAGTGGCTACTCGACGCTGTCGGAAACAAGAAGGGGCCATTCGGAGGCGCACACCTGAAGTGGCTTTCGATGAAAACCTGACTTACGCCGCCATCACATAGCTCGGTTCGACTCCATCATCCTGCGGCAGTAACCAATCCACTCTCATACGCCGCGATAACAAGCTGCGCCCGATCCCGAGCCTCCAACTTGGCCAGCAGTCGAGTGATATGGGTCTTGACCGTCGCCAGACTCAACTGCAAATGCCCAGCGATCTCCCTGTTTGACAACCCACGCGCAATCAATGTCAACACTTCCCGCTCCCGCCCCGTCACTCCCCCCAGACCCCTCACCTGGGACACGGCAGGTGTACGCGTGAACTCCTCGATCAACCGTCGAGTGACGGTGGGGGCCAGCAGCGCCTCCCCACCCGCGACCACCCGGATAGCGGCAAGCAGATCCACCGGTGGCGTGTCTTTCAACAAAAATCCACTTGCCCCGGCCCGCAAGGCGTCATAAACATATGCGTCGAGGTCGAACATCGTAACAACAAGAATTCGAGAAACATCCCTGATCTGCCGCGTGGCCTCTATGCCATCCATTTCCGGCATGCGAACATCCATGAGCACGACATCGGGCCGCTGTTCCCGGACAACGGAGACGGCTTCCACTCCTGTCGCCGCCTCGCCCACCACAATCAGATCAGGCTCGCTGTCGACCAGCACCCTGAAACTCCCTCGGAGCAGAGCCTGGTCGTCTGCGACGACGACCCGAATCAAGAAACATCCCCGAGGGGAAGTCGCGCGAAAACGCGGAATCCTCGTACAGGCAGATTCCCCGCTTCGAACGCTCCGCCGTACATCATCACCCGCTCCCGCATCCCGATCAGGCCATGCCCAGCACCATCAGCAGGCAATGTACGTCTCCCCGGCCCGTCATCGATCACTTCGATGCGTACCTCTCTCTCCGCAGCGACCACCGCCACCCGGCATCGGGCGTGACCAGCGTGTTTGACGACATTCGTGAGAGCCTCCTGCACGATGCGATAGATCGAGAAACTCACACCTGCAGACAATGGCGCGTGCTTCCTGACCTCACCTTCACCGATGGGTTCCTTGAGCTCCTCCATCGGATCTACGTCAAGGCCCCCGCCAGCTCCGACCTGCATATCGAGCTCAACTTCGACCCCAGCCAGCCGAGCCTGCTCTACGAGCCGCTCAACCCCGGCGAGCCCCGGAGCGGGAAGGCGTTCCGGCACAGCCGTGGATCGCAGCACACCCAGCAGGTGGCGCATCTCAACCAGCGCACTGCGGCTGGCGGTCTCGATCACGCGTAAGGCATCATGCGCTTCTTCCGGCCGGGTCGCCAACACGTGGTTGGCGACGCCGGCCTTGACCGCGATCAGCCCGACGTTGTGCGTGACCACGTCGTGCAGCTCGCGGGCGATCCGTAGCCGTTCGTCCGTCACCGCCTGCGCTGCCAGCCGTTCAGCGTCTTTCACCGCATAGAGTCGGCGCTCCTGCATGGCCCGCCCGATCGTCCATGCACCGCCCAATGCTGCGATTCCGAGGAGCGGCTGGTCCAGATGAAGCATCCAGTCCGGCGCACTCTCACGCGGCGTGCCTGCCACCACCATCCCGAAGACCGTCACCAGACTGACCGCCCCGATGGAAGACGTCGGAACCATGGCGCCCCACCGATCGGACAGAGCGACGATGTAAACCGCATACGCAGGCGCGAGATAAGCGAACCCGATCACGTCGAACAGCGCCGCGAAGACGGCGAGCAGCAGCGTCAAGCCGAAGACGGGCAGCGGCCACAACCTTCGGACGGCCAGCGGCAGCCCCAACCCAAGAGGAAGGGCTAACTTCAGCCATGGCGGGAGCGCCAAGGCATTGGCAGTCATCGTCAAGGACACGAGCGCGAAACCCAGCCCTGCCACCAAGTCGAGCATGATCAGTTGGCGACGGCTCAAGCGCCGGGCGAAGAAGGGATGCGTGTCGTCCACGCGTTGAACCGTAGCCGCTGAACCAGGCCGCCCACGTCAACCCACGGTCTGACCTTGAGGTTCCAACCGTGGTCCGACGCGCCGCCGACCCACCGCACCGCATCCTTACGGCATGATCGAACTCCGCAACCTCACGAAGCGCTACGGCCGCACTCTCGCCGTAGACCAGCTCTCTTTCAAGGTAGCGCCCGGCCACGTGACGGGTTTCCTGGGCCCCAACGGCGCCGGCAAGTCCACCACGATGCGCCTGATCCTAGGTCTCGACGCCCCGACCTCCGGCCAAGCACTGGTCAACGGGCACCAATATAGATCCCTGAGCAAACCGATGCGCGAGGTGGGCGCGCTCCTCGACGCGAGCGCCGTGCATGGCGGGCGCAGCGCCTACGACCACCTGCTCTGCCTGGCCCGCACCAATGGCATAGGCCCCGCACGGGTGGCCGAGGTTCTCGCGCAGGTCGGACTGTCCGGTGTGGCCCGCAAACGGGTGGGAGGGTTCTCACTCGGCATGAAACAACGGCTGGGCATCGCGTCTGCGCTGCTCGGCGATCCAGGTGTGTTGATGTTCGACGAGCCGGTCAACGGCCTGGATCCCGACGGTGTGCGCTGGATCCGTGACTTGATGCGCTCTCTGGCCGCGGAAGGCAGGACAATTCTGCTCTCCAGCCACCTGATGAGCGAAATGGCCCTCACTGCCGAGCACATCGTCATCATCGGTCGCGGCAAGCTGATCACCGAGGCCACGGTCAGAGACCTGACTGCGCGCTATCCGTCGCTCGAAGACGCTTACCTGGCTCTGACCGCCGACAGCGTCCAGTACGGAGCCGTCCGATGAAGACCGCGTTCCCCTCCGAGTGGCTGAAGCTACGCTCTGTGACCTCGACCTACTACACGATCGGCACAGCAGCTCTCACAGTGCTCCTCGGCGTTGTGTGGACCCTCTACGTGAGCGGTATCGCCGACGAGCGGGGCTCGCTGCGGGCCGCAGCACCGGAGCAGGGCTTCCTCCCGCTCATCCAGATGAGTCTCGCAGTGCTCGGAGTGCTGGCAATCACTTCCGAGTACGCCACCGGCATGATCCGCACCAGCCTCACTGTCGTTCCCAAGCGCGGCACATTACTCCTGGCCAAGGCCTGCATCGTGGGCTTGGTCACGCTGGTGACCGCCACCTCCATCCTTGTCGTCACTTATTCGGCGAGCCGTCTGATCGCCAGTGGCCACCGCCTCGGCTTCAACGAGGCCTCAGTCTCCGGCGATGCGCCGACGCTGTTGGCCTCGGCACTATCAGTGTCGGCGCTCGCGCTGGTTGGGCTCGGCCTGGGCGCAGCCACCCGCTCCACAACAGGAGGGATCGTGTCAGTCGTGGCGCTGCTGTTCGTGCTGCCCGGGGTCGTCAGTTACCTGCCCCCGCCGTGGAACACACGCGTGGCCACGCCGCTTCTGCCGAACCTGGTGCCGCAGATAACCGGCAACCAGCTCTCATCACGACTGGGTGAGGGTCTTCTACCTCCGTGGGCTGCCCTTGCCGTGCTCCTCGCCTACCCAGTGACGGTCCTCGCCATCGGCTACCACCAAATCAACCGGAGAGACGCATGAGCACACGAAGCACCCCTGAACAGGCAGATCGACACGACCGCATGATTCGGGAAGGGGAACACCAACACAACTGACTCCCGATCATCAGAGCCCCCGAACAGGAGTGTCGCGCGCAGCACCCGGGCGGACGCGCATTAGCCGACACCGCGGAAAGCGCACCCGGGGAGACCCGATCGTCAGGTGAAACATGCCTCGCGCCACCGCGCCACCGCGCCACCGCGCCACCGCGCCACCGCGCCACCGCAGAGGATGCACGACGGCCGGCGCCCGAAACAAACGCCCCACTCCCCCGAACAGGACACGCATGAGCATCGACCCGCTGAAACGAAGGTACATATGAGCGTGCTCGCCTCCGAATGGCTGAAACTCCGCTCGGTCCGCTCGACATACCTGATTCTCGCCCTGAGCCTCGGCTCAATCTTGCTTGGCCTGGCACTCGCCGTAGCAGCGGCCGGCATGTACGACAGCGCTCCCTCCGAGCAACGACCGAGCGCCCGCATCGCAGACCTGGAGGAGGTCGTCGTGCTCGTGCCCCAGCTGTGCCTGGGCATCCTGGGCACACTAGCCATCACCTCGGAATACGTCACCGGCCTGGTCAGAACGAGTCTGACCATCGTTCCCCGCCGCTGGCCCGTGCTCGCCGCCAAATCCGCGATTGTGGGCTCACTGGGCCTGATCGTGGGCGCGGCAGCGGTCTTCGGCACCTACTCCGTCACCCGCTGGGTGCTGGGTGATCGCTTCTCGGGTGCGTACGCCGGCTCCTTCGCCGACAAGCTGCCACTCCTGACAGCAACCAGCCTCACCGTGCCGGTCTTCGCGCTACTCGGTCTTGGTCTGGGCGCGCTTCTGCGATCCACAGCCGGTGCGGTCACCATCATGTCTGGCCTCGTCTACGTGATCCCCCTGATCATCGGCAACGTGCCAGAGCCTTGGAGTGAGCGCCTGGGTTCGCTGATGATCGGAGCGCTCCCCCGAGAGATCACCGGTGACACTCTCACCACCTCGTGGTACGGGTCACTTCTGTCGCCCGCAGCCGCAGCGGCGGTGCTGACCTGCTACGCGGCGCTCCCGGTGCTGTCCGCAGCCTGGCTGGTACGTAGGCGGGACGTCTGACGTGCAGATCTACGAGGTCATGATGCCGTGGTTTCAGCGCGAGGGCGCCAACCGCCCGTTCCAAGGTCATTGGCCAGGTCATCCGTGGCGCCTCGGGCTCCGCCGCATCGTGCGCTCACTGCTATATCGCCAGTCAGGGCGGGACGCCGGCCACACCGTCACACCAACTCCGGGCGGACGAGGCAGTCGCATCGCGAGACACGCGCATGACCACCCATGGGTACGGCAGGCGATAACGCCTGCCGTACCGTCACCGGAGGGCTCAGACCTCGAGCACCACGGGGATGATCATCGGTCGGCGGCGATAGGTGTCGCTCACCCAGCGGCCGACCGTGCGCCGGACCACCCGGCGGATCTCCTGTATGTCGATCACACCATCGGCGGCCTTCTCCTCAAGGACGCGTTGGATCTGCGGAATGAACCCCTCGAACTGCGCGGGGTCGATGCCGGATCCCCGCGCATGGATTTCCGGGCCCGCAGTGAGCTTGCCCGTGTTGGAGTCGACCACGATGACCACGGAGATGAAACCCTCGTCGCCGAGAATCCTGCGGTCTTTCAGCGAGGTGTCCGTGATCTCGCCCACCGACGAACCGTCCACGTAGACATACCCGGCGTGCACCGCACCGACGATCTTCGCTCTGCCATCGACCATGTCCACCACGACGCCGTCCTCGGCGATCACGATGTGGTCATCGGGCACGCCGGTGAGGGCGGCCAGTTTGGCGTGGGCGCGCAGGTGGCGCCATTCGCCGTGCACCGGCATGAAGTTCGACGGACGCGTCAGGTTGAGGACGTAGAGAAGCTCGCCAGCGGCCGCGTGGCCCGAGACGTGCACCTTGGCGTTGCCTTTGTGCACAACGCGAGCGCCCCACCGGGTCAGTCCGTTGATGACCTTGTTGACCGCAGTCTCGTTCCCGGGCACCAGCGACGAAGCCAGCAGCACGGTGTCACCCGCAGCGATCCGGATCGGATGATCGCGGCCGGCCATCCTGGACAGCGCCGCCATCGGCTCACCCTGGGACCCGGTGCAGACCAGCACCACGTCTTGGGGCGGCCACTCTTCGATGTCGCGCGAATCGACGATCAGTTCCGGTGGCACCTTGAGATAGCCCAGGTCGCGAGCCACCCCCATGTTGCGCACCATAGAGCGTCCGACGAGGGCCACCTTGCGGCCGTGCCTCGCGGCGGCGTCCATGACCTGCTGGATGCGGTGCACGTGCGAAGCGAAGCTGGCCACGATGACCCGCTGCTCAGAGGTGCGGATCACCTCGTCGATGACCGGCCCGATCTCCCGCTCGCTGGTGACGAACCCCGGCACCTCGGCGTTGGTCGAGTCGGACATCAGCAGGTCGACGCCCTCTGTGCCGAGCCTGGCGAAGCCGCCGAGGTCGGTGAGACGCCCATCGCTCGGCAACTGGTCCATGCGGAAGTCGCCGGTGTGCAGGACTATGCCCGCGGGCGTCCTGATGGCCACGGCCAGCGCGTCCGGGATCGAGTGGTTGACCGCGAGGAACTCGCAGTCGAATGGCCCGAATACGTGCCGTTCACCCTCGACCACCTGGTGCTTGGTCGGTTGGATCCTGTGCTCGGTCAGCTTGGCCTCGATGAGGGCAAGTGTGAGCCTGGATCCGATGAGCGGAATATCGCGCCGCTCCCGCAGCAGATACGGCACCGCCCCGATGTGGTCTTCGTGAGCGTGTGTCAGCACCACGGCTTCGATGTCGTCGAGCCGGTCTCTGATGTATTCGAAGTCGGGCAGGATCAAATCCACGCCCGGCTGGTCGGGCTCGGGGAACAACACCCCGCAGTCGACGATCAGCAAGCGGCCGTCGTACTCGAAGACGGCCATATTCCTGCCGATCTCCCCCAGCCCGCCGAGCGCAACGATGCGCAAGCCGCCTTCAGGCAGCGCGGGCGGGGGGCCAAGCTCAGGATGCGGATGGCTCATGCCAGGCCCCCACGGTCAGATCGTGTTCTCAAAACTCCCGGTTCCTCCCCGTTCCTATGCGTCTGTCAACTTCACCCCGCCGGCTACCAGGCAAGCTCGCAGCTCGGCGATTTGCTTCTCTGTTGCGTCCACGAGCGGCAGCCGTACCGGTCCAACCGGCATGCCCACCATGCTCAGTGCCGCCTTTGCCATGATCGCGCCGCCCGCGCGCAGCATGACCCCGTCGACCACGGGTGCCACCTGGTTGTGCAGGGCCAGCGCCTGTGCGACCTCTCCGCTTCTGTGCAGATGGATCATGCGCGCCAGATCTGCGCCCACCACGTGCCCCACGACGCTGACGAACCCTGCCGCGCCGAGGGAGAGCCAGGCCAGGTTGAGCAGGTCATCGCCAGAGTAGAAGACAAGATTTGTCGCGATCATCACCTGGCTGGCGGCGAACAGGTCACCCTTGGCGTCCTTCACTGCCACGATGCGTTCGTGCTGCGCCAGCCTGATCAACGTCTCTGTTTTGATCGGTACGCCACTACGCCCTGGAATATCGTAAAGCATCACAGGCAGGCCGGTCGCATCAGCGACGGCGGTGAAGTGGCGGTACAGACCCTCCTGCGGAGGCTTGTTGTAATAAGGCGTCACCACCAGCAGGCCGTGCGCACCGGCTCGTGCCGCCTGCTTCGCGAGCTCAACGCTGTGGCGCGTGTCGTTGGTGCCGGCCCCCGCCACCACGGTCGCGCGGTCACCAACGGTATCGAGGACGGCGCTGACGATGCGCTGCTTCTCCTCGTCCGACGTCGTGGGCGACTCACCGGTCGTCCCGTTGACGATCAAACCGTCGTTCTGCTGCTCGTCCACCAGATAGGCGGCAAGACGCCGCACAGCCACATAGTCGACCTCGCCATCGGAGGTGAACGGCGTGACCATCGCGGTCAGCATACGGCCGAAGGGTGCTTCGGTGGTTCCAGTTGGCGATGCCATAGTACGAACGCTACCTGGATTCAGAAATCCAGTGGACCTCGCCACCCCGTTTCGCCTGCCTCAAGTCCGGTTCGCCCTCATTCACAGGCATCTTGAGCCTCAGAACGAACAGCACCGCCGCCAACGGCGGCAGCCCTCATCGTACGTTCCATCAGCACGAATCGAACCCCGCCGAGTGCCCCCACCCGCGCGGACGCCACGGACGGCCGCAGTCCTCACCTCAGCACCAAGCCCGACCGGCCCGGGTAATCACCACCAAGCAACCTGGTCGACCCGCCCTACTGCGGCAAATCAATCTGATACCTGATAAATCCCCGATTCTCGGCAACTTTGTCATACAAGCGGCGCGCGGTGTGGTTCGACTCGTGCGTGTTCCAATACACCCGGGAGCAGCCGCGCTGACCGGCCCAGTCCGTCACGGCCTCGATCAGTCCGCGCGCCACGCCCTGGCCACGGGCATCCGGCGCGGTGAACAGATCCTGGAGGTAGCAGACGTCAATGTCCGGTGCCGAGGTGTTCGCATGGGTGAAGAAATGCGTGATGCCAACGAGCCGCCCATCCAGCCTTGCCCCCAGAGCGTGCAGGCGGGAGCCAGCCAGGAACTCTTGCCATGCGCGGTCGTACATCTCGTCCGGCTCGACTCGCTCGTAGAAGTCGATGTAGGCACGGAACAAGCCCTCCCAGGCATCCCGATCGAACGGAAGGAGCTTGTCAATGCTGATCATGTATTTCCCTCTTGGTCGTGCAGCCCGAAGGGGCTACGAGCCCGCCCTGGCGCCGGCCGCCCTTCAGGGCATGCCGCGACGGGTTCATCGTCATGGACGTCGACAGCTCAACCTAGGCAGAAGTGGACTCCTGGCCTACGGCCACTTAAGGGCGATTTCAGACGACCACTCGGCGCCCAGCCCTCATCGCAGGAGACCCGAACAGCACCCAGCCCCGCTTTTCGCAAGCGCCCAGCCCGCTGTTCGCAAGTCGAGCGCTCGACCGTCTCCGCTGAGCGAGCAAGGCGCCAGCTCAGCGGGCGCTGTCCGCCATGGACGCGCTCGACCTCCGCGCTGGCTACGGGGGCGGCGAAGCGCCGAACCTCTTCCCGGAAACAATCAGCGCCTCAATGGCTGCGCAAACGACGCCTGGGCCACACTATCTAGTCATATGGACATATTTTGTCGAACACGATGACGCATCCCACATCGAGCGCCAGGGCATCATGACGACCATCCCGCGCACAGGGGCCGACTTGGCCACAGCAGCGATGCGGGCTGGGCGCGGGCTTCGCGTAGGACCGATGCGGTGGTGCGCCGCGACACCGCACCTTGCCGCGTCACCAGCGTGACAGAAAACCGCCCCCCAGATCGTGCTCTGCCTCGACGGCGAGGTCCGCGCCGGCGACGCGCGCTTCTCGTCCCGCCAGCCTGAGCGAATCACCGCAGCCGGCAATCACGCTGCACGCCGCCTGGTCGCCGCCATCGAGAACCTCGGCCTATGGGTGTGCCGCCAGTCGCAGTGACCGGTGCAGGACTCCGCGCTTTGAGGACTCCTCGCTCAGCGTCCTCACCGATCCCACGCTCAGTCCAAGCCGCACGCACCAGAGGGCGGCCGACCAGGCCGTTCGCGTGCCGTCCATCATCGTGGCCCGGGAAGGCGGACAGTGGAAGAGGCCGCCGATATGTGCTCGGGGGTACACACATCGACGACCTCTACCGGAGAATCGCCACCCCTTACATCGGCGTTACAGGGTTTCGCCGATAATTTTCCGCCATCGCAAAGTTGGGGCTCCAGCAGTCATCGATGACGGTCGGTTACCTGCCGAATACGGCAACATGGGGCAACGCCTCACACGAACCCCCAGGGATGGACTAGTGGCCACCTCAGATCCGGTCTACCTGCGTGTCGTCGAAGACATTCGGCGACAGATCACCGACGGCACCCTTCCCCCCGGCGCGCCCATCCCCTCACGGGCGCAGCTCACCCGTAAGTATCAGGTCGGCGAGACCGCCGCCCGCCACGCGCTTCGCGTGCTCGCCAGCGAAGGTCTCATCATCGGCCGCGTGGGCTCGGGCCATTACGTCAGGGAACGTCCTGACCTGACGACGCTCTACCGATGGCGTTTTCTCGATCATCCGGCCCCGTTCGCGGCCGACCTGCAGTCTCAGGGCAGACGCGTGACGTGGGACTGGCACAGCGAACCGGCGGAAGCGGACCCTGACATCGCCAGACGACTACGTCTCAAAGAGACGACCGCGCTGACCAAGACACGATATGTCTTCCGCGGCGACGGGAGACCGCTTCAGATTGCCACCTCCTATGAGCCGATGGAGTTCACACCCCACACGGAAGAAGAGCGACGGAGCCTGGTCGCCAGGATGTACGCGCACGGCATAAAGATCACTGAGATTGTCGAGAGCGTGCATACCCGTGTCCCCAGACCAGCGGAGAGCGACGCGCTCGATCTGGCGGCTGGCGTTCACGTGCTTCATGTGGAACGTACCCATTGGGCAGGTGACCGCCCTGTGGAGACAAGCGACATCGTCATCCCGGGCGACCGATTCCGGATTACGTACAGCATGCCCGTTTAGGCCTCCATCGCGCACAGACTGCCCGTCTTAGGACGGAAGGCACCGGGCGAGTAGATCGCCTCGCCCGGAGCCTCCGACCTCACCAATCGGCGCCCCACCGTACCCACGCGCAACCGTGTACAGCTCCACGGCTTCTCCCCTCACACTCAACGCAGCCACAGCGCCCGTTGCCACTCGTTCGCTCTAACACCGTCATGCCTGCGGCGAAATGACCGGGCGCCAAAACATGAGAGCCGGCAGGTAAGCAGCCAAGTGAGGCATGCGGGCAACAACGGCCTTGCCCCGCTGGTCACCCATCTCCACCCGAGACTCGACTCTCGGTTTCGAGGTCGCGCCAGCCGACAGGCGGATATTGAACACCGGCCGACGCAACACCACCCCGCTCAGCACCGACTCAGCGCTCAGCCTCGCGGTCGCGCTGGGCCAGGGCCGGTACTGAACACCAACAGACACGACACCACGCCGCTCAGCACCGACTCGACGCTCAGCCTCAAGGTCGCGCTGACCCACGGGCCGGCACCGAACACCAGGCGGCGCAGCACCATTCGGCCGTGTAAGCCGATCACCGGCAGCTTTCCACCAGTAGGCATCTTTCCTCCTCATCGCCACAAGTTCCCCCTCACCCCGTGCGCAGCAACACGGCGGCTCGGACGACTACACCCTTGGCAAGAAGGCCAGGCTGCGGCTCGTGGGGGCTAGTACTCCAGCCGCACTTCCCTGAAGTAGGTGTGCCTGGGCATGCCTGGGACGACCCAGGACCACCTGGGTCTGTCGGGGTAGATCCTGGGTGAAAG
>NZ_JBSFVA010000017.1:0-218868 GCF_053592075.1 Nonomuraea sp. NPDC002799
TGCGACGAACCCACCGCCGCCCTCGACGCCCGCGCCGAACACGCCCTCTTCGAACGCATCCGCTCCCACTCCGACGGCCGCACCGTCCTGCTCATTACCCACCGCCTGGCCAGCGTCCGCTACGCCGACCGCATCTACGTCCTCGACCACGGCAAGATCACCGAACAGGGCGACCACGACACCCTCATGACCCTCGACGGCCTCTACGCCGAGCTCTACACCCTCCAAGCCACCGCCTACCGCTGATCAACCCCCTGCCGGTGGCAGCGTTCACGACAGGGCGGCCTGGATGACGGCGCGCGCGATGGTGGTCACGACGTCGGCCCGCGACCCGGGACGCTCCAGCACCACCCCCACCGCCACCTCGGGCAGGTCGGCGGGCGCGAAAGCCGTCACGAGCGCGTCGTCCTGAGCGCCGGGGACGATGTCCGGGGCGGCGATCCGCATGGTCACCTCCCCCTGCGACAGCGCCGCCTTCGTCCCGGAGCCGCCCGACTGCGTCATCATCGCCGCCAGGTGCCCGGCCAGCGTCGGTGACATGACCTTCCGGTAGGGCGACGGATCGGCCCGGCTGATGACCGAGCCGTCCCCCAGCCGCACCTCCGCCACCAGGTACGGCCGCATCAGCACCCCGTCGTTGGCCACGGCCGCCGACAACATGGCGACCATCAGCGGGGTGACCCGGCTGTCGTGGTGCCCGATGGCCGACAGGGCGGTCTGCGGCCGGTCCATGGCCGGCGGATACCGGCTCGCCGTCGTGACCAGCGGGATCGTCAGGTCCGGCGCGTTGAAGCCGAACGCCTCGGCCTGGTCCCGCAGAAGGTCCTGCCCGAGTTGCAGCCCGATGGCGGCGAACGCGGTGTTGCACGAGGCCTGGAACGCGTACGTGAGCGTCGGACGGGCGTTTCCGCAGGTCAGGCCGCCGGCGTTACGCAGGTACGTCGGCGTCCCCGGCAGCCGCAGCCGGGCCGGCGCGTCCACCAGGGCGGTCGGCGTGTACTCCCCGGAGGCCAGCGCGGCGGCCGCGGTGACCAGCTTGAACGTCGACCCGGGCGGATAGAGCCGGTTCAGCGCCCGGTTCAGCAGCGGTTGCGAGGGCGCCTCCCGCAGCCGCCGGGTCACGTCGGCGAGCATGCCGCGGTCGAAGGTGGTCAGGAGGTTCGGGTCGTAGGTCGGGTACGTGGCGAGTGCCAGGATCGCCCCGGTGGCCGGGTCGAGCGCCACCACCGCTCCCGGGATGCCCGTCGTCCTGAGGCTCTGGTAGGCCGCCCGCTGCGCCCGCTCGCTGATCGTCAGCCGCACGTCGGCGCCCCCGGCGGACCGCTCGCGCACCAGCGAGCGCACCCTGACCTTGGCGTCGGCGCCGGACAACACCGCGTCCTGCGCGTGCTCGATGCCGGTGGCGTGCTGCAGCGCCATGTGCCCGGTGACAGCGGCGTACGGCTCGCCCTGCGGGTAGACGCGCCGGTAGAGGTACGGCCCGCCGCCGGCCGGGCGGCTCGTGGCGATGGCCGTGCCGTCGTAGGTGAGGATGTCGCCGCGCGGCCGTTCGAACCTGGCGATCAGCGGCCGTTCGTTGCGGTGGTCGGCGTTGAGCGCCGGCGAGCCGAACGCCTGGACGATCGTGACGTGCGCCAGCAGGGCGAACAACATCGCCGCGCAGAGCACGGCGACACGGCGCAGCGGGATGTCGATCCGCCTCACCCTCGATCCAGCCGCCATGGATCTTGGTCTAACAACCGGCGGGCAAAGGCGGGGCTAGAGGATGCTGCGGTAGAAGGAGATCTTGTTGTGGATGTAGTGCTGACGCTCGGCGAGGTTCGCGATCTGCGCCCGGACCTGGTTGTCGTGCTCCTCCAGCAGCTTGATCCGGTCGGGGATCGTGTGGTTGCCCTCGCGGACGAGCTGGGCGAAGCGCAACATCTTGGCGATGGGCATGCCCGTGTCGCGCAGGCAGCGCAACATGCCGAGCCAGCCGACGTCCTCCTGGCTGAACCTGCGCTGGCCTGCGGCGTTCCTGCCGACCCGCTCCAGCAGGCCGATCTTCTCGTAGTAGCGCAGGGTGTCGATGCTGAAGCCGGTCTCCTCGACCACTTCGGCGGGTGTGTACACGCTCACGGCTACCAGCATCCCACCTGGAGTCCACTCCAGGTCAATGGGACCGGCCTGGAGCACGCCCCGGCTGGAACGGGCCAGGGGGGTTTCGGGCGCGACCGGGTGAGCGAGAGGGCTCACGGCAGGTGAACGCGGCGGCCTGCGGCGGGTGCGCGGCGGCTCACGGCAGGTGAGCGCGGCGGGCTACGGCAGGTGGTCGGCCAGGTAGCGGCGGACCAGTTGCTTGCACTCGGCGATCATCAGCGCGTCCCCGGCGGGGTCGATCCGGAAGGCCAGCTTGAGCACGGCGTCGGTGGCCTCGACCGCCACCAGCAGCGCGCGGTCGAGCCCTGGGCCCACCGGGGCGTGCAGCAGCTCCAGCGTCAGGCCGCGCAGCCGGTCGGCCACCACGGCGTTGTTCTCCTGCGACTCGTCGAGGGCCCGCTTGGAGCCCTCGACGGGACCGCCGCCGGGCCCGGCCAGCACCTCGCCGAAGTCGACCACGGAGAAGCCGGGCGTGCTGCGCTTCATCGCGACGAACTCGTCGATGGCCAGGTCGGCCAGATCGGTCCAGTGCTGGAGGCGGGCCCCGGCGATGCGTTCGGTGACCCGTTCGAGGAACGCGTCGAGGTTGCGCAGCGCCAGCGCGCGGACCAGCCCCTGCTTGTCGTGGAAGAACTGGTAGAACGTGCCGATCGGCACCTCGGCCCGGCGCGCGACCTCCTTCGTGGTCAGCGCTTCGTAGCCGACTTCGTCGAGCAGGCGCGCGCACTCGTCGAGCATCCGCTCCACCCGCTCCACGCTGCGGCGCTGGGCGGGGCGACGGCGCAAGGTACTCGTCATGGTCCCATCCTGGCTTATTACTTGCGGGTTAAGTTGCCGGCGGCGCCCGCTCTGTCCCGTTGTTCGGCAGAAGTGATGAGCCTGGAGCACCGGCCGCCGCGAGCCTTGACGGGAGCGGACGCCCCGGACGGCGCTCCCGGGTCACCGGGGCACCGGTTCCCGCCCCGCACGCGCCAGGAGCGGCTCTGGGGGCCGCGGGCGCGGCCTCAGAACACGGAGACGTGCACGTGGTCGTAGTGGTTGGCCGTGACGCCGCCGCGGTCGGACATCGGGTCCCAGCCGCCGCCTGACCGGATGTCGTAGTAGCGCTGCTTCCAGATGATGTACATGACGCCCAGCCGGGCGCCGTTCCTGATGAGATATTCGGCCAGGGCGTCACCGCGGTCGGCGTCGGCGCCGCCGGCCATGCTGCCGCCGCCGGACATCATGAAGTCGCAGGCGCGGCCCTTGCCGTGTTCGCCGGGGTCGCCGGGGCGCAGGCAGCCCACGCCGTACTTCATCGGGAAGTTCTGCATGATGTCCGCGCGTACCGAGATCATCCGCGGGGTCAGCCCTTCGGCGCCGCCGGGCTGCTGGAAGCCGTACCTGGCGAGCATGCGCTCGATCTCGCGCCGCCTGCCCTGCATGGTCTTGATCTCCTTCTTCAGCTTCTCGATCTTGTCGTTGGCGTTGACCTTCGCGTCTTTGGACTTGTCGATCAGCTTCTGGATGTTGTCGACCCGCTGGGCGCGCTCGGCGGCCATGTAGGACAGGTTGGCCGCCTGGCCCAGCACCTTGTACGGCTCGACGCTCGGCGCGAAGAGCTGCAGGTTGTCGATGGGGCCCAGCATGTAGGTGGTCTGCGCGATGCGGCCCACCTCGCGCTGCGCGGCCTTGAGCTGGGCGTCCAGGTCGCCCGAGGTGTCCGTGGCCTTCTTGGCCTGGATCCTGATCTCTTCCAGGCTCTGGATCTGGCCCCGGTAGAGGTCGTTGAGCTGGGACGCCTGCTTGGTGAGTTTGCGCAGCTCAGCGGGCGAAGGGTCGGCGGCGGCAGGCTGCGGCTCCTGGAGCCCGAGCAGCCCGGTGAGGACGGCGACAAGAACGGCGGCCCGCCAGATTCTCACGTCCGTCCCCTCCCCTCATAGACGGACCGAAACTATAGAAGATGATCTTGATGCCTGTCATGCGAACGACGGAAGTGCCGCACCATTGGCGAAGTTTTTGGCATTTGTACTAAATAAGGAGGACCTAAAAGATTGGGTCTTGTCTAGATCGCTCCAACGGTCTGAGATGGCGATCGAACTCGTCTCTGCGAAGGGGCAGACCGTGTCTCGAACACTCAATGTCGCCACCGCCGTCATCCTCGGCTTAGGCACCTCAATCGTGACCATGACCCCGCCGGCGTCGGCGGCTCCGTTGCCGCCCAGCGACCGCATCGAGCTGTATGAGCTGGAAAGCGCGCCTGGCACCGCGCAAGCGCTCAGGGAGAAGGGCTTCGACGTCGTCCAGCAGGACACCCAGGACGGCAAGGAGCACGTCGAGCTGACCGCCGCCCAGGCGGACCTCGCGGCGCTGAAGAAGCTCGGCCACACACCGGAGCCCGTGCGCAACCCGCAGGGCCAGACCCAGCTGGAGGCCGCCAGGGCGCAGGCGGCGAGCGGCTACACCGTCTACAAGTCCTACTCCGAGCAGGGCGGCATCGCCGACCAGCTCAAGGCCATCGCCGCCGCCAACAAGGACATCGTCAAGCTCCAGTCGATCGGCAAGACGCTGAAGGGCCAGGACATCCTGGCCGCCAAGGTGAGCACGGGCGCCCGGCTGCTGCCCGACGGCCTCAAGCCCGCGACCCTCTTCTCCGCCACCCAGCACGCCCGCGAGTGGATCGCCACCCAGGTGGACCTGCGGCTGCTGAAGCACGTGGTCGCGAACAAGGCCACGCTCAAGGATCTGCTCAACAAGACCGAGCTCTGGTTCGTGCCGGTGGCCAACCCCGACGGGTACGACTTCACCTTCACCGAGGGCAACCGCCTGTGGCGCAAGAACCTGCGCGACAACAACGGCGACGGCCAGATCACCGCCGGCGACGGCGTCGACCCGAACCGGAACTTCCCCACCAACTTCCACTACGACGAGGAAGGCTCGTCGAGCATCCCCAGCAGCGAGACCTACCGCGGCACCGGCCCGGCCAGCGAGCCCGAGACGAAGGCCATGGACGGCCTGCTCCGGCGCGTCCGGTTCGAGATGCAGCTCAACTACCACTCCTACGGCCCGCTGCTGCTCTACCCGATCGGCTTCCAGATCGCCACCGAGACGGCCGACAACCCGATCTACGAGGCGCTGACCGGCAACGACGCCAACCCGGCCATCCCCGGCTTCGACCCCGACCTCGGCGCCGAGCTGTACACCACCAACGGTGACACCAACGACCAGGCGCACGCCCAGTACGGCACCCTGTCGTGGACGCCGGAGCTCAACGAGGGTTGCGACGGCTGCGGGTTCGTCTTCCCCGACGACGAGGCGCTGGTGCAGGCGGAGTTCGAGAAGGGCGTGCCGTTCGCGCTCGACGTGGCCAGGTCCGCGGTCAACCCGGCCGAGCCGGTGAGCCACCTGGGCAACAAGACCCCGGACTTCGATCTCGACCCGTTCGAGGTCAGCCACGGCAAGGACCAGGTCGTCCAGGTCAACGCCAAGCGCAAGCTCGGTCCTGTCTTCCTGAACTACCAGGTCAACGGCGGCCGTACCAAGACCGCCCTGACCGGCGAGTGGAAGGGCGGCGAGCGTTACGGCGCGGGCTACGACCGCTACTACCACCGGCTGCGCGGCAAGATCACCGGCACCAAGGCCGGTGACAAGGTGAAGGTCTGGTTCAGCTCGATCGGCAGGAAGAGCGCCGACTTCACCTACAGCGTGGCGACCGACATCGGCGGCAAGGTGCTGGTCCTGGCCACCGAGGACGTCACCGGCCTCAGCCCCGCGCAGGGCGTGACGGAGGCCAAGTACGCCGACGAGTACGCCACCGCGCTCCAGGCGGCCGGCTACACCTCCGACGTGTACGACATGGACAAGAACGGCCGCAAGGCCCCGCACCCGCTCGGCGTGCTCAGCCACTACAAGGCGGTGGTCTGGGAGACCGGCGACGACATCATCCCGAGGTCGACCGGCCAGGTGGGCGGCACCACGTCCAAGGGCGGCGTGCAGACCGAACTGGCGGTCCGCGACTACCTCAACGAGGGCGGCAAACTGCTGCACGCCGGCAAGTACCCGTCGTTCGCGGCCAACAACAACGGCGCGTACTACTACCAGCCCGACCAGCCGGCACAGCCGGAGTGCACGGTGCCCGACGACCCGCCGTGCATCCCGGTCTTCAACGACTTCCAGCAGTACTGGCTGGGCGCCTACGTCTTCTTCGACGACGCGGGCACCGACCACGAGACCGGGCAGCCGTTCGCGTTGCAGGGCAGCGGCGGCACGTTCGAGGGCCTCGACGCCACGATCGAGCCGGGCCACACCAACTCGTTCGTGGCGACGTCGGCCATCCTGCCTCCGGCGCAGTTCCCGCAGTTCGCCAGCTCGGCCCAGATCAAGTGGGTACGCCCGGGCGGCCCGTTCGACCCGCACACCGGCTCCTGGGACGTCTACAGCGGCATCGCGGACGTCTCCTGGAAGCGGCTGAGCAAGACGATCGACCTGACCGGCAAAACGAGCGGCGACCTGTCGTTCTGGACCTCCTACGACACCGAGAGCGCCTGGGACTTCCTCACCGTGGAGGCCAGGACGGCGGGCGGCGACGACTGGACCACGTTGCCCGACGCCAACGGCCACACCACGCAGGACACCGGCGAGAGCTGCAAGACGGAGAACAGCAGCGGCTGGCGCGTGATCCATCCGTTCACCCAGCGCTACCAGGGCGTCGCCTGCGAGCCGGCCGGCACCTCCGGCGCGTGGCACGCGGCCTCCGGCAACTCGGCCGGCTGGCAGCAGTGGAAGATCGACCTGACCCCGTACGCGGGCAAGCAGGTCGAGCTGTCCATCTCCTACATCAGCGACTGGGCCAGCCAGGGCGCGGGCGTCTTCCTGGACGACTTCGCCGTCACCCTGGACGGCGCGGCGAGCGAGTCGACCTCGTTCGAGTCCGACCTCGGCGGCTGGACCGTCGCGGCGCCTCCCGAGGGCACCTCGCCGTCGATCAACAACTGGTTCCGCACCGACCAGCTCTTCGAGGAGGGCGGCGGCATCGTCACCAAGGACACCGTCTACCTGGGCTTCGGGGTGGAGAGCGTGACCGACGTGGCCACGCGTACGGACCTGGTCAAGAGGTCCCTGCGCCACCTGCTCGGCGGATGACGCTGACGACCTGAGGGGTGCGGCACGCTCGTGCCGCGCCCCTCTTGCGTGCACGGACAGAACATGGTTCGGTCACCTTGAGGCGTACCGCTCGCAAGCAAGCATTCGGTCAAGCAGGAGGCTCACGACATGCGCCAGCACGACACGCTGTTCATCGGGGGCGAATGGGTGGCCCCAGCGGGCACCGGAACCATAGACGTCGTCTCCCCGCACACCGAGGACCTGGTCGGCCGGGTGCCCGACGGCACCGCCGAGGACATGGAGCGCGCGGTCGCCGCCGCCAGGCAGGCGTTCGACCACGGGCCGTGGCCGCGGATGACGTTCGCCGAGCGGGCCGAGGTGATCGGCAGGCTCGCCGCCATCTACAACGAGCGGCAGAGCGAGATGGCCCAGCTCATCACCGAGGAGATGGGCTCGCCGATCACGTTCTCCAACCTCGCGCAGGCGCCTCAGCCGCTCGGCATGCTGCAGTACTACGCCGAGCTGGGCAAGGACTTCCAGCAGGAGGAGCAGCGGCCGGGCCTGTTCGGCCCGATCACGGTGCGGCGCGAGCCCGTCGGCGTCGTGGCGGCCATCGTGCCCTGGAACGTGCCGCAGTTCGTCACGATGACCAAGCTCGCGCCCGCGCTGCTGGCGGGCTGCACGGTCGTGCTCAAGCCGGCGCCCGAGACGCCGCTGGACGCGTACCTGCTGGCCGAGTGGGTGGCCGAGGCCGGCGTGCCGGCGGGCGTGCTCAACATCGTGGCCGCCGGCCGCGAGGTGGGCGAGCACCTGGTCTCCCACCCGGGCGTGGACAAGGTGGCCTTCACCGGCTCCACCGCGGCCGGCCGGCGCATCGCCGCCGTCTGCGGCGAGCAGCTCAAGCGGGTCAGCCTGGAGCTGGGCGGCAAGTCGGCCGCGATCATCCTGGACGACGCCGACCTGCCGGCCAGCATGGGCTTCCTGACCATGGCCTCCCTCATGAACAACGGCCAGGCCTGCGTGGCCCAGACCCGCATCCTGGCCTCGCGCAACCGCTACGACGAGGTCGTCGAGGCCGTCGCCGGCATGGTCAACTCCCAGCCCGTCGGCGACCCCGCCGACCCCGCGACCGGCATCGGCCCGCTGGTGGCCAGGCGCCAGCAGGACCGGGTCGAGGGCTACATCAAGATCGGCATGGAGGAGGGCGCCAAGGTCGTCGTCGGCGGTCTCGACCGCCCCTACGACCGGGGCTGGTACGTCGCGCCCACCGTCTTCTCCGGTGTCACCAACGACATGCGCATCGCCCGCGAGGAGATCTTCGGCCCGGTCCTCACGGTGATCCCGTACGACGACGAGGCCGACGCGGTCCGCATCGCCAACGACAGCGACTACGGCCTGGCCGGCACGGTCTGGACGGCCGACACCGAGCACGGCATGGACGTGGCCCGCCGGGTCCGCACCGGCACCTACGGCGTCAACTGCTACATGCTGGAGTCCAACGCGCCCTTCGGCGGCTTCAAGGCCAGCGGCATCGGCCGCGAGCTGGGCCCGGAGGGCCTGTCCGGCTACCTGGAGTACAAGAGCATCGCCCGGCTGGGCTGAGCCCGCCCGCACAGGGCCCCGCGTGCACCGCGGGGCCCTGCCATGCGGGAATCACCCAGCGCGCCCCCGCGACGCTGGGCGACCGCCTGACTACTGAAGTATGTCCCATGTCCACCGCCAAGGCGGTTTTCTTCCCGAGGGACTTTTCTCCCGGCGGATTCCTTCCTTACGCCCTAGGTAGACGCGTATTACTCAAGAAAAGTTCGAGGAGATCCATTTGCCGATTCTGCGAACCAGGTCGGGGGTCGCGGCCGCCTCCGCGTGACCGTAGCCGGGCTCGATCCAGAGCTCCTTCGGCTCGCGCGCGCCGGCGTAGAGCTGGTGCGCGTGATCCAGGGGGAAGAAGGCGTCGGCGTCGCCGTGCACGATCAGCAGTGGGACCGGCGCGATGAGCGCGGCGGCCTCGTGGGGCGGCAGCGGGATCGGGTCCCACTGCCGCGGGGCGATCCGCGTGTGCTTGGCCAGCCGGGCCGCCCACCGCCCCACCGGCCGCTCGATGGCCCAGTGCACCTGGCGCATCGGCTTGGTGCCCCGGTAGTACCACCGGGCCGGGCCGCTCACCGAGGCGACCGCGTCCACACCGCCGTGCAGCGCCGCGTGCCGGACGGCGACCGCGGCGCCCATGGAGAACCCCACCACCGCGACCTTGGAGTAGCCCACCACGCGGGCGTGCCTGACGGCGGCCGCCACGTCGAGGACCTCCAGGTCGCCCACCGTGGTCTCGCCCCCCGATCGGCCGTGACCGCGGAAGTCGAAGGCGATCACACCGCCGTATCCGCTCAGCACGTGCACGATGCGGCGCGCGGTGCGCTCCCGCCAGGAGCCGGTGAAACCGTGCGCCACCACGATGCCCACGTCCGTCGGGCCCACGTCCGTCGGGCCCACGTCCGTCGGGCCCACGTCCGTCGGGCCCACGTCCGGCCGGGCGGCGTCCGGACGGGCGGCGGGCGTGTGCGCGGCGTCGATGCGGACCCCGTCCTCGGTCCTGAGCATGACAGGAAAGTTGGGCGCGAACGGCATGGATGTCAGTTTATGTTCGGCCGGAATCCATCCCGTGCTCGGCCGCCCACACCGCGATCTGCGCCCGCGAGTCGTGGCCCAGCTTCTCCATGATGTTGGCGATGTGCCGGGCCACCGTGGCCGGGCTGATCACCAGCTCCAGCGCGATGGCCCGGTTGCTCAGCCCGCGGATGAGCAGCGCGGCGATGTCGCGCTCCCGGCCGGTCAGCCCGCTGTGTCGCAACCCCGGCCGCGTGGGCGGCGGCACCGGCGGGGGCGCGAACTCGCTGTCGAGCACCCGCCTGGCCACGTCCTCGGGCGACTGCGCGGCGCCCCTGCTCCACAGGAGCGCCGTCCGGCCCGCACCGAGCTCCATCCTGGCCAGCGTCAGCAACTGCTGGACGGGGGCCGGTGTGCCGAACTGCCCGATGGACTCGCGCAACGTGCTGGCCGCGGAACAGGCCAGCACCGCGCCCTCCAGGTCGTCGCGCGCCTGAGCCAGGGCGGACAGCGCCATGAGGGCCCGCACGATGCCCCGGCGCTGGCCCGTCCGCGTGCTCAGCGCCAGGCTCGCGGCCACGTGCCGGCTCGCGGTCGCGTGGTCGTCCAGCCCGACCGCCACCCAGCCGAGCTGGGCCTGGCAGCGGGCCAGCTCGACGCGGTTGTCCAGGTCGTCGAGGAGCGGCAGCGCGGCGGCGTGGTGGGACATCGCGGCCTCCAGATCGCCCCCGGCCTCGGCCACCGCGGCCAGGTGGGTCAGCGCCCTGGCCTGCGTCCAGTGGTGCCCCGACTCCCTGGCCAGCGCCAGCGCCTCCTCGCCGTGGCGCTGCGCCTGGTCCAGCCGCCCGTGGAAGAGCGCCAGGTTGAGCTGGGCGATGCGGACCGTGGCCAGATTGACCGGATCGTCGTGGGCGCCGGCGGCCGCCTCCAGCTCCTCCAGGTAGCGCAGGGCCTTCTCGCTCTGCCCGGTGCGGAAGAACACGGTCAGCGCGACGCCGTAGGTGATGCCCAGCCAGTGCGTGTAGGGGTGCTTCTTCTGCTCCTCGACGCCCTGCGCGATGAGCTCCTCGGCGCGCGCCAGCTCGTCGCCGAGCTCCAGGCCGTACGCCAGCCCGCCCTTGGCCACCGCGACCAGGTCGTCGGGCACCTTTGACAGGTCGAGCGCGAGCAGTTGCTCAAGCCAGCCGACGCTCTCGCCCAGGTCGCCCCGGACGGCCATGATCGCCAGCGCCGCCCGGGCCAGACGCAGCCCGAGCTCCGGCTCGCACGACCCGGCCGCCCAGTCGACCGCGATCCGGCAGTCGCCGAGCAGGCCGCGGCCCTTGGCGAAGTAGGGGAACCGCTCCTGCCACGGCAACCGCCGTTCGAGCGAGCCCGCCTCGTAGCAGTGCTCCATCTCCTCGCAGATCACCCGCAGGTGCCGGTCGCGCAGGCACGTGGTCTCGCCGGCCTCGGCCAGCCGGTCGGCGGCGAACTGCTTGATCGTCTCCAGCAGGCTGTAGCGGCCGCGCGCGCCGTGCTGCCGCACCAGCGACTTGCAGGCCAGGCCGCTCAGCAGGTCGAGCAGCTCCGCCCGGCGCAGGATGCCGCCGTCGGCGCACACCCGCTCGGCCAGCCAGAGGTCGAACTGCCCCGCGAAGACCGACAACCGGCGCAGCAGCACCCGCTCCTTGGGCAGCAGCAGGTCGTGGCTCCACTCGACGGTGGCCAGGACGGCGCGCTGCCGCAAGGTCGTCGCCCGGTCGCCGGTCGTGAGCGGCCCGAACCGGTCGCCGAGCCGGACGGCGATGCAGCCGGGGCCCAGCAGGTTGGTGCGGGCCGCCGCCAGCTCCAGCGCCAGCGGCAGCCCGTCGAGCGCCCTGCACAGGCGGGCGACGTCGTCCATGCTGGTGGCCACCTCCTGCGCGCCGGCCGCGAGCGCCCGATCGACGAACAGCAACACCGACTCGGCGTCGGGATGATGGTCGTCGGGCAGCTCCAGCGGCGGCACCCGCCAGACCAGCTCGCCCGGGATCCGCAGCGGCTCCCGGCTGGTCAGCAGGAAGCGCAGGCCGGGGCACTCGGCGACGAGCTCGGCCACCAGGTCGGCGCAGTGCTCGACCAGATGCTCGCAGTGGTCGAGCACGATCAGCGTCCTGGCCTCTCGCAGGCGCACCCGCAGGCCGTCGAGGAGCCGCCCGGGGATCTCGTCGCGGACGCCGAGCACCTCGGCCAGCTCGTTGACGACCAGCGCGGGGTCGCCGACGCGGGCCAGCTCGACCAGCCACACCCCGTCGGCGAACAGCGGAACCACGGTGGCCGCCACGCGCAGCGACAGCCGCGTCTTGCCGATGCCGCCGATGCCACTGAGCGTGATCACACGTTGGTCGTGGACCAGCTCGCACAGCTCGGCAACGTCTCTCGACCGCCCGACGAAACGATTGGGCTCGGCGGGGAGGTTGTGCGGAACATGCACGGTCATGTAGGGCCCAGTTTGGTCGCGGGAGGATCACGGCTGGTGCCTATCCTCCACCGCTTCAGGGCCTGATGCGATCACTTTCCGTGCAGAGTTCGCGACTGGTCGGATACGAATGTAGGGCGCTCAGGTCGGCGACGCTCATCACGATCCGTACGCGTGATTCGTCCGCCGCGTCCAATGCGTGGGAAAGATCGGAAATCATCACCCGTGCGCCGCTCGCCACGATGCGCTCCCTAAGTGTCTCGATGTCGAGCTCGACCGGCAGCGGCCAGGCGACGCCGCCCGCGGCGATCACCGCGTCGGTCGACACCAGCAGATCGGGACCGACGGGCAGGCAGATGAGCACGGTGTCACCGGCGCGCACCCCTCTGCGCCGCAACTGCGTGGTCGCGATAGCAGACCTTTCGTCGAGTTGCTCCTCGGTGAGCCTCACGCCCGTGCCCGAATCCACCATGACGATGCGCTCCTCCATGCCAGTCCACAGTAGGGATGGCGTCTCTTGCGTACATGGGGCGGAATATGCAGATCCCTATGCAGACGCGCCCGGCTGCTCGGCCGCCCACACCGCGATCTGCGCCCGAGAGGTGTAGCCGAGCTTCTCCATGATGTTGGCGATGTGCCGCGCGACCGTCGCGGGACTGATCACCAGCTCCTCGGCGATGGCCCGGTTGGACAACCCCCGCGTGAGCAGGCCGGCGATCTCCTGCTCCCTGGCGGTCAGCAGGGAGTGCCTGACGGGCTCGGTCGGCACCGGCTCCTTCGGCGCCAGCCGCTCCCCCGCCAGCACGTGGCGGGCGGCGTCGTCGGGGCTCATCGCCCTGCCCCGCGACCACAACAGGGTGGTACGGCCGTCGCCCAGCTTCGTCCGGGCCCTGCCGAGCAGCTCCTCGATGCGGATCGTGGCCGAATGTTGCCCCATCGACTCGCGCAGCGTGACCGCCGCCGCCGCGGCCAGCACGGCGCCCTCCAGATCGCCCTCGAACTCCGCCAGCACCGACAACCCCACCAGACAGCGGGCCACGCCCTGGCGCTGCCCCGTCGCCCGGCCCAGCGCGAGGCTCTCGGCCAGCCGCTCCCTGGCGGTGGCGAACTCGTGCAGCATCGCCGCCACCCGGCCGATCCTGGCCAGGCAGCGCGCCAGCTCCAGGTCGCCGCCCAGCTCGCGCAGCCACGGGACGGCCATCTCGTACTGGGTCTTGGCCGTCACCAGGTCGCCGCGGGCCTCGGCCACCCCGCCGAGCTGCGCCGCGGCCCTGGCCATGATCCAGCGGTGGCCGTGCTCGCGCGCCCGCGCCAGCGCCTCCTCGCCGTGCCGCTGCGCCTCACGGAGCCGGCCCCTGGTCAGCGCCACCGCCGACAGCCCGGCCAGCCCGGCCGCCTGGTTCCAGGCGTCGTCCGAGCCCCTGGCGAGCGCCAGCCCCTGCTCGGCGTGGTGCACCGCCTCGTCGGCCCGGCCCATCCGCAGCAGCACCACGACCAGCAGGCTGTGCATGACGCAGCGGGTGAAGACGTTGGCGCTCGACAACCCGGCCAGGCTCTCCTCGGCCACCTCCAGTGACCGGCTCAGCTCGTCCCTGGCCTCCAGCCCGTAGGCGAGGTAGGCCTTGACGTGCGCGACCTGCTCGTCGGGCACGTTGGACAGGTCGAACGCGAGCAGCCGCTCGATCCAGCCGACGATCTCCGTCAGGTTGCCGCCGCCGATGGGCAGCAGCCCGGTGCTGGTCGCGCAGAGGCGCATGCCCAGCGGCAGGTTGCCGGACTCGGCGGCCCAGTCGAGCGCGACGCGCTGGTCGTCGACCAGGCTCTTGCTCATGGTCAGGGCCGCCAGCCGCTCGGGCCACGCCACGCCGGGCGACACCATCTCGGTCATGAAGTGACGCTCCTGCAGCTCGCAGAGCACGCTCAGGTGCCGCTCGCGCAGCACCTCGCGCTCGCCGGCCTGTTCGAGGCGCTCGATCGCGTACCGCTTGATCGTTTCGAGCAGCCAGTAGCGTCTGCGTTCCTCGTCGCAGAGCACGAGCGACTTGTCGACCAGGCCGCCGAGCAGGTCGACGATCTCCGACCCGGAGATCGGCCGCTCGGCGCAGACCTGCTCGGCCAGGTCGAGGTCGAAGGGGCCGGCGAAGACCGACAGGCGGCGCAGCAGCACCTGCTCCTTCGCCGACAGCAGGTCGTAGCTCCACTCGACGGCCGCCAGGAGCGTGCGCTGCCGGGCCGGAGCGGTGCGCCCGCCGGTGGTGAGCAGCGAGAACCGGTCGTCGATGCGGTCGGCGATCTGCCCGGGGCTGAGCAGGCTGGTGCGGGCGGCGGCCAGCTCCAGCGCCAGCGGCAGCCCGTCGAGCGCCTGGCACAGGCGCACGATGTCGGGCAGGCTGTCGGGGCCGAGCCGGGTGCCGGCCGCCGCCGCGCGATCCATGAAGAGCTGCACGGACTCGGCGTCGGGGCTGCCCATGTCGGGCAGGTCGAGCGGCGGCACCCGCCAGATCAGCTCGCTGGCGATGCGCAGCGGCTCTCTGCTGGTGGCCAGGATGCTGAGGGTCGGGCAGGTCGCGACCAGCGACGCCGCCACCTCCGCGCACCGGTCGACCAGGTGCTCGCAGTTGTCGAGCAGCAGCAGGCAGCGCAGGTCGCGCAGCCGGGCCGAGACGGTGTCGAGCAGCGGGCGGCTGGCCTCCTCGCGGACGCCGAGCACCCGGGCGATCTCCTGCTCGACGATCTCGGGGCGGCTGGACTTGGCCAGCTCGATCAGCCAGATGCCGTCGGGATAGGCGGTCACCAGCCCGGCGGCCACCCGCAGCGCCAGCCGGGTCTTGCCGATGCCGCCCACTCCGCACAGCGTCACCACGCGGGTCTCACCGAACAACCCGCGCAGGTCGTCGAGGTCTCGCACACGACCCACGAACCGGTTGGGCTCTGCTGGAAGGTTGTGCCGGGAGAGGTCTGGCATGTGTTCACCCTGCGTTGCGGAAGGATCACACTCTCCCACAGTGTCGCACTTTTCAAAGGCCAAGCGAGCTTACGATGGCTCTTTCGTCGACGACCCGCAGGATCGGATCGCCGAGCAGTCGTCTGGCCAGGTCATATGGCGCGACGACGATCGTGGCCCGGCGCTCGGCGGCCAGCACGCGGCAGCCGATCAGACTGGGCTCGTGGGCGATGACGACATGAGCGCCCTTCGTCATCGCTAAATCGATCACCCGCAGGCCCCTGAACGGCTCGCTGACCGCGTTGATCACGACGTCGTCCTTGCCGATCACCAGCCGCGCCGCGAGCCTGCGCAGGTCGGCGGCCAGCTCGTCGTGGTCGAACAGGTGCTCGCCGTCGAGGGTGATCGCGGGACCCGCCAGCGGGCCGAACTCCACGGTCCGGTCGGTGAGCAGCTCGGCGAACGGCTTGGCGCCCGGCGCCGGCTGGAAGGAGAAGACCTGCTCGACCTTCGCCTCCGCCGGATCGTAGTGGCGATGGGTGATCATCATCCGGGCCGTGCCGGAGGAGGCGAGCACCGAGACGCCGCCGGCCCAGGCCACGGCGTGGATCGCGACGGGCAGGGCGGCCCCGAGCGGGACGTCGATGAGGACGTGGTCGCCGTAGCGCAGGCCCTGGCGGCGCAGGCCCGCGGCGGCACGGGTGACGCGCCTGCCGAACGCCCCGTACGTCAGCACCTCGCCGGTCCTGACATCGCTCACCGCCGGCTGATCGCTCCGCCTCGGCGCCGCGGTCATGACCAGCTCCGTCCACGTCATGCCGTCAATCTAAGGATCGAGTCCCATGGTTGCCATGCTCACAAATGTGCAACCGGCTATGTACGTCGGCCTCAGTACGCTGCATCCATGTCCGACTCCCTCGAACGCATCCTCGACGCCGCCTACGCGACGATGCTCGAACAGGGACTGCGCCGGATGACCATGGACGACGTCGCCCGGCGCGCGGGGCTGGCGCGCGTGACCGTCTACCGGCGCTTCGCGCGTAAGGGCGATCTCGTCCAGGCGGTGATCCTGCGGGAGTTACGGCGTTTTCTGCGGGCCTTCGAACAGGCGCTCGCGCCCCTTCCGACCCGCGCGGACCAGGTGGCCGAGGGGTTCGCGATCACGTTGCGGCTGGCACGCGGGCATCCGCTGCTGAGCAGGCTGCTGGCGGCCGAGCCCGGGACCCTCCTGCCGCAGCTCACCCTGGAGGCGGGGCCCTACCTGGCGGTGGCCAGAGATTATCTGACGGACCACGTCGGGGACGCCGAGGCGGCCGAGATGTTCATCCGCATCACGCTGTCGTTCGTCCTCATTCCGGACAGCGCGACGCCGCTCGGCAACGACGCGGATGCCCGCGCTTACGCACGCAGACACCTCGTCCCGCTCCTGCCATCAGAGGGGATCAACTAGACTTAAGGAGTCGCGACTTCGCGCGACCGCCCCCACGACACAGAGCGAGACGTCATCATGCCTTTGAACAGCCGCGACGACCTGCGGAACATCGCGATCATCGCGCACGTGGACCATGGCAAGACCACGCTGGTCGACGCCATGCTCTGGCAGTCCGGGGCATTCCGTGCGAACCAGGATGTCGACGACCGGGTCATGGACTCCAATGACCTTGAGCGCGAGAAGGGCATCACCATTCTCGCCAAGAACACCGCCGTCAAGCACGGCGGCATGACCATCAACATCATCGACACGCCGGGCCACGCCGACTTCGGCGGCGAGGTCGAGCGCGGGTTGTCGATGGTGGACGGGGTCGTGCTCCTGGTGGACGCGTCCGAGGGGCCGCTGCCGCAGACCCGTTTCGTGCTGCGCAAGGCGCTGTCGGCCAAGATGCCGGTCATCCTGTGCATCAACAAGGTCGACCGCCCCGACTCCCGCATCAAGGAGGTCGTGGACGAGGTTTACGAGCTCTTCATGGACCTCGACGCGACCGAGGAGCAGATCGACTTCCCGATCGTCTACGCCTCCGCCAAGGCCGGCCGCGCCTCGATGAACCGCCCCGAGGACGCCGGCATGCCCGACGCCGAGGACCTCGAACCGCTGTTCGACATCATCAAGTCGACCATCCCGGCGCCGTTGTACGACCCGAACGCGCCGCTGCAGGCCCACGTCACCAACCTCGACGCCTCCTCCTACCTCGGCCGTATCGCGCTCTGCCGGATCCACCAGGGCGTCATCCGCAAGGGCCAGCAGGTGGCCTGGTGCCGCACCGACGGATCGATCGCACGCGTCAAGATCACCGAGCTGCTGATGACCGAGGCCCTGGAGCGCAAGCCGGCCGAGGAGGCGGGCCCCGGCGACATCATCGCCATCGCCGGCATTCCCGAGATCATGATCGGCGAGACGCTGGCCGACCCCGAGGACCCGCGCCCGCTGCCGCTGATCACGGTGGACGAGCCGGCCATCTCCATGACCATCGGCACCAACACCTCGCCCCTCGTGGGCAAGGCCAAGGGCTCCAGGGTCACCGCCCGCATGGTGAAGGACCGCCTGGAGAAGGAGCTCGTCGGCAACGTGTCGCTGCGCGTGCTGCCCACCGACCGGCCCGACTCCTGGGAGGTCCAGGGCCGTGGCGAGCTGGCGCTGGCCATCCTGGTCGAGCAGATGCGCCGCGAGGGCTTCGAGCTGACCGTCGGCAAGCCGCAGGTGGTCACCAAGCTCGTCGACGGCAAGGTCCACGAGCCGGTCGAGCGGCTGACGGTTGACTGCCCGGAGGAATACCTCGGCGCGATCACCCAGCTCCTGGCCGTCCGCAAGGGCCGCATGGAGCACATGACCAACCACGGCACCGGCTGGATCCGGATGGAGTTCGTGGTTCCGGCGCGTGGCCTGATCGGCTTCCGCACCGAGTTCCTCACCGAGACGCGGGGCACCGGCCTGGTGCACCACGTGTTCGAATCCTACGAGCCCTGGTTCGGCGAGTTGCGGACCCGCAACAACGGCTCCCTGGTGGCCGACCGGTCCGGCCCTGTGACCCCGTTCGCGATGCTCAACCTGCAGGAGCGCGGCACGCTGTTCGTCGCGCCGACCACCGAGGTCTACGAAGGCATGATCGTCGGCGAGAACTCCCGCTCCGACGACATGGACGTGAACATCACCAAGGAGAAGAAGCTCACCAACATGCGCTCCTCCACCAGTGAGGAGACCGAGAAGGTGATCCCGCCGCGCAACCTGTCGCTGGAGCAGGCCCTGGAGTTCATCCGCGAGGACGAGTGCGTGGAGATCACTCCGGAGGCGGTGCGCATCCGCAAGGTCGTGCTCGACGCCTCCGTTCGCGGCCGCGCGACGGCCCGCGCCAAGCGCGCCTGACCGAAGCTTTCCATCAGCCGCGTTTCGCTCGCTTTTTGCGACCGAAACGCGGCTTCGGTGTAAGCAAGGCGAGTAAGCGGCCCGGCTTCGCCACGTGCGATGCCTGCGTGCTCCCGTGTCCTGCCGTAAAGAAAAGTTGTCATGGGAGTAGCTGTAATCACACCGTGACCCCACGACATAGAACAAACGGGCATGCCGGAGAATCATCCAATTTGTGGGAAAGCTCCGGATAGCAATCGCGTTCGGGCTGGCTCTGGTGTCGTTGGGGGCGATCGTTTGGTGCACCGTCGCAGCCAGACCGGTGGCCGGGCCCGCGCCGTCCACGGGCGCCGCGGCACCCAACCCGTGGGTGGAGGCCGCCACCCGCGCCGATGACACGGTGCGCTGGGCCCGCAGGACCAGCACCACCGTCATGATCAACAGAGCCGGCGCCGCCGACCTCGACCCGGTGCCGGATGGGCGGATCGACCCGCGCCAGCGCCAGGTCAAGGTGACCACCGTCCACCGGCTCACGATGGCCCCCAAGGACCCGCTCATCGAGGCGTTGCGCCACGGCGGCGGCTTTCCCGGCACCCTCCAGCAGGTCACGGACGCCGTGTTCGGCGCGGTGAAGGTGGGCGGGCCCGGCCTGGCGCCCACGACGCGCCTGGCGCCCGTCATCACCTCCGACCCCGGCGGCACCACGGCCGGTTTCACGCTGACGCTGCTGCGGCAGGTCAAGACGGACGAGCTGCTCAAACTCGACTTCAACGCGCCCAACACCTCGCCGGTGATCATCGGCAGGCGGTTGATGGCGGTGCTGCCCGGCGAGTGGCGGGTGTTGCGGCTGGAAGGCATCACGCCGGCGGTGGAGCTGGAGGAGCGGCTGGAGTTCTCCATCGGCGCCTATCCGGTCAGCATGACGCTCGCGCCGGACTCCTTCGGCTTCCCCGACGTGGTCGTGGAGGACGACTTCTCCTGGGCCACCGCGCTCGGCGTGCTCACCGCCATCGCGCTGATCCTCTATCTGATGCGCTCGCTCGGGCGAGGGTGGTGGGCGCGGCCGCCCAACAGGGAGCTGGTCGTCGGGCTCGTGCTGGCCGCGCCCACACTGCTGATCCCGCTGTTCGCCGAGGACTGGTCGGCGGTGGCGTACGTCGTCCTCTTCGTCGCGGTGCCCCTGCTCGCGTTGCGGCACGCCGGGCGGGTGCTGCCCACCAGCCCGCCGTGGAACACCCGCGACCTGATCGTCGTCACCGGCCTGGGCGTGCTGGTCGGACTCGGCATGCTGACCTGGTCGTGGTTGCACGGGCAACTGTCCGGCCACGCCCTGATCGCGGGCGGGGCGGTGGCGGCCGTCGCGGCGGCGGGCTCGGCGGTGGCCTTCAGCGTGGACCTCGGGGTCAGGCCGGTGATCGTGCGGCTGGCCGTGTTGTCGGCCGAGGCCGCGATCGGGCTGCTGGCGCTGGCGCTGTGGCTGCGGGCGCTGCTGGGCGGGGTGTACCCGCCCGACAGCATCCGGCTGGTGCTCGGCCTGGGCTGGGCCATGATCCCCATAGCCGCCGTGGCCGTGGCGACCAAGCAGTGGACCCGCGGCGCGGTGACGGTGGCCGTCCTGGTGAGCCTGCTGGTGCAGGGCTGGCCGACCGAGTGGCTGGACTCCGGGTCGTGGAGCCTGGCGGTGGCGCAGCCGGTGCCGAAGATCGGCAGCCTCACCCTCGACCCGATCGTCCGCGGCGTGCTCGGGCTGCTCCTGCTGGGGTTCGTGATGCTGGTGCTGCGGTTGCGGCGGCTCGGCGGGCATCTCGGCGCGATCGAGACCCCGGTCGCGGAGTCGACGATGATCACCGTGCTGATGGTGCTCTACATCACGCCGGGCGGCAGCACGACGCTGGCCGACATCGACGTGCCGCTGCCGCTGCTGGCGATCACCTCCATCGTCGCCTGGGCCACCGCCCGCTGGCTCCTCACGGGGCCGCCCACGGCGATCGTCGAGCCCGCCACCCGCGAGGAGCACCGGCAGCTCATCAGGGCGGCCCTGCACAGACGCCTGCTGCTCATCTCCGAGCAGGAGCTCTACAGCATGGGGCGCGGCCGGATCGGCGCGGGAGACATGTCGATGGCCGACTTCGACCAGCGGCGGCACGCCTTGGAGGCCGCGCTGCACGAGCACGGGCGGCAGCCGGAGATCGCCTTCGCCACGGCCGCCGGCTGCACGCCCTGGCACAACGGAGTGCGCGCCTTCACCATCAGCCTGCTGCTGAGCCTGCCGTTCGCGATCGTGTACGGCCTGCCCGACGGCGTGGACCTGACCAGCTTCATCTTCGACGCGCGCTACCTGTTCACGCTGCCCGCCTTCGGCTTCCTGTTCGGCTACTTCTATCCGCGGGTGCGCGGCACCCAGCCGATGACCAAGGCCCTGCACCTGGCGGCGGCCGCACTGCTGACCGAGTTATCCGGATATTTGTCGACTTTGGCCGAGCCCGACATCGGGGCGCTGGACAAGGCGCAGGTGGTGGGGATCGTGGTGGGGCAGGTCACCATGGTGTGCCTGGGGCTCGGGCTGTTCTGGGAGTGGCGCATCATGCACGTGGCCGGCGAGCCCTGGGCCAGGGTGCGCAACCTGCGCAGCGTGCGCAGCCTGGCGGCGCCCGCGCTGGCGCTGGTGCTGGCGGCGGGCACGACGGCGGCGACGTCGGCGGCCGGGCAGACGGTGGACCGCATCCTCAAGGGCGACCAGGTCACCAGCGCCCCCCGCTGATCGAGCTCTCAGCGGCGCACGCCACGGGCGCGGCCCCCAGCGGGTGCGGGCCGTCGCCGGGGCTGCGGCGGATCGGCTCTCAGCGGCGGGGCAGCTCGCTGCCTCGTACGTGCGCGCTCAGCCACTCCACCAGCGGCCCGAAGGCGCGCCACGTCTCGGCCACCCGCTCCCGCACCTCCTCCGTGTAGACCCAGGGCTCCGGCTCGAACCGCATCCCCCCGTACAGCGATTTGTGCCGCAGCAGCTCGATGCGCGGATGCTCCTCGCCGAACCCTCGCGGCCGGGTCTTGAGCCGCTCCCCCTGGATCGTGTAACCGCCCGCCACCAGCGCATCGGTGATCGCCACCAGCGGCTTGCCCGTCAGGTCCTCGTCGACGGCGGCCCGGTAGCGGGCCACCTGGTCGGCCGCCTGCGAATAGATGCCGCCCGCGGTGCGCAGCCCGGTGGCGCTGATCTCGACGTAGAGCCCGATCCCGGGCTGCCGCTCCACGAAGGCGCCCTGATGCGTCTTGTAGGGCGTCTTGTCCTTGGCGAACCGCACGTCCCGATAGGGCCGGAAAAGCTGGGCGGACCCGAACTCCCCGGCCAGCTCACCGGTGAGCGCGAGCATGGGCGCGCGCACGGCATCCTCGTAGAGCTGTTTGTGCCGGGTGAAGTAGGTCTTTGAATTGTCCGCCTCCAGCCCCTCGTAGAAGAGGAACGCCTCGTCGGAGAAACCGGTGAAACCCATGCTGACAAGGGTGCCACGCGGCGACGGCAGCCTCGCGCTCACCGCTCGGTGTAGGTCCGTCCGGGCGCGGGCGTCCTGCCGTACAGCTCGGAGACCGTGACGAACGTGTAGCCCTTCTTCCCGAGCGTGTCGAGCATCGAGGGCACGGCCTCCACGGTGGTGGGGTGGATGTCGTGCAGCAGGACGATCGATCCGGGTTTGGCCTCGCCGGCCCGCTTGGCCACGACCTTGGCCACCCGGTCCCGCCAGTCGAAGGTGTCGACGTTCCACAGGATCTGGGCGAGCCCCTCGCGGCGCGCCTCCGCCGCGACGCGCTGGTTCGTCGACCCGTACGGCGGCCGCATCACCCGCATCCGCACCCCGGTCAGCTTCCGCACGATCTCGTCGGTGTGCTGGAGCTCGTGTTTGAGCTCCTCGCGCGAGACCCCGGCCAGCGCCGGATGGCTCCAGGAGTGGTTGCCGATCTCGTGACCTTCGCCCACGATGCGGCGTACGGTGTGCCCGTCCTTGTCGGCGGCCACCATCTGCCCGATGACGAAGAAGGTGGCCCTGACCTCACGCCGCTGCAGCAGATCGAGCAGCCGGCCGGTGTGCTCCCCTGGGCCGTCGTCGAAGGTCAGCGCCACGCACTTGAGCCGGGCACAGTCGAACTTGCGGCTGCGCGGCCAGCCCGCCTGCATCGACACGAGCCGTTTGGCCAGGGTGACCGGGTCGACGACCTCCGGGCTGGCGGGCACGACCGGCCCCATGGCCTGATGATGGCGTGGCACCGACTGGGTGACGCAACCCACCAGAGCGAGCAGGGCCAGCGGCAAGCCCCATATGCGCATGGTTCCCCCCGAAACGCCGCATGCGGGGGCCTACGGATAATCCTGAGCCGGTCTCCCCCGCAGTTCCCTGGCCAGGTCGTCCCACCAGAGTGGGATATCCGCCTGCAGTTCCTGGTAGCGGCGCGCCACGCGCATGGCACATCCGACCGGATCCGTACCCAGATGCCGACGTTTAACCGGTCCTTCCTGCCAGCGGTAAAAACCATCTCTATAGCGCACGACCAGCCCTATCCACACCGAGATGGTCGCGTCGTCGCCGACCTCGTACGCGCTCGTGACGCCCAGCCCGTGCAGCTCCGCCTGGAGCTTCTCCGTCGCGCCTCGGGCCTCACTCACCCGGCACCCCCTGCCGACGTTCCAGCCGTCCACCAGGGATGTACCCAACCACGGGAATCAGCGGTCCAAGCCATGGAGTAATCATGAAACTCCACCGGGTGATCCGGAGGGAGTTCGCGGTTATTGGTCAGGGCTCTCGCGCGGCTCGGCGACCACCATGATGAGGCGCAACTCCTCCTCGCCCGCGTTGGCGTAGCGGTGCGGCCGGTCGGCGGTGAACAGGACGGCGTCGTCCTTGCCGATCAGATGGCTCTTGCCGTGCACGGAGAGCGTCAGCTCGCCGGCGAGCACCGTCAGCATCTCGCGGGTGCCCGGCGGGTGCGCGTCGCCGTCGTGGTGCTCGCCGGGGGCCAGCCGCCAGTCCCACAGCTCCAGGATCATCGGGCTGTCCGCGCCGACCAGCAGCCGCGCCTGCACGTCCCCCTGCTGGAAGGTGACCGCGTCGGCCTTGCTGACCACCCGGACCGTCGGCACGTCGGCCACCTCGACCAGCCGTGCCACGGTGACGCCCAGGGCGGAGGCGATCCTGGTGAGCGTGGAGACGCTCGGGTTGGTCCGGCCCTGCTCCACCTGGACCAGCATGCCCCTGCTCACGCCCGACCTGGTCGCGAGCGCGTCCAGCGTCAGCCCGCGATGCGCCCGCTGGGCCCGGACGTTGCCGGCGATGGCCTGCGTGATCATCTCGGGATTTTCCATAGGAGTGCAGTCTAGTGAAAGGAATGTGCAGTGAAATGTACTCTATGCGTTGTACCAAGAGTGCAATCTGTTGAACTGGAGGACGCGGTGACGGTGTTCCTGGCGACCGCCTGCGCGGTGGTGTACGGCACGGCCGACTTCTTCGGCGGCCTGGCCACCCGGCGTGCGCAGGTGCTGTCGGTCGTCGTGTTGTCGCAGATCGCCGGCCTGGCGCTGATCCTCGTGCTGCTGCCCCTGCTGCCGGGCTCGTTCAGCTCCGGGGCGCTGCTCTGGGGTCTGGCGGCCGGTCTGTCGGGCGCCGCCGGGCTGGTGCTGTTCTACCGCGCGCTCGCCATGGGCGTCATGTCGGTGGTCGCTCCGACGACCGCGGTCACCTCGGCGGCGCTGCCCGTGCTGTTCGGGCTGGCGAGTGGCGAGCGGCCCGCGTTCTGGGCGCTGGTGGGCGTGCTGCTCGCCCTGGGCTCGGTGCTGCTGGTCAGCCAGGACCGGTCCGGCGACGGCCGCGGCTCGCTCACCTCGATGGCGGCCGCGCTCGCCGCCGGGGCCGGGTTCGGCGGCTTCTTCATCCTGCTCTCCATGGCGCCGCACGAGACAGGGTTGTGGCCGCTCGTCGGCGCCCGCATGTCCTCGATCACCGCGGTGCTCCTGCTGGCCCTGATCACGCGGCGGGCGCTGCGCCCCGGTGCGGGCGCGCTGCCCATCATCCTGGCGGCGGGCGTGCTCGACATGGCGGCCAACGTGCTCTATCTGCTCGCCCAGCAGGGCGGGCTGCTCAGCCTGGTCGCGGTGCTGGTCTCGCTCTATCCGGCGAGCACGCTGCTGCTGGCCAGAAAGGTGCTCGGCGAGCGGCTGCGGGCTCTCCAGATCGCCGGTGTGGCCTGCGCGCTCGGAGCGGTGGCCCTGATAGCCGTTGCGCAGCCTGGCTAGCGCTTGCTACGTTTCGGCCGTGCGCCCTGAGCGGGCACGTTCCGATGGTGAGTCACTGAAGCACGTCGCGGTGCTGTACGACTCGGAGGATGCCTTCCTCGGCATGGCCCTGCCGCGCGTGCGATCCGCCCTGGACGACGACCGAGGGGTGCTGGTCATCACCTGCGCGCCCAAGCTCGCCCTGCTCTCCGAGGCCCTGGGGCAGGACGCCGAGCGCGTCGACAGGCACGTCTCCACCACCTGGTACGAGCATCCGTACCGCACCCTGGCCGCCTACCACGACTACGCGCGCGGCCGGCGCACGCTGGTCATCGCCGAGCCCGTCTGGGAGGGCAGGAGCGAGCGCGAGGTCAGGGAGTTCATCCGCTACGAGTCCATGATCAACGCCGCGTTCCGCGCCGTGCCCACCACGATGTTGTGCCTCTACGACGTGCGCGACGTCCCCGGCTTCGTGCTCGACTTCGGCCCGGTGAACCACCCGGTGCTGCTGAGCGCGGACGGCGAGACGGCCAGCGGCCGCTTCGTCGAGCCCCACGAGCTGGTGCTGAACGGCGACCGCGCGCCGCTGCCCGCGCCCGGCGACGACGCCGAGACGATCAGGTTCACCGCGCGCGAGCTGAAAAGGTTACGCCAGGGCGTCGGCGACTATGCCAGGGCGGCGGGCATGGACCGCAGCCTGATCACCTCGCTGGTGCTCAGCGTCTCCGAGATAGCGGCGAACAGCGTGGAGCACGGCGCCGGATACGGCACGATCACGATGTGGGTGAGCGACGGGGAGCTCGTCTGCGAGATCGCCGACCCCGGGGGCGCCCTGGACGACCCTTTACCCGGCTACATACCACCCGAGCCCGAGTCCCCCCGGGGCTACGGGCTCTGGATCAGCAGGCAGCTCTGCGACCTCGTGGAGCTGCGCACGGACGACGGCGTGTTACGCGTCCGCCTCCATCTCACGATGGGAACCTGAGGAGGGAACCTGAGGACGGCTCAGGCGGCGCGCTGCGCGGGCAGGCGCACGCCACCCTCCTCGCGGACGTACTCCTCCAGCATGCCGCGCAACTGGCGGCGGCCACGGTGCAGGCGGGACATCACGGTGCCGATGGGCGTGCCCATGCGCTCGGCGATCTCCTTGTACGCGAACCCCTCGACGTCGGCCAGATAGACGGCCACGCGGAAGTCCTCGGGCAGGGAGCGCAGAGCATTCATCACCACGTTGTCGGGCAGCCGGTCGAGCGCCTCGTTCTCGGCCGAACGCAGGCCGCTCGAGCTGTGCGACTCGGCGGCGTGCAACTGCCAGTCCTCGATGTCCTCGGCGGCGGACAACTTGGGCGAACGCTGCTTCTTGCGATAGTCGTTGATGAAGTTGTTGGTGAGGATCCGGTGCAGCCAGGCCTTGAGGTTGGTGCCCTCGCGGAACTGGTGGTAGGACGTGTAGGCCTTGGCCACCGTCTCCTGCACCAGGTCCTCGGCGTCGGCGGTGTTACGGGTCAGGCGCATGGCGGAAGCGAATAGCTGCGACGTCACGGGCACGACATCGCGCTCGAACCAGTCCTGACGCTGCTCATCGGTCATAGTGATCAAAACATCCCCCTTGCGCTATCCCCCGTTTCGGCACAAGCCGCCTGACGGCGATTCCATCATCGCAAGCCCCGAGTAAGGGACGCGTTAGAGGATTCGCCTAGGTCAGAGGGGGCTGACGTCCTTCTGCTCGCGGCGTGCGTGGTCACGTCCACGGCCGGACAAGTCTCATTATCATAACACTCGCCACCCAATTTCACAGTAATAGTGGTCAGAGTCACATGATGTGGCGTATAGGACACAAGACTTGTGCACGGGACGCACGCTGTCCCGCCGGCTCGTGATCGGGCTGTACATTCGCACGTCTTTTCCGCTGCCCCCGCGTCGGGGGGTAAACCTCTACAGGAAAGACGATCGAGACCCCGAGAAGGTTCAGTCCGCCGCCCACTAAATCGCCCCCTGTTCCGGCATTTCATGACCCCAGGTCAGAGCGGCCCAGGTCAGGGCGGCGCCGGACAAAACCCCCGCAGGCGCTCCCACGGGGGTTGATGGCGAATCCGGTCAGGAGGCCGCGCGGGCGGGGTCCACGGCGAAGAGCTTGGCCACGTCGTCCAGCATCGCGTGCGCCCCCTGGATGCCCACCGCGGTCATCCACGTCTGGTCGCTGACCTCGTGCTTCTCGCCCTTGAGCTTGCCCCACAGCGGATTGCCGACGAACTTCTCCTTGGGCCCGTCAGAGGCCGGGTCCGGATAAGTCGCGACAAAGAGGTGGTCGGCGTCCAGTTCCGCGATCCGCTCCTGGCTCACGTTCACCGCGATGGCGTCGGCGGAGGTCGGCTGGCCCTCGGGGCGCGGGAAGCCGATGTCCTTCATGACCAGGCCCGAATAGGAGTTCTCGACGTACAGGCGGGTCGTCGGCTCGCCGGCGAAGCGCACGATCGAGATGGTCGGCAGCGAGCCGTCCTTCTCCTTGATCTCCGTGCCGATGACGGAGGCCCGGTCCTCGTACTCCTTGATCCGGGTCTCGGCGAGCTGCTCCTTGCCCAGGGCCTGGCCCATGAGCCGGAGGTTCTCCTTCCAGATGGCACCCGTGGTCTCGCTGAAGACGGTCGGCGCGATCTTCGACAACTTGTCGTAGTCCTTCTCGTGCCGCACCTTCGCCGAGACGATCAGGTCGGGCTTGAGCGCCATGATCTTCTCCAGGCTCGGCTGCTCAAGGGTGCCGACCGGGGTGGCCTCCTTGCCGTACTGCTGAGCCACGCTCCCGAGATAGGCGGGCAGCTCGTTGTCGATCGACCGGTACGTCGTGTAGCCGACCACCGGCGTCTCCAGGGTGAGCACCGCGTCGACGAAGCTCTGGTCGAGCGCCACCACCCGCTTCGGCTGAGTGGGAATCACCGTCTCCCCCATGGCGTGCTTGACGGTCCTGAACGGAGCGCCCGCCGAAGGCGTGGCCGCGGACTCGGGCCCGGAGGCGCCGCAGGCGGCGAGCCCCATCACCAGAAGAGCGCCGACCAGCACGCGCGAGGGTCTCATCCCAACATCCCTTCATCGGTACATCTTCATCGCTAAATAAGGTAAACCTAAATTAGGTTAGCCCAGCCTAAGCTGGCATACTTCAGCAGGATCGACAACCGCCGAGGAGGAGCCCAGGGTGAGCGCAGCGGCCATCGCGCCACGCCTGCACGGCATCCGTTCCCGGCGGCTCGGCGTCCTGCTCGCCCTGCTCGCCGCCGTCGGGGTCACGGTGCTGCTGAGCATCACGATCGGCGCCAAGTCCGTGCCGCTGACGGACGCCTGGCACGCCCTCAGCGCCCCGACCGGCACCGAGAACGACATCGTCATCCGCTCGCTGCGGGTCCCCAGGACCGTCTTAGGCGTGCTCGCCGGGATCGCGCTCGGCGTGGCGGGCGCGCTGATGCAGGGCCACACGCGCAACCCGCTGGCCGACCCGGGACTGCTCGGCGTCACGCAGGGCGCGGCGTTCGCGATGGTGGCCTCGATCGTGCTGCTCGGCGCCTCCAGCCTGCTCGCCTACCTCTGGTTCGGCCTGGCGGGCGCGCTGGTCGCGAGCGTCGCGGTCTTCGCCCTCGGCATGGCGGGCGGCAGAGGCGGCCCGACCCCCGTCACGCTGGCGCTGGCCGGGACCGCCGTGAGCGCCTTCCTGTACGCCCTGACCTCCGCCGTCGTGCTGCTGGACGAGCAGGCGATGGACGTGTTCCGCTTCTGGCAGGCGGGCTCGATCGCCGCCAGGGGCTCCGACGTGGTCTGGCAGGTGTCGCCGTTCATCCTGGCGGGCCTGATCCTGGCCCTGATCAACGCGCCGGGACTGAACGCCCTCTCCCTCGGCGAGGACGTGGCCAGGAGCCTCGGCCAGAACATCCCCCTGACCCGCGCCGTCGGCGTCGGCGCCGTCACCCTGCTGACGGGGGCGTCGGTCGCCGCCTGCGGCTCGCTGGCGTTCGTCGGCCTCATCGTGCCCCACCTCGTCCGCCCGCTGTCGGGCACCGACCACCGGTGGCTGCTGCCGTACTCGGGGCTCGTCGGCGCGGCGCTGCTGCTGCTCGCCGACGTGATCGGCCGCGTGGTGGCCCCGCCCGGCGAGCTGGAGGTCGGCGTGGTGCTCGCGCTGCTCGGCGCCCCCTTCTTCGTCGCCCTGGTACGCCGCAGGAAGCCGGTGCGGTTGTGACCACCACGCTCCCGCTGCGCGCCGGCCGCCTGTCCTGGCCGGTACGCCCGCGCGCCGTCGTCATCACCCTGACCGGCCTGGTCCTCCTCGTCGTGCTCATGGCCATGAACATGCGCATCGGCGACATCCAGCTGACGCTGGCCGAAGTGCTCGCGGGCACGTTCGACGCCGACGGCGCCGCCCACTTCGTCATCATGGAGCTGCGCCTGCCGCGCGCGCTCACCGGCGTGCTCGTCGGGGCCGCGCTCGCGCTGTCCGGCGCCATCATCCAGTCCATCGCCCGCAACCCGCTGGCCAGCCCCGAGATCCTCGGCGTCACCACCGGCGCCTCCGTCACGGTGGTGGCCGGCGTCGTGGTCAGCGGCAGCGCGTACGGCGGCGCCAGCGGCCTGCTGTCCACCCTCGGCATCCCCGCGCTCGCCCTGCTCGGTGGCCTGGCCGGCGCGGCCCTCGTGTACGGCCTGGCCTGGCGGCGCGGCCTGGACGGCTACCGCCTGGTGCTGGTCGGCATCGGCGTGGCCGCCGTCTTCACCAACGTCAAGTTCTGGCTGCTGACCATCGGCGACGTGAACGACACCAGCCGCGCCATGGTCTGGATCAGCGGCTCGCTCAACGGCCGGGGCTGGGAGCACGTGACGCCCACCGCCATCGCCCTGGCGGTGCTGGTGCCGCTGACCCTGCTCGGCACCCGTTCGCTCGACGCCCTGCGCTTCGGCGACGACACGGTCACCGCGCTCGGCGTCCGGGTGAACCCGGCCCGCGCCCTGATGATCACGGCCGCCGTCCTGCTGGCCGCCGTGGCGACCGCGTCGGCGGGACCGATCGCGTTCGTGGCGCTCGCCGCGCCGCAGATCGCCCTCAGACTCGCCCGCTCGGGCCGGCCGCCGCTGTTGTGCTCGGCGGTCATCGGCGGCGTGCTCACCTCGGGCGCCGACCTCCTCGCCAGGACCGTCTTCTCCCCCATCGAACTGCCCGTCGGCATCGTCACCGCCGTGCTGGGCGCCCCGTACCTGATCCACCTCATCTGGAGGGCACGCACATGAGGCTGCAGGCCACCGCCGTCAAGCTCGGGTACGGCGACCGCACCGTCGTCGACGGTCTCGACCTCGGCATCGAGGCGGGCACCGTGACCACCATCATCGGCCCGAACGGCTGCGGCAAGTCCACGCTCCTGCGCGCGCTCGGCCGCCTGCTCAAGCCGCAGGGCGGGGAGGTGCTGCTGGACGGCAAGCGCATCGACAAGATCCCCACCCGCGAGGTGGCCAAGATCCTCGGCGTGCTCCCCCAGGCGCCCAGCGCGCCCGAGGGGCTGACCGTCGCCGACCTGGTGGCCAGGGGGCGGCATCCGCACCAGACGTGGTACCGGCAGTGGTCATCGGACGACGAGGGCGCGGTCGAGACCGCACTGGCCATGACGGGCCTGGCCGACCTGGCCGACCGGCCGCTGGACGAGCTGTCGGGCGGGCAGCGGCAGCGGGCGTGGATCTCCATGGCCCTGGCCCAGGGCACGGACCTGCTGTTGCTCGACGAGCCGACGACGTTCCTGGACCTGGCGCATCAGGTCGAGGTGCTGGAGCTCGTCCGGCACCTGCACGAGGAGGCCGGCCGGACGGTCGTCATGGTCCTGCACGACCTCAACCTGGCCGCCCGCTACGCCGACCGGCTGGTGGCCATGCGGGCGGGCAAGGTGATCGCGGCCGGCACCCCGCACGAGGTGCTGACCGAGGAGCTGCTGCGCGAGGTGTTCGACCTGGACGCCAAGGTCATCGCCGATCCGGTGGCGGGCACCCCGCTGGTGGTGCCGATCGGGACACGCGCGCACGCCGGAAAAACCCGAGCCTGAATCAGCAGCTCACGGGCTCCCCGGGCTCACCGGCCCATCGGGCTCGCCGGGCTCATTACTCACGGCTCACACCCTCGGCGAGCGCCCGCTGGACGTCCTCGTCGTCCGGCGCCAGCTCGGCGGCCCTCAGCAGATCCTCCTCCGCCCGCCCCCGCAGCCCGGCCGCCCCGTACACCACGGACCGGTTGAACAGCAGCTCCGCCGTCTCCTCCAGCTTGAGCGCGCGGGTCAGGTCCGCCAGGGCCCCCTCGTGGTCGCCGCGCTCGAAAGCCAGCTCGGCCCGGCTCGCCCAGGCCGCCACCAGGTCGGGGTCGAGCTCCAGCGCCTGGTCGAAGGCGATCCGCGCCTCCGGGTACCGGTTCTCGGCCAGCTCGACCTGCCCGAGCACGCACAGCAGGTGGGGCTCGCGCGGCAGGAGCTTCAGCCCGTCCGCCACGTCCTGCCTGGCCCGCGCGTGGTCGCCGCGGGCCGCGTGGATGCCGCTCCTGTTCACGTACGCGGCCGCGAACTCCGGGTCCAGCTCCAGCGTGTGGTCCAGGTCGGCGCGGGCCCCGTCGAGGTCGCCGGCGGCGAAGCGCAGCTCGGCCCGGTTGTAGTAGGCCTCGGGGAAGGGCGGGCTGAGCCGCATGACGCTCTCGTAGTCGGCCAGCGCCTCCTCGAAGCGGCCGAGCCGGTGCAGGAGGTTGCCCCGGTCGAGGTAGTAGTCGGGATAGCCGGGGTCGGCCTCGACGGCCCGCGTGTAGTCGGCCAGCGCCTGCTCCTCCCGGCCTGCCAGGGCCAGGAGCCGGCCCCTGTTGGCGTAGAGCACCAGCCGGTGGATCGGGTGCTCGTCCGGCAGGTCCGACTCGGCCAGGTCGACGGCCCGGCGCACCAGCTCCATGGCGGCGTCGTGACGGCCTCCGCGCAGCTCGACCAGGGCCTTGCCGTTGAGGTCGAACCCGAGGTGGAAGGCCCGGTCCCGGGGCTCAGGCAGCAGGGAGGTGATGGTGACCGCCTCGTTGATCCAGGCCATGGCCTGCTCCGGGTCGCGCCGGGAGTGGTCGTGGTGGCGTACGAGGATCATGGCGGTGCCGTAGGCCATGGTGGCGCGCTGCCGGGGGTCGGTGCTGACGCGCCTGCCCCGGTCGTAGAGCTCGCGGGCCTCGTCCTCGCGTTCGACGGCCTCCAGGGCGGCGGCGACGCGCTGCAGCAGGTGCTGCCAGCCCTCGGGATCCTCGTCGTACGCCATGCCGCGCAGCGCCTCCAGCCCCGCCTCCGCCATGGCGTGGTGGAAACCTTCGTCGCGGTAACGGTCGAAGTCGGCGCGCAGCGGCCCGGCACCGGCGGCCGTCGGGCCTTCCTCGATCAGCAGCAGGCCTGGATCGAGCCGGCGCCGCAGCACGGCCACCAGCTCGACGTCGGTGTGGTCGGCCTCGCCGAGGTTCGTCACGGTGAGTGCCAGCGGGCCGGCGCGGAGCAGGTGCTCGCGGACGAACTCGGCCAGCCCGTTGGCGAGCCGGAGGCTGCGCCGGACGCCGGGCACGAGGATGCGCTGCCTTCTGGGCAGGCTGCCGGCCAGCGAGAGCCGGCGCGCGGGGACCGTGTCACGCAGCTCGGGCGCGGCGGCACGGATCTCGATGTCGTGCGCGGCGACCAGGGCGGGCCAGCGCTCCAGCGCCCGCGGGACGAGGTGCCGGAGCAACCCGGCGGCGAACGTGTAGGGACCGCCGATGCGGCGGTCCGCGTCGAGGATGATCGCGCTCACCCCTTCGGTGGTCCGTCCCCAGCCGGCGTCCCGCTGGGGGGACGCCGGCCCGGATGGTTCAGAGGGAGTGCCTGGGCGCGGCCGCGGCAGTCGGCTGAACGGTTCCCGGACGGTGCACGACGATCTTCTTCATGGGCGGGCCTTCCACGGGCTGCGGGACCGAGCGATCTTTGATGACCGGTACATGGCAGCACATAGAAAAGTCGCCGTTCAAGACTTATCCGGTAAGGGCCATTTCACCAAGATTTCCGACCCACCCGAAAAGCGTCAGTCGCCGATGATCGCGTCCACGAACACCTCGGGGTCGAACGGCGCCAGATCGTCGGGCCCCTCGCCCAGCCCCGCGAGCTTGACCGGCACCCCCAGCTCACGCTGCACCGAGATCACGATGCCGCCCTTGGCGGTGCCGTCGAGCTTGGTCAGCGCGATGCCCGTGATGTTGACGACCTCGGCGAACACCTGGGCCTGGCGCATGCCGTTCTGGCCCGTGGTGGCGTCGAGGACGAGCAGCACCTCGTCGACCGTGGCCTTCTTCTCGATGACCCGCTTGACCTTGCCCAGCTCGTCCATGAGCCCGGTCTTGGTGTGCAGGCGGCCCGCGGTGTCGACGATGACGACGTCGGCCTTCTCCTCGATGCCCCTGGCGACGGCGTCGAAGGCCACCGAGGCCGGGTCGCCGCCCTCGGGACCGCGCACGGTCACGGCGCCGGCCCGATCGCCCCAGGTCTGGAGCTGGTCGGCGGCGGCGGCGCGGAAGGTGTCGGCCGCGCCGAGCACGACCTTCTTGCCGTCACCGATCAGGGCGCGGGCGAGCTTGCCCGTGGTGGTGGTCTTGCCGGTGCCGTTGACGCCCACGACGAGGACCACCGCGGGCCGCTCGCCATGCTTCTGCACGTGGAGGGTGCGGTCGAGGTCGGGATTGACCTGCGCGAGCAGCTCCTCGCGCAGCAGCCTGCGCAGCTCCGCCGGCGTCCGGCTGCCCAGCACCTTGACCTTGGTGCGCAGGTCCTCGACCATCGCGCGGGTCGGCGCCACGCCGACGTCCGCGGTGATCAGGCTCTCCTCGACCTCGTCCCAGACGTCGTCGTCGAGCCGGTCGCGGGAGAGCAGCTCCAGCAGCCCGCGGCCGAGCGCGTTCTGCGAGCGCGCCAGCCGTGAGCGCAGCCGCACCATCCGGCCCGCGGACGGCGGCGGCACCTCGATCTCGGGCTCGACGACGACCGGCTCGGCCGGCTTGACCGGCGGCGGGAGCGTGGTGGTCGCGCCCTCGGCCTCCTCGGCCGTCGCCGCCGGCCGCTTCTCCTCTTCGGGAAGCGGCGGCGCCTCGGGCGGCTTGACCGGCGGGGGCGCCTTGCGACCCGGCCTGAACAGCAGGAAGAGACCGCCGGCCGCCAGCAGGGCGACGACGGCCACGATCACGATGACGCCGAGGTAACCATCCACAAGATGTCAGTTTTCCAGATCGACCGGCATGCTCATGCCCAAGGCCACACCGAACGGACCCGATCAGGCGAGCTCGCGCTCCCGGAGCCGCTGGCTGACCACCTGTGTCACACCGTCACCACGCATCGACACGCCGTAGAGCGCGTCAGCGATCTCCATGGTGCGTTTGTTGTGGGTGATGACGATGAGCTGGGAGCTCTGCCGCAGCTCCTCGAAAAGTCGCAACAACCGCTGCGTGTTGGTGTCGTCGAGCGCGGCCTCGACCTCGTCCATCACGTAGAACGGCGAGGGCCGCGCCTTGAAGATCGAGATCAGGAACGCCACCGCCGTCAGCGACCGCTCGCCGCCCGACAGCAGCGACAGCCGCTTGACCTTCTTGCCCGGCGGCCTGGCCTCGACCTCGATGCCGGTGGTGAGCATGTCGCCGGGCTCGGTGAGCACCAGCCGGCCGTCACCGCCGGGGAAGACCCTGGTGAAGATCTGCTCGAACTCGCGGGCCACGTCCTCGTAGGCGGAGGCGAACATCTGCTCGACCCGGTCGTCGACCTCCTTGACCACGGTGAGCAGGTCACGCCGGGTCTTCTTGAGGTCTTCGAGCTGCGAGGTGAGGAAGGCGTGCCGTTCCTCCAGCGCCGCGAACTCCTCCAGCGCGAGCGGGTTGACCTTGCCGAGCTGGTTCATCTGCCGCTCGGCCGCCCTGGCGCGCTTCTCCTGCTCCGCGCGGACGTAGGGAAGGGGCGGGTCGCCGGGGACCGGGGCGTCGGGGCCGTACTCGGAGATCAGGGTCTCGACCTCGACGCCGAACTCCTCCATCGCCCGCTGCTCCATCTGCTCCAGCCGCAGGCGCTGCTCGGTGCGGGCGACCTCGCTGCCGTGCACGCGGTTGACCAGCTTGTCGAGCTCCTGGCCGAGCTCGCGGACGCGCAGGCGCACCTGCTTGAGCTCGGCGTCGACGGCGACCCTGGCCAGATCGGCCTCGTCCCGCTCCCTGGAGGCCAGCGCCACGGACGCCCCCAGCGCGCTGAGCACCTGCTTGGCGCCCTTGCTGACGGCTTCGGCCACGACGGCCTGCTGCCTGCGCCTGGCGCGCTGAGCGGCCGCCTGAGCGCGTTCCTGGCGCTCTCGCCGGGCGGCCCGCAGCAGCCCGTCGGCGCGGCCTTCGATGCCCTTGACGCGCTCCTCGGACGTGCGCACCTGCAGGCGGGTGTCCATCTCGCGCTTCCTGGCGGCCTCGCAGGCACGTCCCAGCTCGTCGCGCAGGTCGGTGGTGGGCTCGGACTCCAGCTCCTGGGCGTATTCGGCCTCGGCCAGCCCGATCTCCAGCTCGGTCAGCTCCTCCAGGCCCTCGGCGCGCGACTCCTCGGCCCTGGCGACGCTGCCGGCCAGCCGCTGGGCCTCGTCGCGGGCGGCATTGGCGGCGGCCTCAAGCTGGGCCAGGCGCCTGGCGGCGGCGGCGTTGCGCTGGTCGGCCTCGCGCTGACGGCCTCTGACCTGGTCGAGGGCGCCCTGGGCGGCGCTGACGCCCGCCTGGGCGGTGGTGACGGCGCTCTGCGCCTCGTTGACGCCGGTCTGCGCGGCCTCCACGGCCGACTGGGTGGCCTGCTCCTGCTCCATCGCCTCGTCCAGAGCCCCGGCGGTCTCCTCGGCCCGGCCCTCCGCCTCCTCCAGGTCCCTGACGGCCTCGTCGAGCGCCGCCCGTACCTGGAGCACGGAGGTGCCGCCCGCTGAGCCGCCGGCGGCCAGGTGGGCGCTCACGAGGTCGCCGGCGCCGGTGACCGCGCGCAGGCCCGGATGGCGCTCGACCAGCTCGCGGGCCGCGTCCAGGTCGTCCACGACCGCGACGCCGTCGAGCACGTGATCGATCGCGGGCCGCAGGTGATCGGGCACCGCCACCAGGTCGGCGACCCACCGGCTGCCCTCGGGGGCCGCCGCGCGGCCGGCGCCGTGGTCGTCCTCCGCGGCCACCAGGAGCGTCGCCTGGCCCGACCCCTGCGTGCGCAGCAGGTCCAGGGCTTCGACGGCGGTGTCCAGCGTCTTGACGGTGATCGCCTCGGCCACGGAGCCCAGCACGGCCGCTACCGCCAGCTCGGCGCCGGGGGTGACCTGCATCAAGGCGGCCAAGGGCCCCAGCACCCCGGCCAGATCGGCCGCCAGCAGCGCCGCGCCTCCGTCGCTCTTGGCCAGGCCCAGTTCCAGCGCGTCGCGGCGAGCCGCCAGGGCGGCGATCGACCGCTGCGCCTGCTGGTCCGCGGCCCGTGCCGTCGTAACACCCGACTTCGCCGTCTGCAGGGCGGCACGTGGCGCGCCGAGGGCGGACTTGGCCCGCTCGGCGGCGGCCCGCGCCTCGTCGGCGACCGCCTTGGCCTCCTCGACCAGGGCCTGCGCGGTGTCCAGCTCGGCGGCGAGCGCCGGATCGACGGCGGGCTCCTCCAGCTTCCGCGTCTCCAGGTCCTCCCTGGCCTGCCGCTCCCGCTCGGCGGCGTCGGCCACCGCCTGCTGGAGCCGCCCGATCTCCTCCTCGGCGGCCCTGGCCCTGCTGCGTACGGAGTCGACCCGGCCGCGCAGCTTGGCCAGGCCCTCGCGGCGGTCGGCGGCGGCCCTGGCGGCCAGCGCCAGCCGCTGCTCCTCCGCGCTCAGTTCACCCTCACTGGCGGCCCGCCGCCCGACGGCGTCCTCCAGCAGCTCCTCGGCCTGCTCCAGCTCGGCCCGCAGGATGAGCTCCCGCTCGCCGACCTCGGCCGCCTCACGTTCGAGGTCTTCCGGATCGCGGCCGCGGCGCTCGATGGCGGCGGCGTCGACGGCGTGCCGGTGGCGCTCGGAGGCGAGCTGCTGGAGGCCGGTGATGCGCTCGCGCAGCGACGAGAGCCGGAAGTAGATCTCCTGGGCGGCGCTCAGCCGGGGCTGGGCCTCGGCCTCGGCGGCCTCCAGGACGGCCTCGCGCTGCTGGCCCTCGGCCAGCTCGGTCTCCACCTGGTTGCGCCTGGTGGTGATCGCGGCCTCGTCGGCGGCCTCGCGCTTGAGCGTCGCGCGCAGGATGGACATGTCGTCGGCGAGCAGGCGCAGCCGGGCGTCGCGCAGGTCGGCCTGGATGACGGCGGCCTTGCGGGCGATCTCGGCCTGCCGGCCCAGGGGCTTGAGCTGGCGGCGCAGCTCGGTGGCGAGGTCCTGGACGCGGGTCAGGTTGGCCTGCATCGCGTCGAGCTTGCGCAGCGCCTTCTCCTTGCGCTTGCGGTGCTTCAGGACGCCCGCGGCCTCTTCGATGAACGCCCGCCGGTCCTCGGGGCCCGCGTGCAGGACGGCGTCGAGCTGGCCCTGTCCGACGATGACGTGCATCTCGCGGCCGATGCCGGAGTCGGACAACAACTCCTGGATGTCGAGCAGGCGGCAGACGTCGCCGTTGATGGCGTATTCGCTCTGCCCCGACCTGAACATCAGCCGGCTGATCGTGACCTCGGTGTAGTCGATCGGCAGCGCGCCGTCGGAGTTGTCGATCGTCAGCGTCACCTCGGCGCGCCCGAGCGGCGGGCGGGAGGAGGTGCCCGCGAAGATGACGTCCTCCATCTTGCCGCCGCGGAGCGACTTGGCGCTGTGCTCGCCCATGACCCAGGCCAGGGCGTCGACGACGTTGGACTTGCCCGAGCCGTTGGGGCCGACGACACAGGTGATGCCGGGCTCGAACCGCAGGGCGGTCGCGGAGGCGAAGGACTTGAAGCCGCGCAGGGTGAGGGTCTTCAGATACACGCGCGACCCCCTTCCCCGTCAGCGGACTCCGGAAAGACTACTGGTCCGCCCTGCCTTGCGCGGGCACGTACAGTCGGAACCTCGCCCTACCAGGGCTTCTTCCGTGTCGCGGGTGATCGCGGGGATCCCAGGGTCCCGGGAAAATAACAAGGGACGCCTCTTTGAGACGTCCCTGGGTCTTGCGCTCCGATCACTCTCAGGTGAGTGCCGGCTCGCGCTCTTGCAAGCGACTGAGTGCCTCGTCGCGGGTTTGCGCCGCAAGAGCGTCATTCGTGGCCTGAAGTCGGATGAGTTCTGCCTCGAGGTCACGGATGCGCTGCTGCAAACGACGCATTTCCGAGACCATCCGAGGGTCAGGACCGCCGACGTGGCCGAGTAGAGCCTTCGCCATGGTAAAGGGTCCTCCACGCTGAGTGACCAGACTGGTTCGCGCACTTCTATTCCGCGGGAGGGGTGCGCGTGGTACCTAACAAGAGTCGCACCGGCAGTGTGGGCGGTCAAGTCGATCGAACCGCTGCGCCCTACTGATGGGCACTCCCGACATACAACTATACCCTATTTGGGCGGTTTAACGAAATCGATCAACGCTCCACAAAACCGGCCAAACTACCTCGGGGTTCGCTCCATCGTTCCACTACTCCATCCACTCTGCCCGGCGTGTCGCAACCTCTGAGCAGCTCCAGCAGCTTGACGCACTCTTCGCGCGGCCCTTCCGCCACCACCTCCACTCTGCCGTCCTCGGTGTTGCGCGCCCAGCCCACCAGATTCAGCTCCAGTGCCCTGGCCCGGGTCCACCAGCGGAACCCCACCCCCTGGACCCTGCCCCGAACCCAGGCCGTCATCCGGGCACCCTGCAAGTTCTCCGCCATTTCCGCTCCCGTCGCCTCTCACGCCACCAGGGCGTCCTCCCCGGCGGCCGCCTCGCTGAACGCCCTGATCACAGCCGTCTCCGCCGTCTTGACCCAGGCCAGGCCGAGAACGGACGGTGACAGGCCCATGACGGGCAGGAAGCGCACGTCCGCGCGTCTGTGATGGGCCGCCGTGGGGGCGCAGAAGAGCATGCCACCCCGGTCGAGCGCCACCTGGGTCAGGCCCTCCTGGGCGGTGGCCACCGTGCCGGCGTGCGGGATCGCGCGTCCTGACGGGGTCGCGGAGGGCGCGATGCGCTCCCGCCAGGCGCGCGGGGCCGGGCCGGCCAGCCCGATGAGGGGCACGGAGGCCAGCTCCTCGGCGCCGATGCCGGAGCGGCCGGCGAGAGGGTGCCGGATGGAGACGCCCAGCTCGTAGGAGACCCGGTTCAGGCCCGCACCGGTCACCAGGTCGGGCTCGTCCACCGGCAACAACGTGAACGTGATGTCCACCTGCCCGGCCCGCAACCTGCCGAAGGGATCGGAGAGCGGGATCTCGACCAGCTCGGCCACGCAGCCCGGGTAACGGCGTTCGAAGGCCCGCACCGCGCCGGTGACGACGTCGGTCGGCGTGGCCAGGAAGCCGACTCTGATCACCCCGGCCACCTCGCGCGCGGCCGCCTTCGCCCGGCCCACCGCGCCCGCCAGCCCGTCGTAGGAGGGACGCAGGTCGGCCAGGAAACGCTCGCCCAAGGAGGTCAGGCGCACGCGCCGGCTGGTCCGCTCGAACAGCAGGCCGCCGATCCTGGTCTCCAGCGCGCGAACGAGCTGGCTCACCCGGCCAGGTGACAGGTAGAGCCGCTCGGCCGTCCGCGCGAAGTGCAGCTCCTCGCTCAGCACGACGAAGCACTCCAGCTCCCTGAACTCCATCTCCGCCTCCGGCAGATCGCTTAGCCTGCCTAAACCAAGCCTTCGACCTTCGCCATTGTTCCCGGTCACGCCGCGGGCGAAGGCTAGGGGCCATGACCTCCGCCGTTTCCACCGTCGCCGCGCCCGTACAGGCGCGCTGGCTCGCCGTGACCTCCGTCGCGGTGGGCACGTTCACCCTGGTGACCAGCGAGATGTTGCCCGTCGGGCTGCTGACCTCGATCTCCGCCGGGCTCGGCGTGTCCGACGGCACGGCCGGCCTGATGATGACGGCTCCCGGCCTGGTGGCCGCCGTCGCCGCGCCTACGGTGGCCATCGCCACCCGCCGCCTCGACCGGCGGACCACGTTGCTGGGGCTGATGGCGCTGCTGGCCCTGGCGAACCTGGCGGCGGCACTGGCGCCGAACTATCCGATCATCCTCGCCGCCCGGGTGCTGACCGGGGTGAGCATCGGCGGGTTCTGGGCGTTCGCGGCCGGTCTGGCGGTGCGGCTGGTGCCCAGGCGGTCCGTCGGACGGGCCACGTCGATCATCCTGGGCGGCGTCTCGGTGGCGTCGGTCCTGGGGGTGCCGGCGGGGACGCTGATCTCGTCGTTCGCCGGGTGGCGCAGCGCGTTCGCGGTCATGGGGGTGCTGGCGCTGATCCTGCTCGCGCTGCTGGCCACGACGCTGCCGCCGATGCCGGGAGAGGGCTCCGCCCCCGCCGGGGAGCGCACGTGGCTCTCCGGCCGGCTCAAGGTCGTCCTGACGCTGACCGTCCTCATCGTGTCCGGCCACTTCGCGGCCTACACCTACGTCCGGCCGTTCCTGGAGCAGGTCTCACACGCCGGCCCCGCCCTCGTCAGCAGCGTCCTGCTCGTGTACGGCGCCGCCGGCGTGATCGGCAACTTCGCCGCGGCCGCCCGCGCCACCAGGGACCCCAAGCCGGTCCTGATCACGCTGGCCCTGCTCATGGCCCTGTCCACGGCGGTGCTGCCGCTCATCGGCCTGCCCCTGCTCACCCTGGTGGTGTGGGGCCTCGGCTACGGCGGCGTGGGCGTGACCCTGCAGCTCTGGATCATGCGGCTGGGCGGCGGCGAGCTCGGCACGGCGCTGTTCGTCAGCGCCTTCAACCTCTCCATCGCCCTCGGCGCGTTCGCCGGCGGCCAGGTCGTGGACCGGATGTCGATCTCCGCGGTGATGTGGGCGGGAACGGGCCTGGCCCTGGTCAGCGTGGTCGTCGCTGGCATCTGGGGCAGGAGTAGGACGACCGGTTCATGAACGCCTCACGGATGATCGCGGTGCCGCAGCGCGAGCACGGAAGGTCGCGGCGGCCGTAGACCTCCAGTGAGCGGTCGAAGTAGCCGCTCTCGCCGTTGACGTTGACGTAGAGGGCGTCGAACGAGGTGCCGCCCTGCTGGAGAGCGGCGCCCATGACCGTGCGTACGGCGGTCAGCAACTCGGCGACCTTGGGCCCGGTCAGCGTCTCCGTGGGCCTGGCCCAGTGCAGTCCGGCGATCCAGAGCGCCTCGTCGGCGTAGATGTTGCCGACTCCGCTGATCAGCGACTGGTCGAGCAGCGCCCGCTTGATCTCGGTGCGCTTGGCCCGCAACCGCCTGGCGAACTCGGCCTCGTCGAACACCGCCTCGAACGGGTCGGGGGCGATGTGCGCGATCGGCTCGGGGACGCCGTGGGACAGGGAGGTGAGCATGACGTGGCCGAACGTGCGCTGGTCGACGAAGCGCAGGTCGGGGCCGCCGTCCTCGAAGCGGATGCGTACGCGCAGGTGCTTCTCCAGCGGCGAGTCCTGGCTCACGACGAGCAACTGGCCGCTCATGCCCAGATGGGCCAGGAGAGCCTCGTCGGCGCCCGACAGGGGCAACCACAGGTATTTGCCGCGGCGCTCGGCGGACAACACCGCGCGGCCCTTGAGGCGCGCGGTGAACTCGTCGGCGCCCGGCAGATGACGCCTGATCGCGCGGGGGTGCAGCACCTCCGCGGCGGCGATCTCACGGCCGATGACCCATTGCGCGAGGCCGCGCCTGACGACCTCGACCTCCGGCAACTCCGGCAACCCGGACCTCGCTCTCTGAACGGCCCTGAACCCACGGACATTCGCGTGACTCCTGGCCACCGGCCCCGGTGACGCCGCGGGTCAGCTTGCGGGCTGGCTTTCGCGCTGCTCGCGGCGGGCCCTGATGCGGGTCCACGCCGCCTCGGCCGCCTGCTGCTCGGCCTCCTTCTTGCTGCGCCCGGTGCCCGACCCGTAGGACTCGCCGCCGACCCGCACCATGGCGGTGAACGACTTGGCGTGGTCGGGCCCGCTCTCCTCGACGTGGTATTCGGGCACCCCGAGCGCCTCGGAGGCGGTCAGCTCCTGCAGCGAGGTCTTCCAGTCGAGCCCGGCGCCGAGCGAGGCGGAGCGGACGATCAGCGGATCGAACAGCACGTGCACCACCCTGAACGCCTCGTCGAGGCCCTTGTCGACGTAGATCGCGCCGATCAGCGCCTCAAGGGTGTCGGCCAGGATGGAGGACTTGTCGCGCCCGCCGGTGCCCTCCTCGCCCCTGCCGAGCCGCAGGAACCGGCCGAGGCCCAGATCCCTGGCCACGTCGGCCAGCGCGCGCATGTTGACCACCGCGGCACGCAGCTTCGCGAGCTGGCCTTCCGGCAGGTCGGGGTGGTTGTTGTAGAGCGTGTCGGTGACCACCAGGCCCAGCACCGAGTCCCCGAGGAACTCCAGGCGCTCGTTGGTGGGCAGGCCGCCGTTCTCGTACGCGTAGGAGCGGTGCGTCAGCGCCCGCTCAAGAATGTCGAGGTCGAGGCCTACCGCCAGGACCCGCTCCAACTCGTCTCGGGCGACCTCGACGGCCACCGGCTTAGGACCTGCGCCCACGTGCTTCCTCCTCGGACATCTTCACATGGCGCGTCGGCTGCGCATGATGCCCGAAAACGTGGTGGGCGTCGGGGTAACACATAGCCCCGGCGTCCACCACGGCCGCGGGCGAACCGCCGCCGCACGCATCTGAGACGGTAACGCCGACCGAGGCACTTTGGCACCCGGTCGGCATCACGTCAACTGCTGACACGAAACCTGCGGTGTACTGCCGCCACGGTCTCAACCAAGCACACGAGAGGGGTGGCAGTCCAATGGGCAGGTTTGTTGTCAGAGAAATCAGGCGGACGGCTCGATGACCTGACGACGGTTGTAGGTGCCGCAGGTGGGGCACGCGATGTGCGGCTGCTTGGGCGAACGGCACTGCGGGCAGCTCACCAGGGCGACAGCAGTCGTCTTCCACTGGGAGCGACGGGCGCGGGTGTTGCTCCGCGACATCTTTCGCTTCGGGACGGCCACGTCACTTCTCCTGATCGTTATCTTTGTCGGTATTCAGATCTTGCAACGACGCCCAGCGGGCGTCGATCTTCTCGTGCCGGTGATCGTCGCCGGCCTCGGCCAGCTTGACCCCGCATTCTACGCAGAGCCCCTTGCAGTCCTCTCGGCACACGGGGCTCAACGGCAGTGCGAGCACCACCGCGTCGCGGAACGTCGGCTCGAGGTCGAGCAGCTCACCATCGAGCAGTGAGTCCTCCTCCGAGGCGTCCTCGTCGGAGTAGAAGAAGAGCTCCTGCAGGTCGACCTCGATTTCCGAGGCGACGGGGTCGAGGCACCGCGCGCATTCCCCGGCGAGCGGGACCTGCGCCGTGCCGGTGACGAGCACGCCTTCCATCACTGCTTCGAACCGGAGAGCCAGCCCGACTTCGGCGTCCTTGGGGACACCGATCATGTCGACGCCGAGCTTTGCCGGTGCCGGGAGGGCCAGAGTCATCTGCCTCATCGTGCCCGGCCGCTTGCCCAGGTCGTGAGTGGAGATCACCCATGGGGAGCGGAGGTCGAGGTGCTGAGTCATCCTGCTCTCGCTAGGCATGGCGAAAAAGATCGCCGTCGTACAAGGCTGAAATGAAAGGATAGCAGGTCGCGCCTACCCCCTGAGCCGCTCGATGAGCAGCTCGTGCACCAGATCAGGCACCAGCCCCGACACATCCCCACCGTAGCGGGCGATCTCTTTCACCCGGCTGGAGGAGAGGAAGGAGTATTCGGGGTTCGTCGGCATGAACAGCGTCTCGACCCCCGACAGGCGGTAGTTGAGCTGCGCCATCTGCAACTCGTAGTCGAAGTCGCTGACCACCCTGATGCCCTTGACGATGGCGGGGATGTCGTTCTTCCGGCAGAAGTCCACGAGGAGCCCGTGGAACTTCCGGACGGTGACATTCGGATATTCCTTGGTCACGGTCCCCAGGGTGTCGATCCGCTCGTCGACCGTGAACAGGCTGCTTTTCTCGACGTTGATGAGGACCGCCACGACCACTTCGTCATACAGCCTGGCGGCCCGGCCGATGATGTCGAGGTGGCCGTTGGTGATGGGGTCGAACGACCCCGGGCAGACTACGCGGCGCAAGACGCCTCCCAGGTCTACGGGTTCCCAGCGGCGCGACCGTACCAAACGGACGCTTCGCCATATCTACGGACCCTCTCCTCAACGTACCCTTCGGGCCACCTCAGGGCGTTTCCCCTGGTCTCCCGTTCGAACGCCACCACCCCTCCATCGACCAGCCAGCCGTTGTCGCGCAGGAGCTCCAAGGTCCCCAGGACCTCGCTGTCGGACACGGCGTAGGGCGGATCGGCGAAGACGATGTCGTACGGCTCCTCAGGCGCCACCGCGAGCACGCGGCCGACCTTGTCCGCCACCACGCGGGCGCCCTCCAGGGCGAGGGCCTGGACGTTGGCCTTGATCGTCCGGACCGCCTTGGGGTCGGACTCGACGAGCGCGGCCTCGGCGGCCCCCCTGGACAGCGCCTCCAGGCCGATCGCCCCCGAACCGGCGTAGAGGTCGAGGAAGCGGGCGCCGTGGAGTCCGTACAGTGAGTCGAGCGTCAAGAAGATCCCTTCTCGAGCCCTGTCGCTGGTCGGTCTCGTTCCGCGCCCCGGCGGCACTGCCAACCGCCTGCCACCTGCGCTGCCCGCGATGATCCGAGTCATGTTGTCCATTCTTCCGCATGTTCATGCAGGTCAAGAGTGCACAAGTGTCTGCCTCAACTGCGCAAGGGTGATTGGCATCGGGGCCGGTCGGCCCGCATGATGAGTCTGCGGCCTTCAAGGTGACCCACATGGAGGCCGACCGGCGTGATCGTGAGCCCTTCCGCACGCCGGTTCCCTCGGCACCTGACCCGAGGGTGGGCCCAGCCGGGGACGGCATTCGGGGGGAGGCCGTCCCCGCGGCTGGGCATCCTGTTTCTCGCGCATCCCAACCCGTCGCACCCGCTTTCGTGCGCTGGGGGCACGCCTGCGCGCCCGCCGCCGGTACGCCCGGTTGCTGCCGGGCACTTCTGCGTCCGCCACCGGTACGCGCCCGGGTTGCTGCCGGTGTGCTGTTGGGCACCCCGTTTTGTGCGCACAGCATGCGGTCTCATGGTGTGCGGTCTGAGATGTATGCCTCTGCGGGGCCTGAGGGGGTGTGTCAGGTCTTTTCCAGGTAGTCCGCTCGCTCGTCCTCCAGGAGGCGGTCTATCTCCGCTCTCAGGCCCTCATGAGCCGTCAGGTCCGGATCCTCCGCCAGGAGGGCGCCGGCTTCCTGGCGGGCCGTGACGATGACGTCCTCGTCGCGGAGCAACTGCAGCAGCTTGAGCGAGGAACGTTTGCCCGACTGGGCCGCTCCCAGGACGTCGCCCTCGCGGCGTTGCTCCAGGTCGACGCGGGAGAGCTCGAAGCCGTCCAGGGTGGCGGCCACGGCGTCGAGGCGCGATCTGGCGGGCGTGCCCTCGGGGAAGTCCGAGACCAGGAGGCAGAGGCCGGGCAGGCCGCCGCGGCCGACCCGGCCGCGGAGCTGGTGGAGCTGGGAGACGCCGAAGCGGTCGGCGTCCATGATGATCATGACGGAGGCGTTGGGCACGTCGACGCCCACCTCGATGACCGTGGTCGCCACCATGACGTCGATCTCGCCGCGGGTGAAGGCGCGCATGATCGCGTCCTTCTCCTCCGGCGGCAGCTTGCCGTGCAGCGTGGCCACGCGCAGGTCGGCGAAGGGGCCCTCGGTCAGGAGCTCGGCCACCTCCAGGACCGCGAGCGGCGGCCGGCGCTCGTCGTCGGTCGTGGCGGCGGCCAGGTCGCCCTCGTCGCCCTCCAGGTCGCCGATGCGCGGGCACACGATGTAGGCCTGACGCCCGAGTGCGACCTCCTCCCGCACCCGCTGCCAGGTGCGTTCGAGGTAGTGGGGCTTCTCGGCGGCCGGGACGACGTGGGTGGTGATGGGGGCGCGGCCCGACGGGAGCTGGGAGAGGGTCGAGACCTCCAGGTCGCCGAAGACCGTCATGGCCACCGTGCGCGGGATCGGGGTCGCCGTCATGACCAGGACGTGCGGGCGCGCGTCGCCCGCCTTCTCGCGCAGCGCGTCGCGCTGCTCCACCCCGAAGCGATGCTGCTCGTCCACCACGACCAGCCCCAGGTCGGCGAACTGCACGTGCTCCTGGAGCAGCGCGTGCGTGCCGACGGCGATCCCGGCCGTGCCGGAGGCGGCGTCGAGCAGCGCGGAGCGGCGGGCCGCGGCGCCCATGGAGCCGGTCAGCAGCGTGACGGCCGTCCCGCCGAACATGCCGCCCTGCGCCAGGTCGCCGAGCATGCTCGTGATCGAGCGGTGGTGCTGCTGGGCGAGCACCTCCGTGGGCGCCAGCAGCGCCGCCTGCCCGCCCGCGTCGACCACCTGCAACATCGCCCGCAGCGCCACCACCGTCTTGCCCGCGCCGACCTCGCCCTGCAGCAGCCGGTGCATCGGGTGCTCGCGCGCCAGATCGCCGGCGATCTCCTCGCCGACCTGCGCCTGCCCCTCCGTCAGCGAGAACGGCAACCGCGTGTCGAAGTCGGCGAGCAGACCGTCGGAGCTCCTGGGCCGGGCCTTGGCGGGCCAGGCGGTGGCGGCCTGGCGGCGCTGGAGCAGCACGGCCTGCAGCACGAACGCCTCGTCGAACTTCAGCCGGTTGCGCGCCCGCCCCATCTCGGCGAAGTCCTTCGGCCGGTGGATGGCGACCAGCGCGTCGCCCAGGTCCTGGAGCCCGTGGCGGGCCCGCAGAGCGGCGGGCAGCGGATCGTCGAGCGGGCCGAGCGTGTCGAGCACGACGCCGATCGCCCGCCGGATCGCCCACGGCGTCAGGTCCTTGCCCGCCGGATAGATCGGCACCGGCGCGGCGGCGAACTCCTGAGCGCTCGCCTCGCCCTCCTCGAACAGCTCGAACTCCGGATGCGAGAGCTGCCACCGCGGCTTGCCTCGCGCGCCGAACAGCCCCACCTTGCCGGCGAACATCCCGCGCCTGCCCGCCTCGAGCCGCGACTCGGCCACGTGCGAGCCCTTGCCGAAGAAGGCCAGGTAGAGGCGGTTGCCGTCACCGTCGACGACCTCGACCTCCAGCCAGGTGCCGCCCCGGTTGCGCATGGGTTTGCGCATGAGCCTGGTCACCTCGCCCACCACGGTGGCGTGCTCGTCGACCTCCAGCGCGTCCAGCGAGGTCAGCTCGCCCCGCTCGGCGTAGCGCCGTGGATAGTGGCGCAGCAGGTCACCGACCGTCTCCAGGTCGAGCACACTGTGCAGCAACTTGGCGGTCTTCGGGTCGAGGGCCTTCGTCAGAGGCTCGTCGAAACGGCTCACGGCACTAAGTTCTACCGCCTGCGGCCGACAGGATGTCCGCGACGCCGCCCGGCGGGCCTCATTCCACCCCGATCAGCAGGGGGTAGCCGCCCTGCTCGCCGTCGTACACGACCAGGTCCACGTCCGGGCGTGCCCGCCCGAGATGCTCCTCGACGCGGGCCGCGAGGCCGGTCGGCGCCGCCGACCCCGTGACCAGGGTCACCAGCTCGCCGCCGCCCGCCACCATCCGGTCCACGACCATGGTCGCCACGCTGTCGAGCGAGCCGCCGATCACCGCCACGTCCCCGTCGATCATCCCGAGCACGTCCCCGGGACGGCACAACCCCGCGCTGGTGAACGCGTCCTTGTCCGCGACCGCCAGATGTCCGTACCGCGTGTGACCGGCCGCGTCGGTCATCGCCACCACGTCGTCGTCGAAGCGGCGCAGCGGATCGTGCACGGCCAGCGCGGCCAGCCCCTGCACGGTCGCCTTCGTGGGCAGCACGCTGACCGCGACACCGTCCTCGCGGGCGATCTCGGCCGCGGCGGCGGCGACGGCGCGTACGCCCTCGTCGTTCGGCAGGACGGCGACCTCGCCGCCCGCCTCCCTGATCGCCGCCAGCATGGCGGCCAGCGCCGGCCGGGAGCCGGGCTCGCGCCGCACCACGACCGCGCCGCTCTCCTCGAACAGCGCCGCGATACCGTCTCCCGCGGCGACCGCCACCACTCCCCTGGCCGCGCTGCCGCGATGGGTACGCTCGGCCAGGTACGTGATCCTGATCCGGTGCGGCCGCCCCGACCGCAGCCCGGCCTCCACGGCGGGGCCGGCCTCGGGCACGTGGACGTGCACGTTCCACAGTCCCTCGCCGCCGACCACCACCAGCGAGTCGCCCATGGCGTCGAGCTCCGCGCGCAGCCCGGCCACCGCGCGGTCGTCGGCGTCCAGCAGGTACATCACCTCGTAGCCGGCCCCCACCTCCGTCATCGGCGACACCCGCGCGGTCGGCGCGGGCACCTCGTAACGATCGGTGCGGGAGCCGGTGATCACGGCGGCCAGGGTCTCCAGCATGATCGCCGCGCCGGCGCCGCCCGCGTCCACGACCCCGCTGCGGGCCAGCACCTCAAGCTGGTCAGGGGTGCGCCGCAACGCCGCCCGCGCCGCCCCCGCCGCCCGCCGCGCCACCTCGTGCAGGCCCCCGTCCATCCCCTGTACGGCCCGCGCCGCCGACTCCAGCACGCTCAGCACCGTGCCCTCCACCGGCCTGGCCACGGCCTCCCTGGCCAGCACGGCGGCCCTGAGCAGCCCGGCCCGCAGGTCGTGGCCGTCCTTCAGCACCTCGGCGAGCCCGCGCAGCGCCTGGCTGACGATCACCCCGGAGTTGCCGCGGGCCCCGACCATGGCGCCGTAGGACAGGGTCTGCCACACCACGGCGGCGTCCACGTCGTCGGGCAGCGACTCGACGGCCTCGGCCGCGGAGAGCATGGTCAGATGCAGATTGGTGCCGGTGTCGCCGTCGGCGACGGGAAAGACGTTGAGCGCGTCGATCTCCGTCCTGGCCCTGCCCAGGGCATCCGCGGCCAGGCGGGCCCAGCGGCGCACCGCCGGGGGGTCGAGGATCTTCATCTGCGCGACTCCGAACTCCCCGCATGCGCTAACGTTGTTCTGGAGAATATCGCCGCCCATGGGCTCGTCCAGCGTTCTGGTTCGCGCCGACCGGGGTGGATCGGATATTGTCTTGTGGCTGGCCGGTTGTTCCGGCATGCCCTTCGCCCGGAAAGCATCAGCGGACAGGGCTATATCGACTGTTTTAAGGAGCGATACCGTGGCTTCCGTCTGCGATGTCTGCCGCAAGGGGCCGACCTTCGGCAACAACGTGTCCCACTCTCACCGCCGCACCCGCCGTCGTTGGAACCCCAACATCCAGACGGTTCGCGCGGTCATCGGCGGCACGCCGAAGAAACTGAACGTGTGCACCTCGTGCATCAAGGCGGGCAAAGTCACCCGCTAGTTTCGACTTACACGAAAGCCCGCCACCTCTGGCTCCAGAGGCGGCGGGCTTTCGTCGTTTCCACCACCGGCGGCGTACCGGCGCTGGATCAGCGCCAGCGCCAGGCGTGGTCGACCGGGCCGATGCCGCCACCCAGGGGGAAGCCCCGGGCGATCGCGCCCGTCACGTACTCCTTCGCCTTCCCCACCGCCTCCGGCACCTCGTCACCCTGCGCGAGGCGGGAGGCGATGGCCGAGGCGAGCGTGCAGCCCGTGCCGTGGGTGTGCCGGTTGTCGAGGCGGTCGGCGGTGAAGCGGTATTCGTTCGTGCCGTCGGTGAGCAGGTCGACCGGAGCGCCGGGCAGATGGCCGCCCTTGATCAGCGCCCAGGCGGGCCCGAGCGCGAGCACGGCCTCCGCCGCCTCGCGCAGGCCGTCCTCGTCCTCCACCTTGACCGAGGTGAGCTGCTCGACCTCCCACAGGTTCGGCGTCACCACGGTGGCCAGCGGCAGCAGCCGCGTCCGCAGCGTCTCCACGGCCTCGGCCGCGAGCAGCGAGTCGCCGTGCTTGGACACCCCGACGGGATCCACCACCACTGGGGCTGCGTACGACGCGAGCACCTCCGCCACCGTCTCCACCAGCACCGACGAGGCGAGCATGCCGGTCTTGACCGCCTGCGCGCCGATGTCGCCGAGCACGGAGTCGAGCTGCGCCCGCACGGCCTCGGGCGGCAGCTCCCAATAGCCCTGGACGCCCAGGGAGTTCTGGGCGGTCACCGCGGCGATGACGCTCATGCCGTGGACGCCCATGGCCATCATGGTCTTCAGGTCAGCCTGGATGCCCGCGCCGCCGCCGGAGTCGGAGCCGGCGACGGTCAGCACGCGTGGAGGGGTCGAAACCGTCATGTCCCCATCCAACCACTCAGGTGACGGCGCACTCCCCGCTGACCATCCCGCAGGTCCCCGCCTTCGAGCCCCGGCCCGTGGCGGTGAACGAGACGTCGATCGCGTCGCCCGACGCCAGCGGCGGCAGGTCCAGGATCAGCAGGTCGCCGTCCTGCGTCCATTCGGCGCCGGACACGCTCATGACCCGGCCCTGGACGGGGACGGAGAACGTGGTGCTCTGCAGCGTCTGCCCGGAGGTGTTCGAGACCTGCAGGTTCGCCTTGTAGGTGGCGACGCGCTGGGTGATCTTCTGCTGGACGTTCACCGAGCCGCCCTGGCCGTTGGGGCCGGGCTCGATGGTCGCCGTGCTCGTGGGCTCGGGGATGACCGTCGGCGCGACGCCCGTGTCGTCGTCGTCCACCGTCGACGCCTCTTCGCTGGGCGTCTCCGACGCGCTCTCCTCGACCGGCGGAGCCTGCGTCTTCGTCGGCTTCGCCGAGGTCTTCACCTTGGTCTTGGTGGGGGTCGGCGTCGGCTGCGCGGTGCGGCGGGGTGTGCGGGCGCCGTACGAGGCCGTCGGCTTCGGGGTCCCGGATGGCGTGGTCTCCTCCGCCTCCCCGTCCGGCGTGCCCTCCTGCGGCTCCGTCTCCTCCGTGGCCGGGTCGGAGACCTCTGGGCCCGGCCGGTTGGTGCTGGCCTCTATGGCGGCGCAGGTCGTACCGACGCACTGGCCGGGGTCGGTGGGGGCGCTCATGAACTTGACGCCCGCCACCGTGCCGCCCAGCACGACCGCCACGGCGGCCACCGAGAGCAGCGCGACCTTGCCCTTGCCGGCTCCCGGAGGGGCCGCGAGCACGTCGTCGCGCCGTCCGCCCTTACGGCGACCGCGGCGGCCACGGGGCTCGTCCGGCTCGTCGAAACTGAAGCCGGAGCCGGTGTCAGAGCCGGAGCCGGAGTCGGACCAGCCCGAGCGCAGGAAGCCGGTATCCGCGTTCGCCCATGCCGGGGCCTCGATGACGGTCGGCTCGCCGGCGACCTTGACGTCGCCGGGCTCTGGCGGCCCCTGGGGACCTTGGGGGAAGTCGAATCTGGCGGTCCCGTCAGCGGGCCCGCCGAAAGGCTGGTCGACCGGCCTGTCGAAGGGGCCGCTGCCCGGGCCGTCGAAGAAGCCGCTGCCCGGACCGTCGAAGGGACCCGGCTGCCCGCCATGAAGGGGCTGCTGTCCGTCGAACGGACCCGGCTGCGCGGCGTGAGGGGGCTGCCTGCCGTCGAACGGGCCCGGCTGCCCGCTGTGAGGGGGCTGCTGTCCGTCGAAGGGGCCCGGCTGCGCGGCGAAAGGACCTGATGGCCCGCTGAAAGGACCTGGCGGCTGACCGGGGCCCGGCGCGCCGTCAGGGCCACCGAAGAAGCCCGTGCGCTCAGAGCCGAAGGGGCCGTCCGCGGGCGGACCCCACTCCGACGGCCGGACGAAGGCGCCCGTCGTCTCGAACGGTCCTGCCTGGCCCCCCATGGGGTCCGGAGGCAAGAAGGCGCCCGCGGGGTCGTTGGCCGGAGGGTAACCGTTGCCAGGGTCGTTGGGCAGCGCGAAAGCCCCGGTGGTCTCGAACGGCTCAGGCTGCGGTACGCGCGGCGGCGGCCCGTCCTGTCGCCGTGGCATCGGGGCCCACTGCCCCGTCACCTCAGGCTGGTCCGGCAGCGAAGGCCAGCCTTGCGGCTCGCCCTGCTCATCGGGACCCCAGAATGCGCTGTCCTCCCGTTCTTCGCCATCGTCGGATCCACCTGGTCCGTGGCGGCCCATGGCTGCCCTTCCTGCCGGTTACATGGCCGCCAATCTTCATAACACCTTTACTACGCCGCTGTCACAATAATCCCGCTAGTCGTACCCCAAAACGGGAAAATATCACTTAAATCGGGACAGATAATCACCGAAAGTGATCCCAGCCGCCCCGCTCGATCTCCCGGCCGTACACCAGCACGCCCGCGCCCTCGACCACCCGGCCCACGACCTGCCACGGCGCCGGAAGGTGCACCTCCGCGGGGAACGCCGCCGCGAGCGCGTGATCGTCGCCACCGGTGAGCACCCACTCCAGCGGATCGACCCCCAGCTCCTTGGCCGCCGCTGCCACGGGCTCGCCCACGGCGAAAGCCCGGGGATCGAGCTCGATCCCCACCCCGCTGGCCTTGGCGATGTGGCCCAGGTCCTGCAGCAGCCCGTCGCTGACGTCCAGCATGGCCTTGGCGCCCAGCTCGGCCGCCCGCGGCCCCATCGGGTACGGAGGACAGGGCCGCCGGTGCCCGGCCACGGCCTCCTGGAGGAGGGCGGAGTCAAGGGCCGCGCCGGCCTCCAGGAGCGCCCACCCGGCCGCGGCGTACCCCAGCCTGCCCGCCATCGCCACCACCTGCCCCGGCCTGGCCCCTGAGCGGGTCACGGGAGCCCGCCCGCCCAGGTCGCCCAGGGCGGTCACCCCGATGACGATCTGGCCGGAGCGGGTGATGTCACCGCCGGCCACGCTCGCGCCGACCACCGCGCACTCGTCCCCGAACCCGTCGGTCAGCGCGTCGAGCCAGCTCACGGGCAGGTCGGCGGGAATCCCGAGGCCGACCACGATGGACGTCGGCACGGCGCCCATGGCGGCGATGTCGGCGAGGTTCTGGGCGGCGGCCTTGCGGCCCACGTCGTAGCCGCTGGACCAGTCGCGGCGGAAGTGCCGGCCCTCCAGCAGCAGGTCCGTCGAGACGACGACGCGCCCGTCGGGCGCGCTGATCATCGCCGCGTCGTCACCCGGCCCGAGTATCACCGCGGCGCCTTGGGGCAGACGTCCGGTAATACGATTTACCACACCGAATTCGCCGAGATCTCCGACTGTGATGACGCACCTCCTGACGCACACAGGGTACGGTTACCCATCGGCGTGATCGAATCGCCCGGGAGGACGTAATGGTGCAGGCCTACATCCTTATTCAGACCGAGGTCGGCAAGGCCGCTGCCGTGGCCCGCGAGATTGCCGGGATTCCCGGGGTCACTCAGGCGGAGGACGTGACGGGGCCCTACGACGTGATCGTGCGCGCGGAGGCCGGCAACGTCGATGAGCTGGGCAAGCTCGTCGTCGCGCAGATTCAGGCGGTGGAAGGGATCACACGTACTCTTACGTGTCCGATCGTCCACATCTGAAGGTTGTCGTCGCATGCGTGCCGCCGCCGTCTTGCTCGTTCTCCTTGCGCTCGCCGGTTGCGGTGGCACTCTGCAGGTCGATCCCCCCACGCCCCAGGGCGAGGCGGTGGCGGCCTGCGACAAGCTGGCCACCCTGCTGCCCCAGACGCTCGACGGCGACGAGCGCGGCACGTCCACGCCGCGGTCGCCGTACGTGGCCGTGTGGGGCGACGGGGTCATGGCGCTGCGCTGCGGCGTGCCGCGGCCGGTCAGAATGGCGCCCACCGACCAGCTCCAGGAGATCGGCGGGGTGGGCTGGTTCGCCGATCCCGAGAAGCCGGCGTTGTTCACGGCGGTGACGGACATCGTCTACGTGGAGGTCACGATCGGCGGCGAGCACGTGGCCGGCGAGGTGCTCGCGGACCTGTCGAAGCCGGTCGGCGAGATCTCAACGCAGGCCCGGTGACCGCGACAGGGCGAGCTGGACGAGCCGGTCGACCAGCGCCGGATAGTCGAGGCCCGAGGCGGCCCAGAGTTGCGGCGCCACCGACAACGACGTGAACCCCGGCATCGTGTTGATCTCGTTGAGCACCAGCCCGCCGTCGGCCGTGTAGAAGAAGTCGACCCGCGAGAGCCCCTCGCAGTCGAGCGCCTCGAACGCGCGCACGGCCATCGCCCGCAGCTCCTCGCCCGTCTCCCTCGGGATGTCGGCGGGCACGGTCAGCGACATCTGGTCGGGGTAGTACTTGGCCTCGAAGTCGAAGAACTCCTGGCCGCCCTCGACCTTGACCTCGCCGGGCATCGACGCGGCCGCGGGCTCGTCGCCGAGCGACTCCAGCACCGCGCACTCCAGCTCCCTGCCGACGATCGCGGCCTCGATGAGCACCTTGGGGTCGTGCTGCCTGGCGAACTCCACGGCCGTCTCCAGCTCGGCCCGGTCGGAGGCCTTGGAGATGCCCTGCGAGGAGCCCGCCCTGGCGGGTTTGACGAACACCGGATAGCCGAGCTCCTCGGCCTCCTTCATGACGAGCTCGCGGCTGAGGCGCCAGTCGCGGTCGCGGACGACCACGTAGCGGCCGATCGGCAACCCGGCGGCGGCCAAGACGGTCTTCATGTGGGCCTTGTCCATGCCCACGGCGCTGGCCAGCACGCCGGAGCCGACATAACGCACCCCGGCCATCTCCAGCAGCCCCTGGATCGTGCCGTCCTCGGCGAACGGCCCGTGCATGACCGGAAAGACCACGTCCACGGAGCCGAGCTCCACGGGGATGCTGCCCGGGTCGTAGGCCACCAGCGTGCCGCCGCCGGACGGCAGCGCCAGCGCCGCGCCCTTGGTGTCGACCACCGGCAGCTCACCCGACTCGATGGCGAACCGCTGGTCGGAACTGGCCAGCACCCACCTGCCGTCCTGGGCGATCCCGATGGGGATCACCTCGTACTTGCTCCTGTCGATCGCATCCAGAACGCTCCCCGCGCCCATCAGGGACACGGCGTGCTCGGAATTGCGGCCTCCGAAAACGACGGCGACGCGTGGCTTGCTCATGGTGTCCGAATCTACCGGGGTGTCCCCATCACAGCGAGCCAAGCACGCCGTAGTCAGGTCTTTCTCACAGACCGTAACGCTCCGGTTTGGGCGTGCGGGACATCAGCAACATCCCGGCCTCGGCCGGCGACATGCCGTCGTGCACGACTCCGACGACGACCTCGGTGATCGGCATCTCGACGTCGTGCTTCCTGGCCAGCGCCAGCACCGACTCGCAGGACTTCACGCCTTCGGCGGTCTGCTTGGTCGCGGCGACGACCTGGGCCAGCGTCATGCCCCGGCCCAGGTTCTCGCCGAACGTGCGGTTGCGCGACAGCGGCGAGGTGCAGGTCGCGACCAGGTCGCCCATCCCGGCGAGCCCCGCGAACGTGTGGGGGTCGGCGCCGAGCGCCGCGCCCAGGCGCGAGATCTCGGCGAGCCCCCTGGTGATGAGCATGGCGCTGACGTTGTCGCCCATGCCCATGCCCGCGGAGACGCCCACGGCCAGCGCGATCACGTTCTTCACCGCGCCGCCGAGCTCGACCCCGACCACGTCGGTGTTGGTGTAGGGGCGGAACCAGGGCGGCAGGTGGCAGGCCGCCTGGAGGCGTTCGGCGACGGACTCGTCGGTGCAGGCGACGACCGTGGCGGCGGGCTGCCGCTCGGCGATCTCCCTGGCCAGGTTGGGCCCCGACACGACCGCGACGCGCTCCTCCGGCACCTCGGCCACCTCGCGGATCACCTCGCTCATCCGCTTGGTGGTGCCGAGCTCGATGCCCTTCATCAGGCTGACCAGCACCGCGTGCGGCGGGATGTGCTCGCGCCAGGCGGCCAGGTTGGGCCGCAGGACCTGGGACGGCGTGGCGAGCACCACGAAGTCGGCACCGTCGAGCGCCCGCACCGGATCGGTGGTGGCGCGCAGCGCGGCCGGGAGGACCACGCCCGGCAGATAGTCGGGGTTCGCGTGGTCGCGGTCGATCGACTCGACGACCTCCCGCCTGCGGCCCCACAGCGTGGTCAGGTTGCCGGCCTCGGCCAGGATCATGGCGAACGTGGTGCCCCACGAGCCTGTGCCGAACACGGCCACCTTCGTCATGCCATCACCGTTCCGCGGGATCGTAGGGAGTCGCGGGCGCCTGCTCGCCGCGCAGCTCGGCGAGCTGCTCGGTGATCGCCACCATGATGTCGGCCGTCGCCTCGCGCAGGACGTCGGCGTGCGGCGGCCGGCCGGCGTACTTCGACAGGTCCACCGGCGGCCCCACCGTCACGTGGAACGTCTTGCGGGGGAACAACCTGGGCTTCTTCTCACCGTACGGGAGCAGCTCCTGCGCCCCCCAGTGGGCCACCGGGATGACCGGCGCGCCGCTCTCCAGCGCCAGCCGGGCCGCGCCGGTCTTGCCCACCATGGGCCACAGGCCGGGATCGCGGGTGCAGGTGCCCTCGGGGTAGAACAGGATCGCGCAACCGTCGTGCAGCCGCTGGGCCGACAGGCTCAGCGACCTGGCGGCCTCCTTGCTGCCGCGATCGACCGGGATGGCCAGCAGGCCGGTGACGGCCCGGCCCAGGAGCGGCACCCTGAACAGGGCGGACTTCGCGAGAATCACCGGCCAGCGGCCGTTGTTGAACAAATAGTGCGAAAGCAGGACCGGATCCACCCAGGAGAGATGGTTGGCCGCGATGATCACTCCGCCGGAGCGGGGAATGCGCTCCCCCCGGCGCCAGTCCCTCTTGACCAGGAGCGTGGACAGCGGTTTCACGATCGCCACTGCCAGTGATTCCCAAAAACGCGATGGTCGCGTGGGGCGGCTCATGGTCTCCTCCAACACCTACGGTATGCACCAAGTCTCCCGGTTGGCCGCCCGGGATGTCGAGGCGCGATGCTTAAGCCTATGAGCATCCGCTGGTCCCTGGTCATTCCGGTGAAGACGCTGGTCGCGGCGAAGACGCGGCTGGCCGCCGCGACAGGGACGCGCCGCACCAGGTTCGCCGTCGCCGTCGCCAGCGACACCGTGGCGGCGGCGCTGTCGTGTCCGCTGGTCGCCCGGGTGATCGTGGTCACCGCCGACCCCGCCGCCGCGGGGCCGCTGGCCGCGCTGGGCGCCGACGTGGTGCACGATCCGGACCGCGGGCTGAACACCGCGCTGCGCACCGGGGCCGCCCATGCCGTACGCCTGGCGCCCGGCGACGGCGTGGGCGCCCTGCAGGCCGACCTGCCCGCGCTGCGGCCCGCCGAGCTGGGGGTGGCGCTGGGGGCGGCGGCCGAGTTCGACCAGTCGTTCGTGCCGGACGCGCTGGACGTCGGGACGACCTTCTACGGGGTGCGCCCCGGGAGGCCGTTCACCCCGCATTTCGGCGGGGAGTCGCGGGCCAAGCACCTGGCGGGCGGGGCCAAGGAGGTGTGCGTGCCGGGGATCGACTCGGTCAGGCGGGACGTGGACACACCCGACGACCTGCGGGCCGCCATCGCGCTGGGCCTGGGCGCGCACACGGCGGCGGTCGTCGAGGAGTTGTGGCCGCCGGCCTGATCAGATCATGAGGCGAGGTCCCCGCCCGGCGCCCTCGCAACGGGGCGGGCCGGGCCTTACGCTGGTCTGCGTGCAAGCCACGGTACGCAGCTTCGACGAGACCACTCGCGCGGGCACGGTCTTCCTCGACGACGGGACCGTGCTGGAGTTCGGCACGCCCGCCTTCGACGCGGGGCCGCTGCGGCTGCTGCGCTCCGGCCAGCGGGTCAACCTGGCGATGTCCGGCGGGGAGATCACGTTCATCACGCTGTCGACTTTCCCGGTCCCCGACGCGTAGGGCGGAAGGCGCCGCTGAATGCGTCACGCCCGGGCCTCGCGGCCCGGGCGTGACGGTGTGACAGGGTTACTTCTTCTTACCGATTTTCTTGCCGCCGTCGTTGACCAGCTCTTTGAAATCCGAGCCGGGGCGGAACTTGGGCGCCCAGCTCTCCGAGACCTTGATTTCCGCGCCGGTGGATGGATTCCTGGCGGTGCGGGCAGGCTTGTGCACCATCTCGAACGCGCCGAAGCCCGTGATCGAAACCTTGTCGCCGTTGGACACGGCCTTCTGGATGGCGTCGAGGACCGCGTTGACGGCCTCGGTGGCGGCTTTCCTGTCGCCGACCCGATCCGCGATGGCCTCGACGAGTTCTCGCTTGTTCATGAAAGTTCTGCTCCCCCAGTGACGGCTCGGGGTTCCAGCTCACGAGTTCGACGTAGAAACCCCTTACGCGCTCGAAAGTAGGCGGGATTGCGGGGGAACTCAATCACCTAGCGTGTTTTCCTCATTGCGTGGCGTGTCGGAGGCCCCGTCGAGAGCGGCCAGAAACGCGTCGAGGCGGGCCGCCGCCCTTTCCGGATCCCGCTTCGCAAGGTCACAGATCGTGAGATATCGGCGCGCGGCCCGCTCCTTCTCGGCGGCGGGCAGCACGCGGACGCGGCGGTGCGCTTCCCGCAACCGCCGCGCCAGTGCGTCGTCTTCTAGACGGTCGTCGGCAGCCATGGCTGCCGACCATTCTCGTACGCCGTCACATCCTCGGCGTGACGCAGGGTCAGCCCGATGTCGTCGAGGCCCTCCAGCAGCCGCCAGCGGGTGTAGTCGTCGATCTCGAACGGGACGACCTCGCCGGCCCAGCGCACCTGGCGTTCGACCAGGTCGACGGTGACCTCCAGCGTGGGCTCCGCCTCGACGGCCGTCTGCAGGGCCTCCACCTTGTCGGCGGGCAGGATGACCGGCAGCAGGCCCATCTTGGTGGAGTTGTTGCGGAAGATGTCGCCGAAGCGGGCGGCGATCACGGCGCGGAACCCGTACTGCTGCAGCGCCCAGACGGCGTGCTCGCGCGAGGAGCCGGTGCCGAAGTCGGGGCCGGAGACGAGGACCGAGGCGCCCTCGTAGGAGGGGTCGTTCAGGACGAACGTCGGGTCCTCGCGCCAGGCGGCGAACAGGCCCCTCTCGAAACCGGTCCTGCTGACCTGCTTGAGCCAGACGGCCGGGATGATCTGGTCGGTGTCGACGTTGCTGCGGCGCAGCGGCACCGCCGTACCGGTGTGGGTGGTGAAGGCGTCCATCGGTCGGGGTCTCCTTTACAGGTCGGCGGGGGCGGTCAGGCGGCCGGTGACGGCGGTCGCGGCGGCGACCTGCGGCGAGACCAGGTGGGTGCGGCCACCCTTGCCCTGGCGGCCCTCGAAGTTGCGGTTGGAGGTGGAGGCGCTGCGCTCGCCCGGCTGGAGGATGTCGGGGTTCATGCCCAGGCACATCGAGCAGCCGGCCTCGCGCCACTCGGCGCCCGCGGCCTTGAACACCTCGTGCAGGCCCTCCTGCTCGGCCTGCAGCTTGACCAGCATCGAGCCGGGCACGATCAGCGTGCGGGTCTTCACCTGACGGCCGCGCAGGACCTCGGCGGCCGAGCGCAGGTCCTCGATGCGGCCGTTGGTGCACGAGCCGACGAACACCGTGTCGACCTCGATCTCGCGCAGCGGCGTGCCGGCGGTCAGGCCCATGTACTCAAGCGCCCGCTCGGCGGCCGAGCGCGCCACCGGGTCGGCGAACGACTCGGGTGACGGGACCGCGTCGCCCAGCGGCAGGCCCTGGCCCGGGTTGGTGCCCCACGTGACGTAGGGGGTCAGCGTCGTGGCGTCGATCTCCACGACACTGTCGAACACGGCGTCGTCGTCGGTGCGCAGCGACTGCCAGTAGGCGACGGCCTGGTCCCAGGCTTCGCCCTCGGGGGCGTGCGGACGGCCCTTGAGGTAGTCGAACGTGGTCTCGTCCGGCGCGATCAGGCCGGCGCGGGCGCCCGCCTCGATGGACATGTTGCACACGGTCATGCGGCCCTCCATGGAGAGCTTGCGCACGGCCTCGCCGCGGTATTCGACGATGTAGCCCTGGCCGCCGCCGGTGCCGATCTGGGCGATGATGGCCAGGATCAGGTCCTTGGCGGTCACGCCGGCGGGCAGCTCGCCCGAGACCTCGATGGCCATCGTCTTCGGCCGGTAGGCGGGCAGCGTCTGCGTGGCGAGCACGTGCTCGACCTCGGAGGTGCCGATGCCGAACGCGATGCCGCCGAACGCGCCGTGCGTCGAGGTGTGGGAGTCGCCGCAGACGATCGTCATGCCCGGCTGGGTCAGGCCGAACTGCGGGCCGATGATGTGCACCACGCCCTGACCGGCGTCGCCCATCGGATGGAGCCTGATGCCGAACTCGGCGGCGTTCTTGCGCAGCGTCTCGACCTGGGTCTTGGACACGGGGTCGGAGATCGGGCCGAGCACGGTGGGCACGTTGTGGTCTTCGGTGGCGATCGTGAGATCGGGCCTGCGCACCTTGCGGCCGGCGAGACGGAGCCCGTCGAACGCCTGCGGGCTGGTCACCTCGTGAATGAGGTGCAGGTCGATATAGAGGAGGTCCGGCTCGCCCTCGGCACGCCGGACTACGTGTTGCTCCCAGACCTTCTCGGCCAGTGTGCGGCCCATGATCTCCTCCTTGAGATTGCCCCCGACTTGCTTCTCATATGTCGAGACGGCAGTATCGGTGTATGGACAACTCTAGCGGAGTCGGAGTACTCGACAAGGCGGTTCTGGTACTCAATGCCCTCGAAGCGGGACCCGCTTCCCTGGCACAGCTCGTCCAGGCCACCGGCCTGGCCCGGCCTACGGCACACCGGCTGGCCGTCGCTCTTGAGCATCACCGCATTGTGAGTCGTGACACACAGGGCCGGTTCGTGCTGGGCCCGCGGCTCTCCGAGTTGTCCACGGCGGCCGGCGAGGACCGGCTGCTGGCGGTGGCCGCCCCCGTCTTGCTTCAGCTCAGGGATCTGACCGGGGAGAGCGCGCAACTCTACCGCCGCCAGGGTGACGAGCGGGTCTGCGTCGCCGCCGCGGAGCGGTCGAGCGGCCTGCGTGACACGGTTCCCGTGGGGTCGGCACTGCCCATGACGGCCGGCTCGGCGGCGCAGATCCTGCTGGCCTGGGAGGAGCCCGACCGGTTGCACCGGGGGCTGCGCGGCGCCAAGTTCACCGCCGCCACGCTGGCCTCCGTACGGCGTCGTGGGTGGGCGCACAGCGTCGGCGAGCGCGAGCAGGGCGTGGCGAGCGTGTCGTCCGCCATAAGGGGGAGCGGTGGCAAGGTGATCGCGGCCGTGTCCGTCTCCGGCCCCATCGAGCGGCTCACGCGGGCTCCCGGGCGGCTGCACGCCGTACCGGTGATGGCGGCGGCCGAACGCATCAGCGAGGCCATGCGCCGCACGTCCTGACTTCTCCGACCCGCGCGCCGTGATCTTCCGGGCTTCGGGATCGACGGCCGCTGACGTGACTCTGGTACCCGGCACGCCAGGTGACCCTGGCGGAAGCGCCACGTCCGCAGGCCGTCTTCCCCTGTCGGAACCGCCACGTTCGCACGTCATGATCGGCGAAAGGAGGTATTTGGGGAGCCGACTGCCTCGCGGGCGCACTAGCCTGAGTGCGTGACAGATCGCATCGAGGTAGCCGCCACTGAGCTGCGACCCCTGCTCGAAGAGTTCATCCTGTGGGCGCGCGCGAACGCGCCCGGCAGCGACCCAGAGCTCGTGGGCCCCGCCGCACTTTGGCACCGTCTCGCCTTCTCGCAGGACCTCGGCACGTGGAAGCGTGCCGACCTGCGCAACCTCCTGCTCGACCGCATGCCCAAGGTCGTCGAGGATCCCGACGCGGCAGCCGACGGAATGCTCCCGGCCGTGGACGCGTACCTGACGTTCCTCTCGCAGACCGGCAAGCTGACCGAGGGCTCCGACTCCCTCGACGAGCTGCAGTCCGAGCTCGACGACGTCGAGGACGAGTTCGTCGACCTCATGGAGGAGCTGCTCGAAGACGCCGAGGGCGCGGACGGGGAGGACGACGAGGTCGGCGATCTGGGGGATTTCGAGCCGTTCGCCGACGAGCTGGCCGAGCTCGACACGATCAGGCTGCGACCCGACACCGAGCTGGCCGCCGCGGCCCGCGAGGTGCCGCTGGTCGCCAAGGCCCGCGATCTGGCCCTGTGGGTGGGCTCCGGGCGCCGGGTGGGCGAGGACACCCTGCTCACCGACGCCGAGGTGGAGGAGGCGCTGGTCGCCGTCGGGCTGCCCAGGCCCGAGACCGACGGCCCGGTCTCCGAGGTCGTCCCCTACCTGTGGAACATCTGGAACCTCGCCGTCGACCTGGAGTTCCTGGAGCCCGGTGACGCCGGCACGGTGGCGGTGCAGGACGACACGGCGGAGTGGCCGTTCGACGACGACGAGGACGTCCTCGACGCGTGGATGCTGGGGCTGCACTCGGTCGACTACGGCGACCCCGAGCTGGAGGACGACGACCTCACGATGGCCCTGGCGGGCCTGACGCGGGGCGTCCTGGTCAGGCTGCTGCTCGGCGGCGGCTCGCGCGACGTCGACGAGCTGGCGCAGGAGCTGTCCGAGGCCGCGGCCGACCTCGACGAGCTCGGCGCGGACGCGTGGGAGGCGGCGGGCGACCCGCTGGCGCCCGCGATCGACTGGCTGGTCGGCTATGGCATGGTCCAGCTCGACGGCAAGGTCCTCAGCCTCACGGCGCTCGGCACCGAGGGCGTCGTCCACCTGGTCGACGACGCCGACATCGAGGTGGACGCCCGGCCGGCGATCGAGTCGATGAGCGCCCACGAGCTGCTGGCGCTCAGCGCCGAGCTGCCGGAGGACGAGGCGGACGCGGAGTTCGCGGCCTGGATGCGGCTGCGGGAGCCCAGCAAGGCCGCCGAGGAGCTGCTGGACGCGGCGGCCGAGGACGAGAGCGACGCGCTCATCAGGGTGCAGGCGGCCAGCGTGGTCGGCACGCTGGGCGAGGCCGCGATCCCGGCCTGGCAGGCGGCACTCAAGCAGCCTTCCCTGCGGCCCTACGCGGCCACCCATCTGAGTCAGCTGGAGATCGAGGGTGCTCCCGAGCCCACGCAGGACGACACGCACTGGCTGATCCTGGACATGTGGACGATCTCCGCGGGTCTGGGGCGGTCGGAGTTCGTCGGCAGCCTGCGGGACATCGGGCCGGACATGGTCAACAGCCTGCTCGAAGTGATCTGGAAGATCCCGCACGCTCATGTGGAGGAGCTGCTGGACCTGATCTCGCAGGTCCACCCGGACAAGCAGGTCGCCAAGACGGCCCGCCGCGCCCTGTTCAAGGCCCGCTCGGTGTAACTCGCTTTTCGCGTGATGACGTCCCCCCACCGGCCCAATTTGCCCCGGTGGGGGAGGTGATTTCGTGTTTTACGGCTTCGCACGGGAGAGTCCGCCCGCCGCACATGGCCGGGCTCTGTCCAGGGGAACGCTCCTCCGGTTCACGGGGCCGGGCGCCGTTACGTGCGCACCGTGGGCCTGCGACGTGACAGCCGGGAACTTCGCGGAGGGCGGCGAGCTCGATCCGCCTCATCATGGCTCGTGAGCTTGGGATGCCAGAATGCGGAAAGCTCCGGGCTTTTGGGCTCCGGAGCTTTGGTGAAGGTGTAGTCCCGACCGGATTCGAACCGGCGCTACCGCCTTGAGAGGGCGGCGTCCTGGGCCACTAGACGACGGGACCTTCGTGAGCTTGTGACAGTGGTAGTCCCGACCGGATTCGAACCGGCGCTACCGCCTTGAGAGGGCGGCGTCCTGGGCCACTAGACGACGGGACCCTGTCCACAAGCTGCTGTGCCGGGGTTTCCCCCGGCGACGTCGGTAACTCTACCGCACCCCGCAGACCACAACCAAACCGCTTATCAGCCCATCAGGTCCGGCCTGTGGCGCCGGACCCGCGCGTCCGCCGGGCCTCGCGGCCCCCGGCACGTCGAGCTCTTCCACGCTGCTTCCACGCTGTCAGTCGTGGAGGAGGCCGCGGCGGTAGGCCTCCCCTACGGCGGCGGCGCGGTCGCGGACGTCGAGTTTGGCGTAGATGTGCAGGAGATGTGTCTTGATGCTGGCCTCGCTGATGAAGAGCGTGGCCGCCGCCTCCTTGTTCGTCGCTCCTGCGGCCACCAGGCGCAGCACCTCCGACTCGCGCTTGCTCAGCCGTCCCCTGGCGGGTCTGCGCAGGGAGTCGGCCAGGCGGGCGGCGACGGCGGGGGCGAGGACGGTCTCGCCCGCGTGGGTGGCCCGGACGGCGCGCACCAGCTCCTCGGGAGGAGCGTCCTTCAGCAGGTAGCCGCTGGCGCCGGCCTCCAGCGCGGGCAGGATGTCGGTGTCGAACGTGGTCAGCACCAGCACGCGTGGTCCGGTGCCGCTGAGCCGGCGGATGGCGGTGAGCCCGTCCATGCCGGGCATGCGCAGGTCCATGAGGATGACGTCGGGGTGCAGCTCGGCGGCCAGGCGCACCGCCTCCGCTCCGTCGGCCGCCTCTCCGACGACTTCGAGGTCCGGCTCGCCGCCGAGGGCCGCGCGCAGGCCGTCGCGCACGATGGGGTGATCGTCGGCTATCAGCAGCCTCAGCCGCATCGGTCCTCCGCGAGGTGATCGTGTCGTCCTGCCATCAGGCTCTCATTGACCGGGCAGGGCGGGGAGGGCGGCGGCGACGGCGGTGCCGTGGCCGGGGGCGGACTCGATCGTGAGGGTGCCGCCCGCGCCGCGGACGCGCTGCCGCATCCCGTCCAGGCCGAAGCCGTCAGTGGGCGTCTGCGGGGAGAAGCCCGCGCCGTCATCGCGAATGTCCAGGAGAATGGTTTCGCCGGTGTACGACAGGGTCAGGCCCGTCCTGGTGGCCCTGGCGTGCTTGGCGACGTTGGCCAGCGCCTCCTGGGCCACGCGGAACAGGGTGGCCTCCACCTCGGCCGCCAGGGTGACGGGGGTGCCGGTGATCTCCAGCGTGAGGTGCACGCCCGACGTCCGCGACCACGAGCCGGCCATCCGGCTGATCGCCTCCGGCAGCCGGGCGTCCTCCAGCGGCTCGGGACCCAGCGCGCGCACCGACCTGCGAGCCTCGGCCAGGCTGCGGCGGGCGAGCTCGGCCGCCAGGTCGAGGTGACGGCGGCCGCCGACGACCGGCGAGGCGCGGCGGGCGGCGTCGAGCTGGCTGATCAGGGCGACGAGATCCTGGGCGACCGTGTCGTGGATCTCGCCCGCCATGCGGTGCCGCTCGCCGAGGACGCCCGCGTGCCTGGCCTGGTCGAGGAGCCGGGCGTGCAGGTCGGCGTTCTCGGCCATGGCGGCACGCAGCCGATCGACGAGGCGGCGGCGCTTGTCGTGCTCGGCGGAGACGTACCAACCGGCCAGGACCAGCGGCAGGGCCACGCCGGCGATCACGGTGAGTACGGTGGACCGGGCGCCGGGGCCCGCCTGGGCGGCCACCGTCACCACGGCGGTGATCATCACCCCTGACATGACCAGCCGGGCGGGGAGCAGGGCGATCGCGAGCGGGTAGCCGATCGCGGCGAACAGGACGAACGCCGCACTCTGCACGATCAGCGCGCCCGCGAGGGCGATCAGGACGATGTAGTGGGCGATGACGAGGACGCGGCGGGTGTCGCGGCGGGGGTGGAGCCAGGCGATCGGCGCCAGCCACAACGCGGTGCACACGGCGAGCACGGGCCAGGAGAAAGCCCAGGGAAGGGGCCACGGCACGGGCGAGAGGCCGGGCTGGGACGAAGCCGCGGGCAGGAAGACGGCTCCGGAGGGCGGGGTCGCGAGGACGGCCGCGGTCGTGGAGATCGCGAGCAGTCCGTAGGCGAGCCCCAGGAAGACCCAGCGCTCGCGGCCGTCGAGCCGGCTCATGAGGTCAAGCCTGACACGACATCGGCCGATCGGTGGATGCCCGGCATCCCCCGGACGGCACGCCGCGCGTGCGATGCCCGGCATCCATCGGACGTCGCGCCGCGCGGGCGATGTGCGACCGCCCCGGCCTCGGCGAACATCGCCGTATGAACGATCCGACCCGCAGGAAGATGTTCCAGTTCGCCGCCGTAGCAGGCACGGGTGCCACCGTGGCCACGGCCAAGCCCGGCAAACCCAAGGAGGTGACCACGTACGTCTTCGTGACCGGCTCCAACGGCGTGGCCTCGGCCGATCCCGAGCTGACGCTGCGCGGCCACCGATCCGTGGGGGTGAGCCTGCCCGGGCACGGCCCCGAGGAGCAGTTTCACCACGCCTACCAGGCGCCGCAGGACCTGGCGAAGCTGGCCGTGCTCCCCTCCCCCGTGACCGGCGTGACGCTGGACGACTATGTCGAGGCCACGGTGAACGTGGTGCGCCGCGCCTCCGGCCACGGCCCGGTGATCCTGGTGGGCGGCAGCCTGGGCGGCGCGACGATCACGAAGGCGGCCGACGCGGTGCCGGACCTGATCGACCGGCTCGTCTACGACGCGGCGTACTGCTGCACCGAGCTGCGCTCGCCTGCCGCGTATCTGGAGACGCCAGAGAACGAGACGAGCCTGGCGACCAGCGTCCTGGGCGCCATCGTCGGAGACCCGCGCGTGCTCAACGCGATCCGCGTCAACTGGCGGACCAATGACCGCGACTTCCTGGAGGCGGCCAAGACGGCGTTCATGGCGGAGGGCAGCGACGGCGAGCTCCTCGCCATGCTGAACACGCTGCTGCCCGATGAGAGCCTCCAGGTGTCGAGCGCCGACGCGCGGGGACGGAAGGGGTCGTGGGGGCGGGTGCCACGGGTCTACATCAGGCACGCGCGCGACCGGGTGATCCCGCTCGCGCTGCAGGATCGCATGATCAGGGAGGCGGACGCGGCTACGCCGGGCAACAGATTCGAGGTCTTCACGGTGGAGACGTCACACGCGCCGACGCCGGCGGCGTATCGGCAGATCACTGACATTCTGCATCGGCTCGCGAAATGAAAAACGGACGCCTCTTCGCGGAGACATCCGTTCACTGCTGGGGTACCAGGACTCGAACCTAGACTAACTGAACCAGAATCAGTCGTGCTGCCAATTACACCATACCCCACCGCTACGCAGCAGTCCCGAGGAACCTGCGTTTGGCGACGTCCGAAAGAATAGCCCAGCTCTGGGGCTAAGACCAAAACGATTGGCGGACCCGCCCTCCCCCGCCCCCGGCACGGGCCCGGTCGTGCCAAGCTGATGGGGACAAAACACCACGTGGAGGAGCCAAAGCGTTGGTCGAGAATCCGTTCTTCGCCCCCAGCAGTCTGCCTTACGAACTGCCGCACTTCGCGGATGTCCGCGAAGAGCACTTCCTGCCCGCCTTCCAGCGCGGCATGGCCGTGCAGCTCGCCGAGGTCGACGCGATCGCCGGCAGCGCGGACGCGCCGACCTTCGACAACACGATCGCGGCACTCGAGCGTTCGGGGCGGATCCTCGACCGCACGGCCACCGTCTTCTTCAGCCTCGCGGCCTCCAACTCCAGCGACGGCATCATGGAGATCGAGAAGCAGATCTCTCCCGAGCTGACCAGGCACAGCGACGCGATCCGGCTCGACCGGGCGTTGTGGGCCCGGATCAAGCAGGTGAGCACGGACGACCCGGAGGAGTCCTGGCTGCTGGAGAAGTACCGCGACGACTTCATCAGGGCCGGGGCCGACCTGTCGGAGCCTGAGCAGGCCCGGCTGCGCGAGCTCAACGAGGAGTTGTCGAAGCTCTCGACCGAGTTCGCGCAGAGCCTGCTGAAGGCGTCGACCGAGTCGGCGCTGGTGGTGACGGACCCCAAGGAGCTCGACGGCCTCGACGAGGCCAAGATCGAGTCGCTGCGCAAGGACGACAAGTACGTCCTGCCGCTGCTGAACTTCACCGCCCAGCCCGCCCTCGCCCAGCTCACCGACCGTGACGTGCGCCGCAGGCTCTACGAGCTGAGCGTCCGCCGCGCCCCGGGCAACTTCGGGCTGGCGGCCAGGATGACGGCGCTGCGGGCCGAGCGGGCGGCGCTGCTCGGCTTCCCCAGCCACGCCGCCTACTCCGTGGCCGACCAGACGGCCAAGTCCGTCGAGGCGGTCGAGGCGATGCTCGGGCAGCTCGTCGGGCCCGCCGTGCGCAACGCCCGCAAGGAGGCCGGGGAGCTGGCCGAGCAGGCCGGGTTCGACATCGAGCCGTGGGACTGGTCGTTCTACTCGGAGAAGGTGCGCGAGGCGCGCTACGACTTCGACGGCGCCGCGATGCGGCCCTACTTCGAGCTCAACCGGGTCTATCGCGACGGCGTCTTCTTCGCCGCCGCCAAGCTGTACGGCGTCACCTTCACCGAGCGGTCCGACCTGAGCGGATATCACCCGGACATGACGGTGTTCGAGGTGTTCGAGGAGAACGGGAGCCGCCTCGGGCTGTTCGTGCTCGACCCGTACGCGCGGGAGAACAAGCGCGGCGGCGCGTGGATGAACAATCTGGTCGACCAGTCCCTGCTGTTCGCGCTGAAGCCGGTCGTGCTGAACAACCTCAACGTCACCAAGCCCTCCTCCGGGCCGACGCTGCTCACCTACGACGAGGTCAACACGGCCTTCCACGAGTTCGGGCACGCGCTGCACGGCCTGTTCTCGCAGGTGCGCTACCCGCGCGTGTCGGGCACCAGCGTGCCGCGCGACTTCGTCGAGTACCCGTCGCAGGTCAACGAGATGTGGGTGACCTGGCCCGAGGTGCTGGCCAACTACGCCAAGCACCACGAGACGGGCGAGCCGATGCCGGCCGACCTGGTGGGCAAGCTGAACGCGGCGGAGAAGTTCAACCAGGGCTTCAAGACCGTCGAATACCTGGGCGCGACGCTGCTCGACTGGGCCTGGCACAAGCTGGCAGCCGGGGAGACGGTGGCCGACGCCGAGGCGTTCGAGGTCGCCGCCCTGGAGGCCGCCGGGATCGCCCTGCCGACGGTCGGTCCGCGGTACCGGACCAACTACTTCGCGCACATCTTCGCGGGCGGCTACAGCGCCGGCTACTACTCCTACATCTGGAGCGAGGTGCTCGACGCGGAGAGCGTGGAGTGGTTCAAGGAGAACGGCGGGCTCACCAGGGCCAACGGCGACCACTTCCGCCGCGAGCTGCTCTCCCGGGGCGGGAGCCTCGACCCGCTGACCGCGTTCCGCAACTTCCGCGGGCGCGAGGCGAGCATTCAGCCGCTGCTCGTCCGCCGCGGGCTGGACTGACGGTCCGAGGCGGCGGGCTGACGAGAGGGACGGCGCCTCTCGTCAGCCGCCGCGCGGGCCGGTGCGGGGCCTTCAGCCGCGGCAGGGCCGTTCGGCGCAGGAGGCGGCCTGGCGCTACTTCTTCGTGATCAGCGTCATCCCGTCGGCGACGGGGAGCAAGAGCACGTTCACCCGCGGATCCTCGATCACCAGGTCGTTGAACTCGCGGATCTGCACGGTCGTCTCCTCCTCGTGCGCCGGATCGGCCACCCAGCCCCTGCGCAGGGTGTTGTCCACGACGATCAGCCCGCCCGGCCGCAAGCGGTCCATCAGCAGCTCGTAGTAGCCCGGGTAGTTGCCCTTGTCGGCGTCGAGGAAGGCCAGGTCGATGCTCTGGTCGAACGCGGCGAGCGTCTCCAGCGCCGGCCCGAGCGTGAGCGTGATCCGATCGGCGACCCCGGCCGCCTCCCAGTAGCGCCGCGCGATGGACGTCCACTCCTCGCTCACGTCGAAGCAGTGCAGCCGCCCGCCCGACAACCCGCGGGCGATGCACACCGACGAATAGCCGGTGAACGTTCCGACCTCGACCGCCACGGCCGGCGCCAGAAGCTGTGTGACCATGGTCAGAAAGGTGCCCTGGTCAGGGGAGATCTGCATGGCCACGGCCTCGCCCGTGGCCTCGGAGGTCTCCTTCGCCAGCGCCTGGAGCAGGGGGTCCGGCGGGGTGGAGTGCTCGAGCGCGTACTGCGCCACGGCGGGGTCCAGCAGGTATGCCTTCATGCGGCCATTGTTTCGGCTTCGGGTAAGGTCTGCGCGATCAATGACGTGAGAGTGGGCTGATGATGAAGCGGTTGATGGCGGTCGTGGTCGCGTGCGTGGCGATCGCCGTTCTCGGGGTGCTGGCGTTCTCGGAGCCCAGCGAGTCGTCCGACGGGGTGCGGCTGACGCGGCAGATCGACGGCTCCATGGTGCTGGCCGACAAGGCGAGCGACGCGCCCATCCTCGACCTGTACGAGGATTTCGACTGCCCCGTCTGCAAGGACCTGCACGCCAAGGTCGACGCCACGATCCGCAAGCTGGCCATGGCGGGCCAGGTCAAGGTCGTCTACCACGCCGTGACGATCTTCCGGGACGAGCCCATGCGCTCCAACTCCATCCGCGCCGCCGCTGCCGCCCGCTGCGTGCCCGAGACGAGCTGGCAGGCCTTCAGGGACGAGCTGTACGCCATCCAGCCCGCCCCGCATGGCGTGGCGTCCGGGTTCACCGTCGAGGAGCTGGTCAAGGCCGCCAGGAAGGCGGGGGCGTCCGTGGACGAGTGCGTGACGTCGCAGTCGTACGCGAAGGCGCATCTGGCGGAGACGGCGAAGGTGAGCCTGGAGGGCACGCCGACCGTGGTGCTCGACGGGCGGATGCTGGGCCAGGAGGCGTTCGATCCGGCGGCGCTGGAGCGCGCCATCACCGGCGACGACGGCGTACGGGTGTGACGGGCGTGTCCAGACCATGAGACCGGTGTGCCAAATGGTGAATACGTGTGGCAGACTGGGCGGCACCATGTTCTACGGTCTGCTCATTATCAGCAGGCGCGCTGGCTGACAAAGGGACACCGCCAGCGCGCAGACCTCTCACGTCCGTGAGGGGTCTTTTTGTTTTCCCGCAGGATGTGCTTTTCCAAGAGAGAAGAGAGTCATGGCCGACGACCGCTTCCACGTATACGACACGACGCTCCGTGACGGGGCTCAGCAGGAGGGCCTCAACCTGACCGTCGCGGACAAGATCGCTGTCGCACGTCACCTGGACGGCCTGGGCGTCGGCTTCATCGAAGGGGGCTGGCCGGGCGCCAACCCCAAGGACACAGAGTTCTTCAGGCTGGCTCGAACAGAGCTGGATCTGAAGCACGCGCAGCTCGCCGCGTTCGGCGCGACCCGCCGGGCCGGTGCGAAGGCAGCCGACGACCCCTTGGTAGCCGCACTGCGCGAATCCGGCGCGCCGGTCGTGACCCTTGTCGCCAAGAGTCACGACCGGCACGTGGAGCTGGCCCTCCGCACGACTCTCCAGGAGAACCTCGCGATGATCCGCGACACGGTCTCCCACCTCCATGCGGAGGGGCAGCGAGTCTTCCTCGACGCCGAGCACTTCTTCGACGGCTACAAGTCCAATCCAGCGTACGCGCTGGAGGTCCTGCGGACCGCCGCCGAAGCCGGAGCCGACGTCATCGCCCTGTGCGACACGAACGGCGGCATGCTCCCCGACGAGCTCGCCGAGATCGTCGCCAACGCCGTGGCGACCAGCGCCCGGGTCGGCATCCACTGCCACGACGACACCGGCTGCGCCGTCGCCAACACGCTGGCCGCCGTCAAGGCCGGCGCCACGCACGTCCAGGGCTGCGCCAACGGCTACGGCGAGCGCTCGGGCAACGCCAACCTCTTCACCGTCGTCGCCAACCTCCAGCTCAAGCGCGGCTTCGACCTCGTGCCGCAGGAGGCGCTCGCCGACATGACCCGCATCGCCCACGCGATCACCGAGGTCACCAACGTCACCCCCAACTCACACGCCCCGTACGTCGGCACGTCCGCCTTCGCCCACAAGGCCGGCCTGCACGCCAGCGCCATCAAGGTCGACCCCAACCTCTACCAGCACATCGATCCGGCCGCCGTCGGCAACGACATGCGCATGCTGGTCTCCGACATGGCCGGCCGCGCCTCGGTCGAGCTCAAGGGCCGCGAGCTCGGCTACGAGCTCACCCCCGAGCACACCAAGACGCTGGTGGAGCGGGTCAAGGACATGGAGGCGCGGGGCTTCACGTTCGAGGCCGCCGACGCCTCGTTCGAGCTGCTGCTGCGCGACACCGTGCACGGCTCCCGCAAGCGGCACTTCGAGGTCGAGTCCTGGCGGGTCATCGTCGAGCGCACCAAGGGCGGCGAGCTGGTCAGCGAGGCCACGGTCAAGCTGCACGCCAAGGGCGAGCGCATCGTGGCCACCGGCGAGGGCAACGGCCCCGTGAACGCCCTGGACAAGGCCGTTCGCCTGGGTCTGGAGCAGCTCTACCCCGAGCTGGCCAAGCTGGAGCTCGTGGACTACAAGGTGCGCATCCTTGAGGGCACGCACGGCACGGACGCCATCACCCGGGTCCTCATCACCTCCAGCGACGAAACGGCCGAGTGGGCCACGGTGGGGGTCGCGGAGAACATCATCGACGCTTCGTGGCAGGCGCTGGAGCAGGCGGTCACGTACGGGCTGCTGCGCGCCGGGCGCGAAACCGTCTGAAGGGCCTTCGCGGTCGGGGGCGCTGCGCGTCACGGGCTTCGGGCGGCGCCTCCCAGGGGGCTCCGCCCCCTTTTACAAGCCCGCTCGGCCATATGCCAATAACTGATGATCGGTCAGTTGCCGCGAGGGGTGCCTTCGGTGATCTGCCGGAGGATGGACGTGTAGCTCTGGAAGGCGTCGCGCCCTTCGTCGGTCAGCGCCAGCCAGGTTCGAGGGCGTTTGCCGACGAAGCCTTTCGTCACCTGTACATAGCCCGCCTTCTCCAGCGTTTGGATGTGCTTGGACAGCAGCGAGTCGCTGACCTCGATCGTGTCCCTCAAGAAGCTGAACTCCGCTGTTTCCGCCGCCGCGAGCATGGCCATGATGGACAGCCGCACCGGAGCGTGGATGATCTCGTCGAGGGCGTGCCGTGGATGGCTCACCGGTCCTCCGCGGAACGGAGCATGCGCACCGCGCCGTACAGCAGGGGGGCGCTCGCGATCAGCGCGACCAGGACATCGGCCACCACCCACCACGGGCCGGCCGGCTCCTGCGGGTGCAGGAACATGTTGTAGAGCGCCCCGATCACGGTCGTCCCCACGAACGCATAGGTGACGGGGTACGAGAGCCGGGACAACACCCGGCTGTAGACCCGCTGCCGGGAGATGTAGAGGAACCCGGCCACGACAAGGACGCCGAGCGCCAGATTGGCGTATCTCGTGACTGCTGCGGGGCCGAGCAGCATGGCCAGCCAGATGCCGGTGGATCCGAGCCCCATTCCCAGGAAGAAGTACCCGCCCCACCGGCTGGACTTTCGTACAGGGCCCTGCGCGCGGTCCACTTCACGAAGGGCGGCCTCTGCCGACAAGTCATCATGTTCCGGCATGTTTCCTCCAGATCACATAGTTGACTATCAGGAGAGTACTCAACCGCCGTTCAAGTGTCCAGCGATGAATGGATCGCCCCAGCCTCCGCCGTCCGAGCGCGAGAAATACAGAGATTCTGGTCTGTCTCCAGTGCAACGCAGGTCAGCGGCGGGGTAGCACGCCCAGGAGGGTTGCGGTCACGGCCAGCTTCAAGGAGTCCTTCAGCTCCAGGTGGAAGCGGGCCAGGTCGGGCTCGGCCTGGTAGGCCGCCTGCAGGCCGGGCGGGGGCGTGCTGTACGCCGACAGCGCGCCGGCCATGACCAGGGTTTGCAGGCTGAACTGTGTCGCGTTCTCGCCCAGCTCCGGCAGGCACTTCTGGAGCAGGGCGGTCATGGTTGCCAGGCGGCCCAGGGAGGCGCGCTTGTAGCGTGCCACGACCTCGACGGAGACGTTGTGTTCCAGGACGCTGCCCTGCGCGCCGAAGAGGCCGCACAGCACCACGCGGCCGGAGAGTGAGCGGCTGAGGATCTCGGCCACCGCTGCCGCTCGCTCGGCCATGGGCAGATTCTCGTCGATGCCGGCGGCCAACTCGCCCGCCAGCTCCGCCAGCCACTCCTGCAGGAAGTGGTCCAGCAGTTCCAGCAGCACCGCCTCGCGAGACTCGAAGTAGCGCAGCACGTTCGGCTTCGCCAGGCCCACCCGGCGGCTGAGCTCGTTCAGGGTGACCGCGGCCACGGGCATCTCGTCGAGCATCGCCGAGGCCATGTCGAGGATCGCCCGCCGGCGGATCTCCCGCTGCTCTTCGGTTCGCGCCCGCTGGAAACTCACGATCGCCAGCCTAACTTAGGTACCGGCGGTACGTTGACAACGTACCGAGAGTACTTTAACGTCATCACCACAAGATACCTTCGGTACGTTACTTGTTGGGAGCCTGACATGGGCGAGAAGTGGACGACGGCGAACATCCCGGACCAGGACGGGCGGGTGGCCGTGGTGACCGGGGCCAACACCGGACTGGGGTACGAGACCGCCAAGGCACTCGCCGAGCGCGGGGCGTCCGTGGTGCTAGCCGTGCGCAACATTGAGAAGGGCGAGCAGGCCGCGGCCCGCATGACCGGCGACGTGACCGTGCAGGCGCTGGACCTGACCTCGCTCGACTCCGTCCGGACCGCGGCGGCGGCGCTGCGGTCCCGGCTCGACCGGATCGACCTGCTGATCAACAACGCCGGCGTGATGTACACCCCGAAGCAGACCACCCGGGACGGCTTCGAGATGCAGTTCGGCACCAACCACCTCGGCCACTTCGCGCTCACCGGGCTGCTGCTGGACCTGATGCTGCCGGTGCCCGGCTCGCGCGTGGTGACGGTCAGCAGCACCGGCCACCGCATCCGGGCCGCGATCCACTTCGACGACCCGCAGTGGGAGCGGTCGTACAGCCGGGTCGCCGCCTACGGTCAGTCCAAGCTGGCCAACCTGATGTTCACGTACGAGTTGCAGCGCCGGCTCGCCACACACGGCACCACCGTCGCGGTGGCCGCGCACCCCGGCATGTCCAGCACCGAACTCGCCCGCAACACCCCCGCTGCTCTCCGGCTTCCGCTCACCTGGCTCGCGCCGCTGATCACCCAGACGCCGGCGATGGGCGCGCTGCCGACCCTGCGCGCCGCCACCGACCCCGCCGCGCTCGGCGGCCAGTACTACGGTCCCAGCGGACGCAACCAGATCATGGGCCACCCCCGGCTGGTCACCTCCAGCCCGGAGTCGCACGAGATAGCCGTCCAGCAGCGGCTGTGGGCCGTCTCCGAAGACCTCACCGGGGTGAAGTTCCCCGTCGTTCAGCCCATCGAGACCTCTGTGCAGTGGTGAAGTCAGCAACTCCACCGAGCTGAATCGCTGTATCGGCGACCCGTGTCGAGGGTGTTATCGACGGCCCTGACCTGCTTCACCCCACTCCTTGTCCGGCGGGTCCGAGACGGCCCGCCACAACGGCCATCTGGACATCCTGCGCGAGATGCTCGACGGCACGACCGGCGGCTAGATCTGGCGGAGATCATGGGCGAAGCCAGAGCCGGATCGAGGCGACGGTGACGGCGCCGTGGAAGATGTAGCCGCGCTTGTCGAACCTTGTGGCCACAACTCGGGAGTTCTTCAACGCGTTGACCCGCTCGGCTTCGTTCCTTCGCCTGTAGATCGTCTTGTCGAAGCCGGCGGGTCGGTGCCGACAGCGCCTTCGTTTCACTCACCGATCTGTGAGCCACCCTCCCAGGAGGCGGATCACGAAATCTGTCGCGCAGAACCAGCGACACTCAGCCGGGATCGAGAACGCGCCACGCCTCGGTGACGCAGCCCTCCTCGTAATCCCACCAGCCGTCCTGCCCTTCCACGAGGAGCCGCTTCGCTCCGGCAAGGTCCGCTGCCGGCGGAATGTTCAGCGCCACCAAACCGAACCGCTCAAACCCTTCCCCCTCAACGCCCAGCGGCGCGAACAGATCAAGGACAGTGATCAAGTCACCCTCGAGATCGCCGTTACGGTCTGGGACCACCCGGATCGTGCAGTTGTCGGAGAACTCCACGACTTCCTTTGCCCATACGGTGCCCTCGGCGTCCGCTTCGACGCGCACCACATCGCCGCAAGCGACTCCACGGGCGAAGAAGGGGATGTTGTCCAGCCTGACCAGACCTGGACCAGCGGGGGTAGCCCACAGACGCTCGGACCCGGCCGGCGGCCAGCCGTCCTCGTCCTGCTCAAGCTCGAACACCACACGCACATGCGTGCTCGCAACGCTGTTCATCACCGCAACAGGATGCCCTACGGGCGCGTATCCCCCCACTGGCACTCAGATCGGGCAGCAGCCAGAGATGAAGATCGTTATCTCAACTTGCCACGCGAGCCCGCCCGCGTACACACGGGATGTAGGGACCAGGGCACACCAGAGGGGCCCGCAGGCAGGCCCCTCTGGTAGACCAACTAGAAGTCGAACTCTCCCTTGGACATCCCGTCCCTGAATGCGGCCCACTCGGCCGGAGTGAACACCAGGGCCGCCCCGTTGCGGTTCTTACTGTCTCTCACGGCGACGCGACCTCCGCTGAGCGGAGCCACCTCGACGCAGTCACCGCCGGTTCCGCCACTAGCCGTCGCCTTCCGCCAGGCGGCGACTGCCAACTCCTTGTCAATCATGGCTCTCCATCACCCTCTGAATGATCTCCGTGCTTACGTACGTAGGTTGCGCCAGGCCGGACAGCAACTCCCATCGATCGTTCAGCTTCCTGATCATGTCGGCCTGGTGGGTAACCTCTCCGGTTTCGGCGTTCTCCAGGAATGCCGCGTAGGCGTCGTCATCGTGTGCGATCACGAACGGCCCGATCAGGCCCGCCGTGCTGCGCGACGACAGGGGGACAACCCGCACGGTAATACATGGGTGCTCCATCACGGCAAGCAGGTAACCGAGCTGTTGCCGCATGACCTCCCACCCTCCGATCTGACGGTGAAGGACGCTCTCGTCCAGGATGAAAGAGAGTGTGGGAGGGTTCGGCCTGTTGATGATCAGCTGACGTTGAAGCCGGGCTTTGACGGCTTTTTCCACCTCCCCGGAGATGGCTCCAGGCTCCCCGCCGAACACGGCCCTGGCGTATGCCTCGGTCTGGAGGAGGCCGGGGATGAGGGCCAACGCGTAAGCGCGAATGGCCCGTGCCGCCTCTTCGATCGCCGGCCATTTGCGGAACCATGTGGGGCTCACGTCTCGGATGGCGGGAAGTAGCTCAAGGAGCTCCCCATTCAGCCCGAGTGGCCTCTCCAACTGCCGGGTGAACTGCTCCGTAGGCAGGCGGGTGCCGCGTTCCACAGCCCCGATCAGACTTTCACTGCAGGGCAGCTTGAAGGTGAACGTTTTCCAACCTCCTGGACGCATGCCCTGATCACAGCATGATCGCGATGCTGGTGTTCGGCCGGTGATGCAAAGAAGCTCCTGGTAGACGGGTTGATCACCACAATCCTCACCGTCACGACCAGGAGCTCAGGTGCTGTTCTATCGCGCCGCCGTCGATTTGTCGCCTCAGACCCTGAACTACGTCGCCGGGGTGATCCGCGGACCCGGCGGACGCGCCAACGCTCAGCTGAAGAGCTGGAAGATCCTCGCAAGCTACGCTGCAGCCCTTCCAAGGTCGGCCACCTGTGCAAGGCCATCGCCGTCCTTCCTGACCACCGCGTCGCACAGGCAGCCTGAGGTTGAAAGGAGTCAATGATGATCGCGCAGGTGAAGATCACCATTCAGCGAGTGCGGCTTGGCGCCTCGGAATTCCGGGTGATCCGCCCGGCCAAGCCTCTGGCCAATGGGGCGCTCTACGACACCGGCAGTCAGTATCACATGTATGTGGACCGGGCGGATGGCCGACGGATCGGCGCGCTGTGGCTGCTCGCGGCCCGATCGCCACGCTCTCTGGTCTACCTGCCGATGCGCGCCACGCCGGCCGCCCCTGGGATCAACCCCGACTGGGACAAGGAGGAGAGGTGCCCGGACCGGCCGCTTGATCTCGTGCTGGTCCACCACTCGCTGCAGTTCCCGCCCTCCCGCTGGAAGCAGGTACGAAAGCGGATCACTGCGGAAAGCTCTCCGTGCGAAATACGGACAGCAGGTGTGCCGGACACCGACCTGCCCACCGACGAAGAGATCGACTACCGGGCCCTGAACTACCAGGAGAACAAGGACACACTCCACCAGCGCGTGCACGCCGAGACGCTGTTTCTGACCGGCAGCACTGCGGCGTTTCGGCAGCCGGCCCGTCACTTTTTCGCCGTGGCGAAAGAAGGGCCGCCCGTTGCCGCGACCTCGCTGTACATCTCGGGCGCCTGCAACTATCACGTCTGCCGACTGTTCTACTGGCCGAATCTGGATCCAGGCGGCGGGCAGGACATCCACCTGGAGTACGCCCCGCGATGGACGGTCTGACAAACCCATGACCTGTGACTTCAGGTTGGAAACCCTCCGTCTTCCGAACTACGAGGAAGCCCCCACGACCCGAGCGGTTAACCGTCAGTCCTGTTCCGTGAGGCGTCCATGAGTTCCGGTGGCCGGCCAACGACCTTGCCAGGCGGCCCGGCATGTGGATTCGTCGGAGCAGCCCTACCACTGCAGCGCACTGAGTCCGAACCGCTCCCGCAAGAGCTCACCTGCGCGTCTGTAGCCGGAGCCTTACTCGTGGGGGAGCAGATAACGCCACGAGAGCGCGATGTGCTCGCCGGTTGACATGCGATAGACGTGCCAGGATCCGTCACCTGGCATCAACCGGACGATCGTGTGCGCCTTGTTGCCCTTGTAGTCCTTGCTTCCCAAGCGCGCCTGCGTCTCGGGCGGCAGGGGGACGCCCCCCGGCAAGGGCTTGGCGGGCATCGCAGGAACCGTGACCTGCTCGGTGGACAGCCGTACACGGTCGGTGGAGTAGTTCCCGCCCTGTGCGGTCACGCGGTCGGCCACGCGGGCGAGGCGGTCGCGGGCGGTGACGAGCGCGGCGTCGTAGCCGGCCGCGGCATGTTCCAGAGACGGCACGTGCACCTCGCGCATCCCACTGCCGCTGTCGACGCCGAGGACCGTGGTGGGCGCGTCATAGATCCTCGGCGACCCCGGCAGGGGCGAGGCAGTGGCGGGTTGCCCTGCCAGATCATGATTGAGGGCCTCGACCAAGGTTTTGACCTCGGCGGGTGGAAGGCGCAGCTCATGCGCGGCGTCGGCGATGGCCCGGCCGTCGGCGTAGACCATCAGCATCGGAGGGCGCACGGCTGCGCTGCGGGGGGCCTTCGAACCACCCACCCGCAGCCATTCGGCGACAAGGCGCTGCGCGGGTCCGGCTGAGGCCGGCTCAGCAGCTGGCCGGCCAGTCTGCTCCAGCCTCGGCGTTGTCCCGGTCTCCTGACCTCCTGTGCTGCTGCACGCCGCAAGTATCAACACCAGAGCGAGGACCCAACTCCATCTCATATCCCTGAAACGATCACCTTCGGCGCATGGTTCAGGCGTGGTGCCACAACGCCGTACTCCGAACATCCCTGCTTGCCCCATGGCCCATCGTGCAGCCAGTCAGCGGGCAGGGACCACAGCGAGCGAGGGTCGAAGAGGGCGCTGCCCGAAGCCCCCCATGGCGCGCAGCGTCCCCGTCGGCGAAGGGCCTAGCTTTCAGAAGAGGTCGGCGGAGAAGGAGACGCCGTCGACGGTGACCTTGCTGCCCGAGCAGGACACCTTCGGCGAGTCCGTGCCCGGCACGATCACCGTCAGCAACGACTTCGCGGCCGGCGACACCACGACGTTGGCCGGCTTCTTCGACAGGTACGTCGGCGACACCCAGCCAAGCTTCCCGCCCCGCTCCACCTTCTGCCCGCCGACCTTGTCGCAGGACGACATCTGCAGCAGGGTGACCTTGAACTTCCCGTCGCCCAGCACGACCTTGCCGCCACCCTCGGAGAGCACCTTCAGGGACGGGTCGAAGCGCCACACGTTCTTGATCTTCTTGCCACCCGAGGCGGTGTCGAGCACCGCCATCAGGTCCTCACCATGGTTGACCAGCACGGAACGGGTCCGGCTCACGCCATAGGCCTTGTCCGTCAGCTTGAACGACTGCCGGTCCTTGCCGTAGTCCGTCTTGACGAGCTTGGACGGCACGCGCGGGCGGAAGCGGGCGCCCACCACGGTCGGCACGTTGTGCGCCTCGGGCGAGAGCGTCCAGTAGCGGTAGGCGCTCTTCTCGTAGGAGTGGAACCCGCCGTCGACCAGGATGTCGCGGCCCTCGGCGTAGTACGTCACGCCCAGGTGGTCCTCGTGCCCGTGGAACTTCAGGCCGGGCCCGAACCTGATCGAGTAGTAGGCCGACTCGGGCTTGCCGAACGCCGTGCGGCCGAACACGTAGCCCGCGCGGTAGGTCTTGACCTCCTGCTTCGGCGTGCCGGTCTCCATCTTGGGCTCGGTCTCGGCGCTGCCGTCCCCGAGGGGCACCATGTAGCCGTTGGGCATCGTCGAGTGGGCGATGAAGTCCTTCAGTGCCTCGGCGCGCTTGGCGATCTCGCCGGGCACCTTGCGGCCGCAGGCCTTCATGTTGGTCAGCGCGACCTGCAGCCGCCCGTACACGTACACCGCGTAGCGCGGCGCCTGCTCCATCAGCGCGCCCTGCGAGTCGACGTCGAGCTTGACCGTGCCGGTCAGCCGGCGGGCGGCCAGGCTCTCCCAGTCCTTGCGGTCATAGCGGCAGCCGATGCCCATGAGCGCGATGTCCTGGTCGATGCCGTGGTTGTGGCCCTTCTTGTACAGGCTCGCGTTCGACAGGAGCTTGGCGTGGGTGGCCAGGCTGTCCTTCAGCCAGCTCTCCTTGACGTGCATGCTCAGGCAGAGCAGCGGCTGGGTGCGCAGCGAGACCGGGTGGTCCTTCCAGACGTACGACTTCGTGCCGCGGGCGCCGTACTTGTTGCTCGCGACCCAGTCCTTGGCGATCTCGGTGGCGCGGTCCAGGTAGCGCTGCTCGCCGCTGTTCTCGTAGGCGACGACGAGCGAGCCCATCCAGCGCAACGACTGGAAGACGAACTCCCACGACCTGTTCTTGTACGGGCTCGCGCCCCAGTTGATCTTCTTGCCCAGCTCGTACGCGGGCAGCCCCACCAGCGAGATCTCCCCCCGCATGACGTCGTCGACCGTCGGCGTGCCGGGCAGCCAGTCGCCTTGGCACTCGGCCGTACGGGTGACCTTGTCGGCCTGCGCGGGGCTCACGAATGCGCCCAGTGCGACCGTGAGGGCAAGAGATATCGCAAACCGGCGCACGCCAGTTCCTTCCGGACAAAATGATGAGGGCGGGACATGCTTTCGGAACTTGATCAACCGGTCAAGCCGATTGCCGGATTCGTTAGCCGCCCGATGCGCTGTCGCCACCCCCGGCCGCGAGGGGAGATGCTGGAGAAGTGAGATACGACGACCTCGTGATCCCGGACACGCCCGCCTGCCGCGGCGCACTCGAAGTGGCCGGCCGCTACTGCTCGCCGTCGCTGCTCAACCACGCGATCCGCGCCTACCTGTGGGCCGCGGCGTACGCGCGGGAGCACGACATCGCGTTCGACGCCGAGCTGCTCTACGTGTCGGCGATGCTGCACGACATCGGGCTGGTGGCGGAGTTCGACAGCCACACGGTGCCGTACGAGGAGGCCGGCGGGCACGTGGCCTGGGCGTTCGCCGCCGGGGCCGGCTGGTCGCCCGAGCGCCGCCTGCGCGCGAGCGAAGTGATCATCCGGCACATGTGGGAGGAGGTGCCGGTGGAGGAGGACCCGGAGGGACACCTGCTGGAGTTGTCCACCGGCATGGACATCTCCGGCCGCCGCACCGAGGACATCCCCGAGGGGGTGCGCCGGGAGGTGCTGGAGCGTCATCCGCGCCTGGACATCACCAAGGAGTTCGCCGTGTGCGTCTCCGAGCAGGGCGCGCGCAAGCCGTCGAGCCACGCCGGCCGCTTCGTACGCGGCGGCATCCTGGACCGCATCGCGCGCAACCCGCTGGACGCCCCCTAAGACTTGGGGCCCGTGGTCTCGGCGACCTCGAAGGACCACACCTCCGAGCCCGTCGCCGCGGGCCCCTGGCCGTGCCCGTGGCCCTGAGCCGGGCCCTCGCCCTGCGCCGCGGCGGCGGCCTGGGCGTGCCCGCGCTGGAACGCCGCCCCCTGCTGCCACTTCTGGAAGTCCTCCTCGCTGCGCCAGCGGGTGTAGACGAGGTAACGCTCCGTGCCCTCCACCGGCCTGAGCAACTCGAACCACTCGAACCCGTCGGCCGACTCCACCATGCCCGCCCGCTTGGCGAAGCGGCGTTCGAGCTCCTCGCGCATGTCGGCGGGGACGGTCAGCACGTTGATCTTCACGACGGACAACGGAACCCCCTTCAGCGCACCGCTCGATGCGGCGCGGGTGAGGGCTCCAGGCTAACGCGGGCCACCGCCGGCACATGATCCCGGTCCAGCGCGTCGCGCACATGCGGCAGCGCCACCGTGGACAGGTGCCGGGTGAGCCCGCTCATCAGGGCCGTCTCGTCGGCGGCCAGCCGCAGCCGCACCTCCGGGCGGCCGAGCGCCTCCACCAGGCCGGCGTCGGCTCTCAGCACGGCCGGGTTCGACTCGACGTCGGCGGCGACGGCGTGCGCCATGCTGCCGGCGGAGACCTCGGTGCGGCCGGCCGGGCCGTCCTCGATGCGCAACGGCCCATGCGCCTCGCTGCGCCCCTGCGCGAACAACCACCGCAGCCCGATCAGCGCCAGGATGACGCCCACCACGGCCAGCGCCCACCAGATCCACGGGCTCGCGCCCGCGAAGAACGCGCGCACGTTTCCGTCCACGATGGGGGTCCGCGCGGCGGCCCAGTTCTGCGAGAACGCGCCCAGCCCCCGGGCCAGGCCGAGCCCGCCAAGGAGCGTCAGCGCCAGCCCCACCAGGGCCAGCCCCCATCGGTTGACGCGACCGGCGATCCTGTTCATCGGCGCTCCTTGACGTTGACGGCCACCCGGTACGGCTCGACGAGGTCCAGCGCCGCCAGCCTGGTGAGCACGGCACTGCGGACATCCTGGGCGAACCCCTCCTCGTCCCACCCCGAGGTGACGGGCGTGACGGCCACCGTGTGACCGCGCAGGGAGGCGCGAGCCGAGTGCACCCCGGGAACCTCCTCGGCGGCGTGCGCCAGCGCTCGGGTGAGGCTTTTGGGGCGCAGGCCGACGATCAGGTCGGGATCGTCGCTGCGGACCGGCACCATGCTCGGCCGTCCCGGCACCAGCGCCGTGACCAGCAGGGCGAGGCCGATCAGCGTCACGAGGGCCGAGCCTGCCAGGAACACCGGATCCGACCAGAGCGTCGTGGAGGCCCAGGCGAGCATCCTGTCGTACGGGATCAGACGCAGCGGCCGGCCGACCAGCGCGGAGATCGTCTCGGCGGCGATGAGCAGGCCCAGGAGCATCAGCAGGACGGCCACCACGATGGCCGGAATCCTGCGGTGCGGCCGGAACGCCCGGATCGCCGCCCGGTCCGCCGCCCTGTTCCGTGCCGGCGGCCGCGCCTGCTGCTCCCCGGATTCGGTGTACGCCTCCAGCGCACCGGACTCGGTGTACGCCTGATGTTCCCCGAACTCTGGGTATGTCTCCCGCGGGGTCATGGCAGGTCACCGCCCACGTTCGCCATGATCACGTCCAGACGGGTGACCTGCAGGCCGGTCTGGTACGCGATGCGGTTGGACACGTGCTGCCGCAGGCACGCCGCCACCGCGTGCAGCGGCGCCGGGTAGGCCACGCTCACGTTGAGACGGACGATGGCCCGCTCCCCGTGCACCTCGGCGCTCGACGGCCGCGACCACGGCAACCCTTTGAGATGCACGTCGCGCACCTCGGGCACCTCCCTGGCCGCACAGCACGCGATCTTGACGACCGCCCGGCCGGCGATCTCGGTGCGCCCGCGCCACTCCGGCTCCACGGGCGGGCGGCGCTGCGCGGGCACCGTCACGGCACCCGCGCCGGCGACGGTTTCCGGCTCGCGGCCGTCGCGGGCGACCGTGGTCATCTGCGCTTCCCGGTCAGGCCGGACAGGTTCACCTCGCCGGTCTCGGCGAGCCGGCCGACCAGGAAGCCGACCGCGCCCAGCACGAGGACCAGCAGGAACGCGCCGAGGCCGCCGAACGCTCCGGCCAGCCCGAGAATGATCCCGACCGTCATACCGATCAGCGGCATCCAATGAACGTTGTTCATGATCCCTCCACCATCGTGTCGTGCTTCTCCGTGTCGCTTGTCGCCGTGCCGCTTCTCGCCGTGTCGTGCTTCTCCGTGTCGGCCGTCTCTGTGTCGGCCGTCTCTGTGTCGGCCTTCTCTGTGTCGGCCTTCTCTGTGTCGGCGAGCGCGATGTCGTCGATGCGGACGTTCACCGGGCGGTCGCCCGCGAGGTCTGTCACGGCCCGCCGCACCTCATCCGCGGTTTCCAGCAGCGGGCGCTCCAACGTGGCGACGACGGAGATGTCCACGGCCGAGCCGCTCACGGAGACGCCGAGCAGCCGCTCGCCCGGCAGGTACGTGGCCACCGTCCCGAACGGCCCCCCGGACAACCCCGCCACCCCCCGGCAGCTCCGCACCCGTTCGGCGATGACCCGAGCCTCCTCAGTAGCCCCCGCTCCCCCACCGTCCCCCGGCCCCGAAGCCGCCGAAGCCGCCGAAGCGCCCGCAGTTCCCGAAGCCGCCGACGCCCCCAAAACGTCCGCATCGCCCGGAGTACCCGGAGCACCCGGAGCACCCGGAACCGCCGACATCTCCGAAGGGCCCGAAGCCGGAGGGTCCGAACCCGTCATCGGACCCTGGGCTCGGACTCGCCATCCGACCTGTGCCCGTTGCCCTCACCCTGACCCCGGTCCCGGTCCCGGTCCCGGTCCTGTTCAGGCAGGTGGACGTCGTCGACCCTGATGTTGACCTCGGTCACCTCAAGCCCGCACATCCGCTCGACGGCCTGGATGACGTTCTTCCGCACGGCCGCCGCCAGATCGGGGATGACCGTCCCGTACTCCGCGACCAGGTCGAGGTCGATGGCGGCCTCCCGCTCGCCGACCTCCACGGACACGCCCTGCATCGGGTTCCGGTCCCCGCCGACGATGCCGCGCATGCTGCCGAGCGCCCGCGCCGCGCCGCCTCCCATGGCGTACACGCCGGAGACCTCCCGGGCGGCGAGTCCGGCGATCTTGGCCACGACCGCGTCGTCGATGGTCGTGGTCCCCAAGTCAGTGACCAGCGTGCTCGCCGAGCCGCCGTCCTGAGTCCTGGCCCGCGGCACGGCCGGCGTCATGGACCCCACTGTGGAACCCCCCGCAGACCCCTCTGTTGACATCATGTTGGACACGGTTCTTCACCCCCTGATTTTCCTCCTAGGAGGGAGACATAACCGCTCCAACGCTGCTGATGCACAACAAAACGGACTCTAGGGGCATTTATCGACAGTTCCTGACTGCACCGTGGAGCGGGGTGGGCGGACCCCTCCGGCGGCGGCGATAGCCTTGTCGGGTGCGTATAGCGAGGTTCTCCACAGGCGACGGCGTCTCATTCGGTGTGGTCGAAGGCGGCCCCGGTGAGGAGTTCATCTCCGGCGTCTCCGGCCATCCGTTCGGCGACGTGCAGTTCACCGGCGACCGCTTCCCGCTCACCCAGGTGAAGCTGCTGGCGCCGATGTTGCCGACCAAGGTGATCGCCATCGGCAGAAACTACGCCGAGCACGCGGCCGAGATGGGCAACGAGGTGCCCGAGGAGCCGCTCATCTTCATGAAGCCGTCGACCACGGTGATCGGCCACGGCGAGAGCATCGCCTACCCCACGACGCTGTCCGACCGCGTCGACTACGAGGGCGAGCTGGCCGTGGTGATCGGCCGGCTCTGCCGCGAGGTGCCGGTCGAGCGGGTCAAGGACGTCATCTTCGGCTACACCTGCGCCAATGACGTCACCGCGCGCGACCTGCAGAAGAAGGACGTGCAGTTCACCCGGGCCAAGGGCTTCGACACGTTCTGCCCGCTCGGCCCGTGGATCCAGACCGATCTCGACGCCGGCGACCTGGCGCTGACGACCACGGTCAACGGCGAGATCCGCCAGGGCGGCCGCACCAGCCAGCTCATCAACGACATCCCCGCGCTGGTCGCCTACGTCAGCGCGGTCATGACCCTGATCCCCGGCGACGTCATCCTGACCGGCACACCGGCCGGCGTCGGCCCGCTGGAGATCGGCGACGAGGTCAGCGTCGCCATCGAAGGCATCGGCACACTCACGAACAAGGTGGTCTCCCGTGACTGACGTACGGGTGCGGTTCGCCCCTTCTCCTACCGGCATGTTCCATGTGGGCAGTGCCCGAGCCGCGCTGTTCAACTGGGCCGTGGCCGAGCAGTCCGGGGGGCGGTTCATCCTGCGCATCGAGGACACCGACGCCACCCGCAACCGGCCGGAGTGGACCGAGGGCATCATCTCGGCGCTCGACTGGATCGGCGTCAACGGCGGCAATCCGACGTTCGAGGGCCCCTACTTCCAGTCGGCCTACGAGCCGCAGCACCGTGAGGCCGTGGCCAAGCTGCTGGCCGACGGCAAGGCCTACTACTGCGACTGCACCCGCGAGCAGCTCCAGGAGCGCACCGGCTCCAAGGACAAGGGCTATGACGGCCACTGCCGCGACCGGGGGCTCACCGCCGGCGCGGTGCGCTTCCGCACGCCTGACGAGGGCGTCACGGTGGTCGAGGACCTGATCCGCGGGCGGGTGGAGTTCCCCAACGGCGCGCAGGAGGACTTCGTGATCGCGCGGAGCGACGGCTCGCCGCTCTACGTGCTGGCCAACGCCGTCGACGACATCACGCAGGGCGTCACCCACGTCGCCAGGGGCGAGGAGCACCTGCCCAACGCGGTCCGGCAGGAGCTGCTCTGGCCCGCGCTGGGCGCGCGCCCGCCGGTCTGGGCGCACCTGCCGGTGATCGTCAACGAGCAGCGCAAGAAGTTGTCCAAGCGCCGCGACAAGGTGGCGCTGGAGGACTACCGCGCCGAGGGCTACCTGCCCGAGGCCATGGTCAACTACCTCATGCTGCTCGGCTGGGGCCCCGGCGAGGACCGCGAGATCATGCCGTGGGCGGAGATGGTGCAGCGGTTCAGGCTGGAGGACGTCAACCCGTCCAACGCGTTCTTCGACGAGAAGAAACTGCGCGCGTTCAACGGCGAGTACATCCGGGCGCTGCCGCTGGAGACGTTCGAGGAGCGCTGCGCGCCCTACCTCGACCCCTCCTGGGACAGCGAGCTGTTCAGCAAGGTCGCCGCGCTGGCCCAGACCCGCATCTCGGTGTTGTCGGAGATCCGGCAGAATGTCGACTTCCTCTTCCTGGAAGAGCCGGTGTTCGACGAGACCTCGTGGGACAAGGCGATGAAGAACGCCCCGGTGGAGATCATCACCGGCTATCTCGACCGCCTCGGCGCCGTGAGCTGGGACGCCGAGTCGCTCAAGCAGGCGCTGGAGGAGGTCGGGGCCGCCCACGGGCTCAAGCTGGGCAAGGCCCAGGCGCCGGTCCGGGTCGCGATCACCGGCCGGACGGTGGGCCTGCCGCTGTTCGAGTCGATCGAGGTGCTCGGCCGCGAGCGCGCCCAGGAGCGCCTGCGTGCCGCCCTGGACCGCCTGCGCGGATGACCCGGGCCAGGCTGCCTGCGCGGATGACCCTGGCCAGGCTGCCTGCGCCGATTGTTCCTTCCGGATGAAGTCGGCGGCAGACGCGGGCGTGCGGCCACAGCCCGCGCCGCCGCCGTCGACGCCTTCCCTGGGGAGAAGCGCGTACGGTTGACGGCGGCGGCCCAGGCGCTGGGGCGCTCACTGACTTGTTGCGAGCGCTACGTTCCTGGCCTGGATGTCGTCCTGGGTCTCGGGCACCATCAGGCCCAGGTTGTCACTGATCCGCATCTTGGTATCGACCAGCTTTCGCTGCTGGTCCTCGTAGCGGCGGAAGGCTTCGCGGTGGTCCGCGCCCGCCAGCTCCGTGGCAAGCAGATAGCCGCCGGTCAGGGCCAGCTCCGCCCCGGCGCCCGAGGCGGGGGAGGCGCAGTAGGCGGCGTCGCCCACGAGGGCCACCCGGCCGGCCGACCACGACGGCATGCGTACCTGGCTCAGGGCGTCGAAGTACAGGTCGGGGTCGGCCAGCGCGCCGTCCAGGAGCTCCGGCGCCCGCCACGATGTCTCGCCGGCGAAGTTCTCCTTCAGCAGCAGGCGCTGCTCGTCCAGGTCGTGGTGATCGTAGTCCATCGCCTCCGGACGCCGGAACATGAAGTACGCCTTGGCCTGGGCGTGGTTACCCGAGCGGTAGATTCCCACCATCTTGCCCGGCGTGTTGAACATCGTGATCGTACGGTCCGCGCCCAGTGCCGCGTCGGCGTTGCCGAAGGCGAAGTAGTAGCCCTTGTAGTCGAGGAATTCCGACTCCGGCCCGAAGGCCAGGCGGCGCACGTTGGAATGCAGCCCGTCCGCGCCGATGACCAGGTCGAATCGGCCGGTGCCGCCGCTGTGGAAGGTGACCGTCACGCCGTCGGAGTCCTGCGCCAGGCTCTTGATCGAGTCGCCGAAGACGTAGTCGACGTCGTCCTTGGTCACGTCGTGCAGGATCTTCGCCAGGTCGCCGCGCATGATCTCGATGTCGTTCGCGAGCTCCACGGAGGCCACTCGCTGCCCCGCGGCGTCCACGAACCGCATCTCGCGCACGTCGGCCACCGCTGCCCGGATCCGCGGCAGGATGCCCATGCGCTCGACCACGTCCAGTGCCTGGTCGCGCACGTCCACACCCTGGCCGCCGGTCCGCAGCGTGGGCGTCCGCTCGATCACCGTGGTCTGGAAACCGTGTGTGGTCAGCCAATAGGCCAGGGTCTGCCCGGCGATGCCGGCTCCCGAGATGAGAACTGTTTTGTGCACTGCTACTCCAAGGGTGTCGTTGTCGTATGTGGCCCATGCAGGAGAAAGCCGGCTCAGGGCCCGGCTTGGTCTGGCGGGGCAAGGAGGTGGGCGATGACGATCTCGGCGGCCGGGAGTGAACCGACAGGTTGACGATCGGCGAGATGCCGAGCTAGGAGATGTCGGGATCTGGTCGGACGGACACCACCATCCGGCGAGGGGCGTCGGCCGCGCGCAGTTGGTGGGCGAGTGCGTCGATGGCGTCCCATGTGGCGTGCTCGCCGTCCAACGGGACGAGTCCGCCGTCTGCGAGCAGGTCCAGCAGATAGGCCAAGTCGGGTCCGAACCGGTCGCCCGCCCAGAATCCCTCGATCGCGCGGCGTCGCCCGACCATCTGGTAGGGGGCGAACGTGGTCGGCTGTCCCGAGCTCGCGCCCACCTGCTGGATGAGACCGCCCTCGGTCAGCAGGTCGAAGGCCTGGGTGAGGAGCGGGCCGCCAACTGATTCGATCACGCCGTGCACGGGAGCGGACACCTGGTCGAGGCCGGTGACCACCTCGTCTGCTCCCAGGGCCGGCAGCCGGTCGCGGCTGCCGGAGTCGCGGACCGCGGCGATCACGTGCGCGCCGGCGAGACGACCCAGCTGGATGGCGAAGTGCCCGACCGCGCCGCCGGCCCCGGTGACCAGCAAGCGGCGGCCGGTCAACGCGCCCAGCCGCCGCACGGCTCGCAGCGCGCTCACCCCGGGCACCAGCAAGGTGGTGGCCTGGCCGGAGTCGACCTGCTCCGGCACGATCGCCAGCTCGTGCGTGGGAACCGCACGCGACTGCGCCCAGGCGTTCCCGGTCATCAGTGTGGCCACTCGGGTGCCTGGCGCGGGACCGGTGCCGTCCTCGGCTGCCCGTCGTACCACGCCCACCGCGTCGAAGCCCGGGATGCTTCCCGCCGGCAGCGTGGCCGCGTGGTCAAGATTGCGGGCGAGCACGGTGAAGCACCGCACCTCGATCACGACATCACCGGCCTGCGGCACCGGCTCGGGGACGTGGCCGAACCGCACACCAGCAGGGGCGCCCGGGTCGCTGATCAGCGCTTGCACAGACCTCTCCAAACTCGTGAATTATCTGAAATAAGCATTCCACTTAAGGATATGGAACGGCTATTTCAGATGTCAACCGCCGACCACCCGCCGGGCCGATGCCATGACCCCGGCCAGGCTGATGGTGGCTCCGGCGGCCATCGACAACCACACCCCGGTGACGCCGAGCCACGCGCTCAGCAGATAGGCGAGGGGCAGCTGCACCGCGAAGCCCGCCAGCGTGGCGGCCAGCAGGCGGCTGCCCCTTCCGCTTGCCTGCAGCACCCCGCCCGCGGCGATCAGCCCGCCGAACGGCACCAGGTAGAGCGCCATCCAGCGCAGGAACCCCACGGCGGCCTCGGGCTCGGCGGTGAACAGAGCGGTGAGCGGCGGCGCGGTCACGTACAACACGGCCGCCACCACCGCGCCCGTGCCGAGCCCGAGCCAGAGGGGCGACGCGACGGGCTCGGAGCGCGCGGTGCGGATCATCGTGGCCTGGCGCAGCGCGTAGAAGATCATGACTCCGGCGAGCATGATCTTCTGCCCGATCCCGTAGCCGGCCACCTCGGCGGTGCCGAATCCGGCGACGATCTCCACCAGCGCCATGCCCACCAGGGCGCGGGCCAGGAAGTCGCCGGACATGGGGAGCCCGGTGCGGATCACCTCGCCGGTGACGAGGCCGTCGCCGGGTGAGCGGAGCCGTACGACGGAGATGAGCGCGATCGCCAGCGTGATGGCGCGGGCCAGCACGGTCGCCAGCGCGGCCCCCTGGACGCCCAGGTCGAAGCCGTAGATGAAGAGCGGATCCAGGGCGATCACCGCGACGTTGCAGATCAGCGCGTGCCGCATGGGGCGCTTGGTGTCGCCCCGGCCCTTGAGTATGCCGTCCACGACCGTCTGCGCGAAGTAGACCGGCAGCCCGCCGAGCGAGATCAGGAAGAAGTCCGCGGTCAGCGCCGGATCGTCGGTGAACAGCGCGGCCAGCGGCTCGCGCAGCAGCACGCCGGGGACCACGATGGCGACCGAGAACACGGCCCACAACAGCCAGCCCGTCCTGATCACCGGAGCCAGGGGCGCGGTGCCGTCGCGCCGCCCGACCAGCACGGTGATCCCCGTCGGCACCGCCAGGAACAGGCCGTAGGCCAGGTATTCGGCCGTGGTGCCCACGGTGACGGCGGCCATGGCGGACACACCGAGCCCCGACACCCAGAGCAGGTCGATCACGCCGACCGCGACCACGGCGGTGAGCAGTTCCACGTAGATGGGCAGGGCCAGCCGGATCATCTATACCTCGTTTCGATGTATATCGTTTAGAGGTATAGCGTTACGATGCATACCATGGCAAGCGGCGGTGACCTGAGTCTCACCATCCTGGGATTCCTGAACGAGCGGCCCATGCACGGCTACGAGCTCAAGACGCGTCTCACCGCGCTCACCGGCCACCTGCGCCCGATCAGCGACGGCGCGCTCTACCCGGCCATCCTCAGGCTGGAGACCAAGGGCCTGGTGGAGCGGCACGAGGAGGCGGGCACGGCCGCCGCGCGCCGTCAGGTGCTGACGCTCACCGGCCCCGGCCGCGCTGAGCTGCTCCGGCGGCTTCGTGAGCCCGCGGACCTGGACATCAGCGACCAGACCCGGTTCTTCGCCCTGCTGACGTTCCTGTCGGCGCTGCCCGACCCCGCCGACCAGGCGAAGGTGCTCGGCCGCAGGCTGGCTTTCCTGGAGGCGCCCGCGAGCTTCTTCTCCGAGGGCGGCCGGCCGGTCCGGATCAAGGACGAGCCCGACCCCTACCGGCGTGGCATGCTGGTGATCGCCCGCGCGTCGAGCCAGGCGGAGAAGGAGTGGCTCCGCGGGCGCATCGAGGAGCTCGACGCGCCGCAATAGTGTCTGCCTTTTAGCCCGGCCGGCTGTCCCGAGTTATTCCGGCAGCAAACCAGAGATAGCCATCTGGTCTGAGTGAACAGCGTGACGAGCGCCCGGCATTACGCTGAGTGACTCCCCCCACGGCACAAGGACGGCGCATGGTCAGGCCACTCGAAGAGCGTTTCCGCACGGTCCGTGATTTGTTTCCGGAATTCCGGGTGGAAACGCGTAGAGGCCGCCTCCTGGTCAACGAGTCGGGCACCTGGCAGCACAACACGATCCTGTCCAGATTGCTCTTCCAGATCGCCGCGCCGGCGGCCGGGCGGAGCTGGGAGCTCTGGCCCAACATCACCGTCCACCTGGGCGAACATGCCGACCGTTACGTTCCCGACCTGGCCGTGGTGCCCGAGTCCCCGCGCATGGAGGAGGACCACGCGATCCACGGGGACTCGACGCTGCTGCTCGTCGACGTCGTTTCGGCGAGCAGTGTCTACGACGCCTATTTCGTCAAGCCCCGTGACTACGCGCCGGCCGGAGTGCCGCTTTATCTGGTCATCGATCCATTTCGGCGGGAGCTGACACTCTTCAGCGAGCCGGGCGGGCGGGGATATGGCCGGGAAACGGCGGTGCCGGTGGGTGAGCCGCTGCGCCTGCCATGGCCGTGGCAATTCACCGTCGACACCGGGAAACTGCTGAATGCCGAGACGTAGCCGGAGAAGCCGCACTCTCAGCCGGCGGCGTCCTCGGGAGTGAACACGCAGAATTCATTACCCTCGGGGTCGGCCAGAACGTGCCAGTCGATCTCGTGATCACGCTTGCGGATCACGGTCGCGCCCAGCGCCACGAGCTGATCGGGGTCACCCCACACGTCGAGATGCATACGGTTCTTGCCCGACTTGACCTCGGGCACCGGATTGAGCCAGATCAACGGGCCGGCCCCGGAGGGATCGGCGATGGGGACCGGCCACTCAAGTGGCCGGTCCGAGCCGTCACGTGGCGCCTTCCGCGCATAACCCAGCGCCGTGCACCACCAGTCGGCCAGAGCCTGGTGGTCCAGGGCGTCGAGCGCGATGTCCTTGAAACGGGCGGGAGCCCTGTCCTCGTCAATCATGGGTCCCATGAAAACACGACACCGGAGCATGTCGCGCTACAGGCCGCCCGTTTCCGGACATGGCATCAAACGATCTTGTGGATCCAGTTGCGGGGGTCGGGGCGGACGCCGTACTGGATGCCCACGAGCTCCTCGCGCACCCGCATGGTCACCGGGCCCGGGGTGCCGTCGGCGATGGTCCAGGAGGTGGTGGCGCCCTTGACCACGCCGACCGGCGTGACCACGGCCGCCGTGCCGCAGGCGAACACCTCGGTGAGCTCGCCCGACGCGCAGCCTTCCTGCCACTCCTCGACCGAGACGAGGCGCTCCTCGGTCTCCAGGCCGAGGTCGCCGGCCAGCTCCAGGATCGACTCCCTGGTGATGCCGGGCAGCAGGGTGCCGGTCAGGGACGGGGTGACGAGCTTGTTGCCGAAGACGAAGAAGAGGTTCATGCCGCCCATCTCCTCGACGTACTTGTGCTCGCCGGCGTCCAGCCACACCACCTGGTCGCAGCCGTTCGCCACGGCCTGCCGCTGCGCCACGAAGGCGGCCGCGTAGTTGCCGCCGCACTTGGCGAAGCCGGTGCCGCCGGGGGCGGCGCGCGTGTACTCCGTGGACAACCAGACCGAGACGGGCTTGATGCCCCCCGTGAAGTAGGAGCCCGCCGGGGAGGCGATGACCAGATACTTGTAGGACTTGGAGGGATAGTTGACCCCGAGCCCGGCCTGGGTGGCGATCATGAACGGGCGCAGGTAGAGGCTGTGGCCCTCGGCCGTGGGCACCCACGCCTGGTCGGTCTCCACCAGCAGTTCGAGCGAGTCGACGAAGGTCTCCTCGGGCAGCTCGGGCATGGCCATGCGGAGGGCCGAGCGGTTGAAGCGGGCGGCGTTGGCGTAGGGCCGGAACGTCACGATCGAGCCGGTGGTCTGCCGATAGGCCTTGAGGCCCTCGAACAGCTCCTGCGCGTAGTGGAAGACCGAGGTGGCCGGATCAAGCGAGAGCGGGCCGTACGGGAGAAGCCTGGCGTCGTGCCAGCCCTCGCCCTCCGTGTAGTCGACCGAGATCATGTGGTCGGTGAAGGTCTGCCCGAATCCCGGGTTCGCCAGTACCTGCTCCCGCTCGGCCGCGGTGCGAGCGTGGTCGGATAGCTGCACGTCGAAGCTGAGCTTCTGAGCGATGGTCATGACGTCGGTCCTTCTCTCTGCGACTACTGCGAAATCTAGCGAAACTACCAGTTCTCCGGTTTTCGATGCCGGACAGCATCCTCGCGGAGGGCAGCTCGTACTTCCTATTGTCTCGCTATATGGGATGACAAGCGGCCGATGGGGTGGTTGGAACCTGCGGACGCGAAAAAGCGCCCGGCAGTCCTCATCGGACCGCCAGGCGCTGTGGGGGGCTAGGCGGTCCTAGCCGGATACTCGCGCGGTGATGTCGTTGCCGATCTCGCTGGTGCTGCGACCGGCCCAACCGGCCAGCCGGTCCACGATGTCGTCGGCGACCGCCTGCTCGACCCTGGCCGCCTCGGTGTGCAGGCCCAGGTGCGAAAGGAGCATGGCGACCGACAGGATGGTGGCGGTCGGGTCGGCCTTGCCCTGCCCGGCGATGTCGGGGGCGCTGCCGTGCACCGGCTCGAACATGCTCGGCGCGGTGCCCTCGGGGTTGATGTTGCCGCTGGCCGCCAGGCCGATGCCACCGGCGATGGCCGCGCCGAGGTCGGTGATGATGTCGCCGAACAGGTTGTCGGTGACGATCACGTCGAACCGCTCCGGCTGGCTCACGAAGAACATCGTGGCCGCGTCGATGTGGCTGTAGTCGGTCGTGACCTCGGGGAACTCCTCGGCCACCCGGTTGACCGTGCGCTGCCACAGGTCGCCCGCGTAGGTGAGCACGTTGGTCTTGTGGACGAGCGTGAGCTTCTTGCGGGGCCGCGACTGGGCCTTCTGGAACGCGTAACGCACCACGCGCTCGACGCCGTAGGCGGTGTTGAGCGACTCCTGAGTGGCGATCTCGTGCGGCGTGCCGCGCCGCATGACGCCGCCGGTGCCCGCGTAGAGGCCCTCGGTGCCCTCACGGACGACGATCATGTCGATGTTCTCGGCCGGGGTGTCGGCCAGCCGCGTCTCCACCCCGGGGAACAGCTTGACCGGGCGCAGGTTGACGTAGTGGTCGAACGCGAACCGGAGCCGCAGGAGCAGGTCGCGCTCCAGGATGCCCGGCGGCACGCTGGGGTCGCCCACGGCGCCGAGCAGGATCGCGTCGTAGCCGCGCAACTCGTCGAGCACCGCGTCGGGGAGCGTCTCGCCGGTGCGGTGATAGCGCGCGGCTCCCAGGTCGTAGTGGGTGGGCTCGATCTTCGTGCCCACGGCTTCCAGGACCTTGAGTCCTTCGGCTACGACCTCGGTGCCGATGCCGTCACCAGGGATGACGGCCAGGCGGATGTTACGCGACTCCATGGGCCGTACCTTACCGGCTCGTCTCGACTGACGGGCACACCGTCTCATTTTTTGGACGTCCGATTTGTTAGGTATTGCGCCTTTTTGACCGTTTCGTTAGAGTCCGAGACGCCTAATCCACACAGCCGCTGTGTGGAGCCGGGGACCCACTTTCCCCCCAGGGGCGAATCGGCACCCGCCGTAGGGCTACTTCCAGGCCCGAGCCCGTCAGCTAACCCGGTCGGCCACATGGAAGGACAGTTCACTGTCTCGCATCGCCATTCTCGTGGTGGCGGGCACCGCCGGGCTCTTCGCCCTGGCCGGCCCCGCCCAGGCAGCAGCCGCCCCCAAGGCCGCCCCCAAAGACGGCTCCGAAACGACGACCCTGACCGGCCCCCAGGTCAAACGTATCCAGCAGGCACGCGACAAGCCCGCCTGGAAGACCGCCCTCGACTTCGCCATGGACAAGCAAGGCGTGCCGTACGTCTGGGGCGGAACCAGCAAACGGGGTTACGACTGCTCGGGGCTCATGCTCCGGGCCTATGAGAAGGCGGGGATCGAGCTGCCCCGCACCGCCGCGGAGCAGTACGGCGCCTTCGACAAGAAGATCACCTGGAACGATCTAAAGCCAGGTGACCTGGTCTTCTTCAGCGGCCTCGGGCACGTGGGCATGATCTCCAAGCCCGGTTTCATGGTCCACGCGCCGCACACCGGTGACGTGGTGAAGGAGGAGCGGCTGTCGGCCTGGCGCAGGACCGCCTTCGTCGGCGCGGTCCGCCCCGACCCCAAGGGCGTACGACAGTGGGCCGAGCAGCGCCGCACTCCGGCGCCCTCGATGCTGACCGCGACCCTCTGACCAGCGCCGGGTGGCCCCGCGACGGCGGGGCTGCCCGGCGGCCGGCTCATTCCGCCGGGTGGACAGAGCTCGGCTCGTTCCGCCGGCGGAATTCCGGGACCGCGTCCTATCGGCCGGAGTCCTGGGGGGCGCCGCCGTTGTCCCTGCGGTCCAGCGCGATCTGCACGGCCTCGACGGCCTCGTCCTCGTGCTCCTCGGCACGGTTCCAGGCATACATCTCGTACATGTGAGTCATCTCTTTTCGCGGGCGCGTTCCAAAGGACGTCGGATCCCGGTCGCGAACCCGACCGGGCCTGATCTCGTGGTCCGGGTCACGGACCGAACGAAAGGGACTTGACGGCCGACGCGACGCCGCACACCGCGGCGGGTCGTCGACCTGCCCTAACAGGCCCCGCCGCGGCAGGTAATAAGTACGAGAACCTGGCGCATTTCCGTCAACGATACCCCAGCCATCTCGTTGGACGTCCTACTATCTCGCATGGTGAGACGAAAAAGGCCGCCGTCCCCGGTGGGGACGGCGGCCTGCGCGACTGGGGGAGGTCAGTCCTCCAGGTCCACCGAACGGCCGCTGTCGGCGCCGATCTCGGCCACGATCTGCTCGACCACGTCGGCCGGGATCGCGGAGTCGACCGTCAGCGCGATGAGCGCCTTGCCGCCCTTGACGTCACGGGCCACCTGCATCGAGGCGATGTTGATGCCGTGCTCGCCGAGGAGGCGGCCGACCACGCCGACGATGCCGGGACGGTCGGCGTAGGTCAGGAAGCACAGGTGAGCCGTCGGCTCGATCTCCATCTCGTAGCCGTTGACCTCGACGATCTTCGTGATCTGGCGGGGCCCGGACAGGGTGCCGGAGACCGAGACCTGGCGGCCGTCGGCGAGCACGCCGCGCACGGTCACCACGTTGCGCCAGTCAGGGCTCTCCGAGCTGGTCACCAGCTCGACGCTGAGGCCGCGGTCCTTGGCGAGCAGCGGCGCGTTGACGTAGGTGACCTGCTCCTCGATCACGTCGGCGAACACGCCCTTGAGCGCGGCCAGCTCGAGCACCCGCACGTCCTGCGCGGCGATCTCGCCGCGTACCTCGATGTCGAGCTTGGTGGCGACCTCGCCGGCCAGCGCGGTGAAGACCCGGCCCAGCTTCTCGGCCAGCGGCAGGCCCGGCTTGACGTCCTCGGCGACCGCGCCGCCCTGGACGTTGACGGCGTCCGGCACGAACTCGCCCGCCAGCGCCAGCTTCACGCTCCGCGCGACCTGGGTGCCGGCCTTCTCCTGGGCCTCGTGCGTGGAGGCGCCCAGGTGCGGGGTGGCGACGACCTGGTCGAGCTCGAACAGCGGGCTGTCGGTGCACGGCTCCTTGGAGAAGACGTCGAGCCCGGCGCCCGCGACACGACCTTCCTTGATCGCCGAGTAGAGCGCGCCCTCGTCCACGATGCCGCCGCGCGCCACGTTGACGATGCGCACGGACGGCTTGACCTGGTGCAGCTCCCGGTCCCCGATGAGCCCGAGTGTCTCCTTGGACTTGGGCAGGTGGACGGTGATGAAGTCGGCCTGCTTGAGCACCTCTTCGAGGCTGAGCAGCTTGACGCCCATCTGCGCGGCGCGGGCCGGCGGCAGGTAGGGGTCGTAGGCGATCAGCTCGACGCCGAACGGCTGCAGCCGCTGGGCCACGAGCTGGCCGATCTTGCCCAGGCCGAGGATGCCGACGACCTTCTCGTCGAGCTCGACACCGGTGTACTTGGAGCGCTTCCACTCCCCGTTCTTCAGCGCGGCGTGCGCCTGGGCGGTGTTGCGCGCGCTGGCCAGGATGAGGGCGATGGTCTGCTCGGCGGCGCTGGTGATGTTGGAGGTCGGGGCGTTGACGACCATGACACCGGCCTTGGTGGCCGCCTCGACGTCGACGTTGTCGAGGCCGACGCCGGCGCGGGCCACCACCCGCAGCTTGGGCGCCGCGGCGATGGCCTCGGCGTCGACCTGCGTGGCGGAGCGGACGATCAGCGCGTCCACGTCCGCGAGGGCGGGCAGGAGCTGGGAACGGTCGGCGCCGTCGGTGTGGCGGACCTCGAAATCAGCGCCGAGCACGGCGAGGCCAGCCTCGGACAGCTCTTCTGCGACCAGAACGACGGGCTTGTTCACGGGTGTGGATCCTTAGCGGGACGGCGGGTCTTCGGGGGACACCTCCACGGATCCCCCGGCGGTCCCACTGAGTCTAGCCGCCGCTTGTGAACGCGTTCACGAGAGACCCACCATGTGAGACGAGCTCCGGCCTACCCGGTGACCGAAAACTCATCCACGTCACACCCATCTTTGTCTTGATCGGGAGATTTATTCGCCATTAGCCTGATAAGCCGTGGCCGACTACCTATGGTTCGTCCTATGAGCATCGGGAATCCTGCGCTTGCCGACGTGCTCGCCCAGCATGGCACCCCACACCGCCTGCTGAGCGCACTCGCCGACGGTGGAGTCCTGGTGGCAGTGCGACCAGATCGTTCGGTTGTCCTAGGGACAACCCAAGCCGGTGACCGAGTGCTCCTCGGTTACACCGGTCCTGCTACCTATGCCAGACACCGCGGCAGCCATTCCCTGTCAGCGTGCGACGCCGACACCATCCTGGACATCCAGCGCGTCACCGGCGTGCGGGAGATCGTGATCGACGCGGCCGGACCAGCCGCCGCGGCCGTGCCGATCGAGGATCTCCAGCGCTTCCTCACCAGTACGCGCACGGGGCCGACGCCTGTGCTGTCCGGGGCGGTTCCGGCCGCCTACGCGACAGGGGCGATGGCGACCGTGTCGCGCGGTGCCGCGCTGGCCCAGGTGGCGCCGCCGAGTCCGGACGCCCCGGCGCTGCCGTGGGTGCCCGCGCCCCGGCCGCACCTGTCGGGGCCCATGCAGCAGGTGGACCCGGGATACCGGCGATGTACGCATCCGATCCTGCCCGGGCTGCGGCAGGCGATCGCCTACCTGCTGATGGACTTCCCGCTGGTGCACCACGTGTGGATCTCGGAGGCCAACACGGCGTCCGGGGCCCCGGGGATCATGCTGCACGTCAAGGTGCACATGTCGGCCGCCGAGGACGTCGTGCGCGACCTGCACCGCCTGGTGCGCGCCCGGCTGCCGCAGTTCGCGGCCTCAGGGGCGCCGATCCTCATGGCCAGGGTGGCGGACGCGCGCAGCGAACGCCGGATGATCGAGATCGGCGCGCACGTGGTGTGCGCCGACGTGTCGGACTGACCCACCGGTACGGCCGGAGCCCAGGGCGACCCGGGTTCCGGCCGGCCGAACTGGGCCCTACCGAACAAGCCCTCGCTCGGCTTCAATGAGGGGCATGATCACACCGGCGGCGCCCGCGTCCACGGTCCCCAGGAGCGTCCGCCTGGGCTACGGCGTGGGGTCGTTCTGCACGGCCACGGTCAACGCCGTGCCCGGCCTGCTGCTGCTCTACTACATGACCAACTTCATGGCCGTGCCCGCGTGGCTGGCCGGGGTGGTCGTGACCGCGCCCAAGGTCTGGGACCTGGTCGTCAACCCGCTGATCGGCCGCTGGTCGGACCGGACCAGATCGCGCCTGGGCCCCCGGCGGCCGTGGCTGCTGGCGGGGGCCTGCACGCTGCCGATCGCGTTCTTCCTGGTCTTCGCCGGGCCGCCGCTGACGGGAGTGCCCGCGGCGTTGTACGTCGGGGTGTGCTTCATGGCGACGGCGACGGCGTACGCGCTTTTCGAGGTGCCGTACAAGGCGATGCCCGCCGAGATGACCGACGACTACCACGAGCGGACCTCGCTCCTGCAGTGGCGGATGATCTTCATTGGCGCGGCGACCGCGATCAGCGGCGTGCTCGCGCCGGCCATCGTCAACAGCCAGGGCGATGACGGCACGCTGGGCAGCTACCGGCTCATGGCGGCCACGATCGCGGTCATCCTGCTCGCCTCGATGCTCGGCTCCTTCTTCGGCACCGCCCGCGCCCCCATGACCGGTGCGCCGGAGGCCGACCACGGCGGGTGGCGCGAGCAGTTCGCCGCGATCCGCGGCAATTCGGCGTTCATCTGGATCACGGCGCTGGCCTGCATGCAGATGCTCGCCATAAGCATGATGCTGGCCGCGGCGCCGTATTTCGCGGCCTACACCATCGGCACCCCCAGTGCCACGCAGACGTTGTTCGCGGCCCTGGTGGGGCCGATGGTGCTGACGATGCCGTTATGGGTGCGCCTGGCCAAGCGGTTCGACAAGCGGGGCGCGATGATCCTGGCCGCGCTGCTGTTCGGCGGCGGCACGGCGGCGGCCACGGCCACGCCGCTCTTCGGCCCGCTCTACGCCCACGCGGCGATTCTGCTGGTCGGCGTCGGGATCGCGGGGGTGCAACTCCTGCTGTTCTCGATGCTCGCGGACGTGATCGCGATGGACGCGGCGCGGACGGGCAAGCGGCGGGCGGGCGTGCTGACCGGGTTGTGGACGGCCATCGAGAGCGGGGTCAGCTCGTTCGGCGCGCTGATCTTCGGCATCATCCTGTCGCTGGGCGGCTTCATCGAGTCCGAGCCGAGCACGCCGGTCCAGCAGCCGGACAGCGCCGTGACCGCGGTCCTCATCGGGCAGACCGCGATCCCGGCGGTGATCATCCTCGCGTCGGTGCTCGTCACGCTGCGGTACCGGCTCACGCCACCCGTCGCGCCAGCCTCGGACGTGCCCGCGTGAACAACCCGGCCAGCAGGGCCGCCAGCAGCGGCAGGCCCAGCACGACGGCGGCGACGAAGGCCCACGGCACGGAGAAATACTCCGGCAGCCCGTACCTCGACGCCGTCCGCCAGGTCAGGGCGACGCCGGCCACGATCCCTCCGGCGAGCCCGAGCACCGCGCCGAGCCCGGCGATATAGCCGGCCTGAGAGGCCACCACGAGTCTGCGGGTGCGGGGCCGGCCGCCCACCGCCGACAGGGTGTCCAGGTCGCCGCGCATGTCGGCGGCGGCCAGCCCGGTGGCCGCCAGCGTGCCGCCGAGCACGAGGATCAGCGCCCCGGCCAGGGCCGCCGCGAGCAGGTAGACGATCTCGTCGTCGGAGCGCGTCAAGGCCACGTGGACGTTGCCGTGCACCGCCCGCAGGTCGCGCTCGAAACGCTCGGGGTCGGCGGGCTGATGCATGGCGTACAGCCGCCGCTCGGCCGTCTTGAGCCCGGCCCCGGTCAGCGCGGAGGGCGGGAGCACGCCGCCGCCCTGCCGCGAATCGGCCGAGGTGGCCAGCACGGCGGGCACCCGGATCGCCGCGGGCGCCTTCGACGCGTCCAGGGCTTCGAAGGAGACGGCGATCTCCCCCTTCCGGATCAGGCCGGGGTCGAACACCACGGCCTTGCCCGCGGCCAGCGCGGCGGCCGCCCGCGAGTCCCGCCGCCCTTGGAGGAAGGCGAGCAGCCGGGCGTCACCGACCGGCAGGTCGTAGAAAGAGGATCGGGTGAACGAGCAGGCGTCATCACAGGGCTGGATGCCGGTATTGACGAGCACGTTCAAGCTCCGCCCGCTCTTGTCCCGCGCCTCCGCCCCGGCGACCAGGCTCGCTCCCGGCAGCCGCTCCCCGGCGACCGCCCGCATCTTGGCCCAGGTCGGATCGTCCAGCGAGTGGCCGCGGATCTGCATGCTTCCGTCGGGGGCATCGAGCAGGCGGTGCACGTTCTGGACGGCGAAGGAGCTGTTGAAGGTGATGCCGAGGGCGACCGCCGCCATCGTGGCCCCCATGACCGCCGCCATCGCCGAGGCCGTACGGCCCGTGTGGCGGGCGCCGTCGCGGACCGACAGGCGCATCGGCAGCGGGAGCCGGGCCGCGAGCCGCCCGGTGCGGCGGACCAGCCACGGGGTCACCGCGATCACCCCGAACACGACCACCGTCGAGGCCACCACCACCGCCAGCTCGCTGCGGGCCGCGGCGAGAGCCGTCGCGCCCAGCCCGAGCACGATCAGCACCAGCCCGAGCACGGGACGGCCCGCGCGCCCGCGCAGGTCCCCCGGCCGGCCGGCCAGCACCTGGGCCGGATGCTGCCGGGCCGCCTGAAGGGCCGGCACGAGGGCCGCCGCCAGCGCGCTGACCAGGCCCAGCGCCGCGACGCCGAGCGCCTGGGCCCAGGGCACGTCCGGCGGCCCGCTCGTCCAGTCCAGCATCCGGGCGGTTACCGTCTCAGCCAGCAGGCCCGCGCCGGCGCCCAGCACCACGCCCAGCAGGGCCGCCGCGCCGCCGAGCACGAGACCGTCGGCCAGCACGATCATCCGCAGGTGACCGGCGGAGCCGCCCTGCGCGGCGATCACGGCCAGCTCCCTTCTGCGCCGCCGCAGTCCCACGGCGAACGCGGGCCCGGCCAGCAAGGCCGTCTCGGTGACGACCAGGATCACGCCGACGGCCGTCCAGCGCAGCGTGCGCCCGTCGTCGGGGGCGACGATCTCGGCCCCGCGCGGGCTCTCGATCACCGCGCGGGAGGCCACCAGCAGACCCGCCTTGTTGAGCCGCCGTACGTCCGCCCAGCGCACCGGAGCGGAGGTGTCGATGAGCCAGGCGGCGCCCGACCCGTCGCCCCTGTCCCGCAACATCGCGCCCGGCCGGCCGACCAGTTCCCTGATGCCGGGCCGGTTGGGATGCTCGACGACGCCCACGACGCGCAGCGGCTTGCCCTGCCGGGTCACCTTCAGCGTGCCGCCGAGCCGGACGCCCCGGCCGAGGAGCGCGGGCGTGACCGCCACCTCGTCGGTCGTGGCCGGGATCCGGCCCTCGGACAGCGGCCTGATCCCGGCGGCCAGCGGGTCGAGCAGGTCTGTCTCCAGCACCTCCACCTCGTCGTAGCCGTCCGACAGCAGCGCCTCCGTCCTGCTGCCCTGGATCGGCAGCAGGCGGCCGGCGATCAGGGCATTGACCTCAGCCGGGGTCCACGTCGGCGGCCGGTCGCCGGACTGGTTCCGGTTGGGGTACCGGCCGGCGGGGTCCTGCTCGACGGGGTCTCTGTAGTAAGTGGTCGTGATCCGCGCGTCGGCCACCGGGCCGAGCTGGGAGGCCAGCTCCTCGCGCGCCGTCACGCCAGTGGTGTCCACCAGAGTGAGCACGGCCGTGATGACCAGCACGGGCAGGCCGATCATGACCATGATGAGCGCGGTGCGGCCCTTGAACCGCAGCGCGTCCCTGCGGGAGATGCGCAGCGCGGCCCGGAACGCGCTCATCGGGCTCCTCCGCGCCGCCCGGCGGAACGCGCTCATCGGGCTCTTCCGGGCCGCCCGGCGGAACGCGCTCATCGGGCGCTTTCCAGGCGCACGGCGCCCTGCTCCGCGAGGAGGCCGTCGCGCAGGTAGACGACGCGGTCGGCCCAGGCCGCGTAGCGCGGCTCGTGGGTGACGAGCAGCACGGCCACGCCGGCGTCACAGCGGGTGCGCAATAACCGCAGGATCTCGTCGCCGGTGGCCGTGTCGAGCGCGCCCGTCGGCTCGTCGGCCAGCAGCAGCCGGCGCTCGCCCGTCAGCGCCCTGGCGATGGCCACCCGCTGGCGCTGCCCGCCGGACAACTCCTCGGGGAAGCGGTCGGCGACCTCGTCGGCTCCCATCTCGGCGAGCACGGTCAGCGCCTCCGCGCGGGCGCGCCCCGGCCGCACGCCGTCGAGCTCCCTGGGCAACATCACGTTCTCGGCGGCCGTCAGGGACGGGATCAGGTTGAGGTCCTGGAAGACGTACCCGACGCTGCCGCGCCTGAGGGCGGCCAGGTCCCGCACGCCGGCCAGGTCCGCGCCCTCGATCGTCACGCTGCCCGAGGTGGGCCGGTCGAGGCCGCCCGCCAGGTTGAGCAGCGTCGACTTGCCCGACCCGGACGGGCCCATGACCGCGACCAGCTCCCCCGCCGCGACCTCCAGGCTCACGCCCCTGAGCGCGTGCACCTGCCCGTGCTCGCGGGTCACGTCCCGCAACGTCATCACCGTCATGCCTTCTTCTCCTTGGAAGTGTCCTTGGACACGGCCTCGCAGTGGTCCAGCCAGCGCTGTTCCGCCTCGGCCTTGAAGATCATCGAGTCGAGGACGAGCCGCTGGGCGAGCCCGCCCGTGGCGGCCCGCTTGGCCTTGGTGAGCTCCTGCAGCGCGCGCATGGTGGCCATGCGCTGCGTCTGGATGACCCCGGCCACGTCCACGCCGCCGGACACGGCCATCGCGATCTTGATGGCCAGCTCGTCCCGAGGCCGGTCGGACTGGGCGACGGGGGTGCCGAACCAGCGCTCCAGCTCCTCGCGACCGGCCTCGGTGATCAGGTAGACCGACCGGCCCTGGTCGTCGGCGCCGCCGGGCGTGACCAGGCCGTCACGTTCGAGGCGGGAGAGCGTCGTGTAGACCTGGCCGATGTTGAGCGGCCAGGTCGCCCCGGTCGACGCCTCGAACTCGACCCGCAACTGGTAGCCGTAGCGTGCCCCGCCGTTCAACAGCGCGAGCAGCCCGTGTCTGATCGACATGGATACTGAGTATGCATACGCAGTATGTTCTTCGCAACTGATACGCGTATTCTGGACACGGCACGCGGTTCAGGCCGATACTCGCTACATGAGCTCGACGCATCCGCCTTTTCGCGCATCCGACGGCGAGCGCGACCGCGCGATCGACGAGCTCAGAGATCGGGCCGTGGAGGGCCGGATCTCCCATGACACGTTCGTGGGCCGGGTGGACCAGGCGCTGCGGGCCCGTAGTCAGCACGAGCTCGACGAACTGGTGGCCGACCTGCCGCGACGGGCGACGTTCCGGCAGCGGATGACGGACGCCGTGTCGTCGGTGTCGGAGTTCACCACCAGGCTGCAGTCGGCGTGGCGGCGTCCGCGCCTGCCCCGGCTGGCGCTGCCCGACGACGAGCGGCTGCGTTATGTGGTGGGCCGCGGCTCGGCCTGCGACCTCGTGTTGTCGGACCTGACGGTCTCCCGGGTGCACGCCGAGTTGCGGCGTGACGGCGGCGACTGGTGGATGCTGGTCGATCTGGGCTCGCTCAACGGCACCCGGCTGAACGGGTGGCGGCTGGTGGGGCCCGCGCGGGTCAAGCCGGGCGACGAGATCTCGTTCGGCGACTGCATCTTCCTGCTGACGGCCGGCCAGCCGGCGCACTGACGCCTCGGTCGCGCCCACTCCCCCGATATATACGGATATTTGCGGATTACAGGCTCACTGCGCTGATTCATGCTCTCAGGCGATCCCTCAGTCGACTTGGAGACCCCATGCGGCGCACCTCAGCCTCCCTCGTCGCGGGCACGCTCGTCGCGGCCCTCGCCTGGGCGTCCAGCCCCACCTCTCCCGCGGTCGCGCTCGATCCCTCGGCGGGCGTGGCCGATCTCACCCAGGACATCAACCAGATCCTCAGCGACTCCCGGCTCACCATCGCCCGCGCGGGCGTCGTGGTGAAGAGCGCGGCCACCGGCGAGGAGCTGTACGCCACCGACGCCGGCAAGCTCCTCACCCCGGCGTCCAACACCAAGCTGTTCACCTCGGCCGCCGCCGTGGAGACGCTCGGACTCGACTACCGCTTCCCCACCACCGTGCTGAACACCGGCCGCAAGGCCGGCTCGGTGCTGGCCGGCGACCTCGTGCTGCGCGGCACCGGCGACCCGACCATGCTGGCCGAGGACTACGACGCGCTGGCCGCGAAGGTCGCGCAGGCGGGCATCAAGGTCGTCACCGGCAAGCTGGTCGCCGACGACACCTGGTTCGACTCCCAGCGGCTCGGCAACGACTGGTCGTGGGACGACGAGACCGCCTACTACGCGGCGCCGATCTCGGCGCTGACCGCCTCGCCCGACCGGGACTACGACGCCGGCTCGGTGATCGTCTCGGTGGCGGCCGACGGCGACCAGGTCAAGGTGTCCACCACGCCGGAGACCGACTACCTGAAGATCGTCAACCGGGCCACGGTCGGCGCGGAGACCGACGTGCTCATCGAGCGGCAACACGGCACGCGCACGGTGGTGATCACCGGCACGGTGGCGGACCCGTACCAGGAGTGGGTGGCCGTGGACGACCCGACGGCCTACGTGTCGTCGTTGTTCCGCAAGTCGCTGACCAAGCACGGCGTCAAGGTCCTCGGGCCGACGGTCGCCGGCGCGGCCGCGTCCGGGGCCAAGGAGCTGGCCGCGCACCAGTCGATGACGCTGGGCGAGTTGCTGGTGCCGTTCATGAAGCTGAGCAACAACATCCACGCCGAGATCCTCACCAAGGCCATGGGCCGCAAGGTCGCCGGGCAGGGCACGTGGTCGGCGGGGCTCAAGGTCGCCACCGACTTCGCCAAGGCGGGCGGGGTGCAGATCATCAACATGCGTGACGGCTCCGGGTTGTCGCGCCGCGACGGCTTCTCACCGGGCTCGATCGTGCAGTTGCTCTCGACCGTGCGCGACAAGCCCTGGTTCGGCACCTGGTACGAGTCCCTGCCCATCGCGGGCAACGCCGAGCGGTTCGTCGGCGGCACCCTGCGCAGCCGGATGCGGAGCACGCCGGCCGCGAACAACGTGCACGCCAAGACGGGCTCGCTGACCGGCGTCACGTCGTTGTCCGGGTATGTCACGAGCGCCGACGGCGAGCCGCTGATCTTCTCGATCATGCTCAACCAGTATCTGTCGGGCTCGCCCAAGGACATCGAGGACAAGATCGCCGTCCGGCTCGCGCAGTTCTCCCGCGCCACGGCCACCGACGCCGTCCAGCTTCGCTCGGCCGACCCGGGGGCGCCGGCGGGCGACCTCGAATGCTCGTGGCTCAAGCCCGCGCAGTGCTAGCGGGATCCTGAAAGAAACTTTTCCGGCCCCCTGACGCGCAGGGGGCCGTTCAGGTTTACCGAGATCAGCACGGGTGCCATCACGATTCGGCCACTTGGAACTCCAGCTTCGGTTGGCAATTTCAGTACATAGCCGACTTTGGGGGGCCAGAATTCGGATCTGACGCCTACAGAGCCAAGGGAGCGTCGGGCTTCCAACCGGCCCCACCCCGAGCCGGTTAACCCACCGCACGCCCAAACGCTCCCCTTCGGGCGGACCCGGCCGCGCCTCCCCCCGCACACAGGACCGCGGCCGGGTCCGCATCACTCCATCCCATCCACCCGCCAGGGTCCGGTTAACTCGGTGCCATGCGTCCCAAAGCGGAACTCCACCTGCACATCGAAGGCACCCTTGAGCCCGAGCTCGTCGTCGAGCTGGCCAGGCGCAACCGGATCGAGCTGCCGACCTTCGACGTGGCGGCCATCCGCGCCCGCAACGACTTCGCCGATCTGCGGTCGTTCCTGGACGTCTACTACGACAACCTGGCGGTCCTCCGCACCGAGCAGGACTTCTACGATCTCGCCACCGCCTACCTGAAGCGGGCCGCCGCTCAAGGGGTGCGGCACGCGGAGATCTTCTTCGACCCGCAGGCCCACCTGAGCCGGGGCGTGCCGATGGACGAGGTGTTCGGCGGGTTGTCGGCCGCGTTGCGGGACGGCGGGATGTCGGCCGCGCTGATCCTGTGCTTCCTCCGGGACGAAGGCGCGGAGGAAGCCGAGCAGGTGCTGCGCGCGGCGCTGAAGCACCGGGAGCACTTCATCGGGGTGGGGCTCGACTCGGCGGAGGTGGGGTATCCGCCGTCGTTGTTCCGGCGGGTCTTCGACATCGCCGCCGCCGAGGGGCTGCACAGGGTGGCGCACGCGGGCGAGGAGGGCGGCCCCGGCTACGTGTGGGAGGCGCTGGACATCCTGCGCGTCGAGCGGGTGGACCATGGCATCCGGGCGATGGAGGACCCGCGGCTGGTGGCCCGGCTGCGGGCCGAGCGCATCCCGCTGACGGTGTGCCCGCTGTCGAACGTGCGGCTGCGCGCGGTGCCGTCCCTGCGGGACCACGTCCTGCCCGCGATGCTGGACGAGGGGCTGGTCGTGACCGTCAACTCCGACGATCCCGCGTACTTCGGAGGCTACGTGGAGGACAACTACGCGGCGTTGCGGCGGGAGCTGGGGATGACGGAGGCGCAGCTCGACCAGATCGCCCGCAACTCCTTCGAGGCGTCCTTCGTATACAGCGAAGGGGCCCGCCCTTGACGGGCAGGCCCCTTCGTGAGTCTGGTCAGCCGCTCAGAACCCGGCTGAGGAGCTGGTTCAGGAGGTCGAGGTCGACGACGTCGTTGTCCTCGCCGAAGTTGTTCCACTCACCGAAGTCGTACTTCACGTCGTCGTCGTGACCGTGGTTGGGGCCCGGCAGGATGCCGGTGTACGCCGGTGACGCAGCGAGCGCGGAGCCGCCGAACATGACCATCCCGCCGACGAGCCCGGCCAGGATGAGTCCTGATCTGTACATATCGATTCTCCCTGATACCTCTCGACTACTCTCCGTAGCTATCGGAGGAAGATCTGCCCTGCCCCCCTGTTCGACAAACTCTCGCCATTTTGCTCTTGACCAGGCAAGATCCGAGGCCTGATCGAACTGATGCCGGGGATCGTCCCGCTTGACGATCAGGTCGTCTTCGCCTGACGGGCGCGCTGGTCACTCATTGCCTGCCGACAACCATGGCGCGGGCCGTTCCGGAGCCTCACACTGGTCCGTGGCACGGGGAGGCAGATCATGACCGCACCTATCGGGCACACCCAGCGAGCCGCCGAGCGGCGCCCGGAGCTCGACGCGATGCGCGCTCTCGTGGTGGTCGGGCTGGTGTTCTTCCACGCGTCGATGGTGTTCGACTCGCGCGACGACTACTACGTCAAGAACGCCGAGACGACCGACATCACGCTCATCATCGCCGCGCTCTGCGTCATCTGGGCGATGCCGCTGCTCTTCCTCATCGCCGGGCTGGGGTCGTGGCACTCGACGCGGCGGCGCGGGCCCGGCGGGTTCGCCGCCGAGCGCCTGCTCCGGCTGGGCGTGCCGCTGGTGTTCGCCACGGTCACGCTCATGCCGTTGCCGCAGTGGTTGCGGCTGCGGGCCGATCCGGCCTACCACGAGTCCTATCCGGCGTTCCTGCCGAAGTTCTTCAGCGTGCGGCTGGACCTGGCCGACTTCCCGTTCATCCTGCGCGGGCCGTACTTCGAGACCGGTCATCTGTGGTTCGTGGTGCTGCTGCTGACGTTCTCGCTCGTGCTGGCGGCGCTGGTGCGGTGGGCGCCGCGCGTCCGGCTTCCGGCGATCGCGCGGCCACGCGGCGCGCTGCTGCTGCTCGGCCTGCCTGTCGGGGTGATCTGCGCGTTCGTGGGGCTGGAGGAGGCGTTCGGCGGCTGGAGCCGCTGGGCGTACCTGGTGTTCTTCCTGTACGGGTTCCTGTTCGCTACCGACCGTGACGTCCGGGCGGCCATGCGGCGCGACTGGAAGATCGCCGCCGTGCTCGGCGGCCTGCTGATGGCGGTGGGGGTGCCCGGCTTCCTCATCGCCGGCGACGCGCCCGGCGCGGACGCCTTCACGGACCTGACCCCGCTCGCGATCGGGGTCCGCGGCCTGTACGGCGTGGCCGGCTGGTGCTGGGTGGTCGCGATCCTCGGCGCCCTCGACCGCCCGCGCGCCCCCTCCTCCGAGCCCAGGCCGCCCCGGAGGTTCTACGGCTATCTCGCCCCCGCCGTGCTCCCGCTCTACATCCTGCACCAGCCGATCGTGGTGGCCGTGGCCTACCTCGTGGTCGGGTGGCGGGCGCCGATCCTGGTCGAGTATCTGGTGATCGTGGCCGTCTCGCTGGTCCTGACGGTGGCCGCGTACGACGTGCTGGTGCGGCGGACCAGGCTGACCCGGCTGCTGTTCGGGATGCGGGAGCCTACGGCACGGTGAGGACGACCGGGCCGTCCTCGGTGATCGCCACGGTGTGCTCGACGTGCACGCTCCTGCTGCCGTCGCCCGAGCACACCGACCAGCCGTCCTCGGCCATGTAGTAGCCGTCGTCGCCCCCGGCCATCAGGCTCGGCTCGATGGCGATCACCAGCCCCGGCCGCAACCGCAGCCCGCGACCCCTGCGGGCCTCGTTGGGCACGAACGGCGACTCGTGCATGGCCCGCCCGATGCCGTGGCCGCCGAAGTCGTTCTGCATGCCGTAGCCGGCGCCGCGCCCGACGGTGGACATCGCGTGGCCGATGTCGCCCATCTTGCCCCCGGGCACCGCCGCCTCGATGCCCGCGGCGAGCGTCTCCTGCGCGACCCTGATCAGCTTGAGGTCCTCCTCGCGGGCCTGCCCGACCGTGGCGCTCACCGCGCCGTCGGCATGCCACCCGTCGACGTACACGGCGCAGTCGACGCTCAGCAGGTCGCCGTCCCGCAGCCGGTAGGGCGTCGGCAGCCCGTGCAGCATGACCCCGTTCACCGACGTGCAGATCACCCCCGGATACGGCATCGCGCCGAACGACGGGTGGTAGCCCAGGAACGAGGCCCCCGCGCCGCCTTCCTCGATGACCGTCCGCGCCACCTCGTCGAGCTGCCGCAACGACACCCCCACGGCGGCCCGCGCCAGCACCGCGGCCTGCACGGCGGCGACGACCCGGCCCGCCTCCCGCATCGCGGCGATCTCACCGGCGCTCTTGAGCTCGATCACGGCTTCCCCTCCCGGTCGATAACTATACCGGTATTACTATCACGCCCGCCGGGTCAATCCATCCCCTTCCTGCCCGGCGTCCAGAACGGCTTCGTGCGGACGTCCTTGCGCTGCCAGCCCCGCTCACCGACCAGATGAGCCCGGACGGCCTGGATCGTCCGGGCCTCCCCCGCCAGGTAGGCCACGCCGGGCCCGTCCGGCAGATCGAGCTCCCTGACCGCGTTGACCAGGGTCTCCGACCGCGCCGCGGCCGCCCCGCCCCGGCAGACCTGGACCAGGCCGGGCAGGTCGAGGTGGTCGCCCGGCCCCTCGGCCTCCACCACGCCATAGGCGGTCGCGCGCGCGGGCAGGGCCCGCAGCATCGCCCCGAACGCCACCGACGCCGTCTCCTCGCCGGCGAACAGGTGATAGGGCGCCTCCTCCCGCAGCACGAGGCTCCCGTCCGGCCGGGTGAAGGAGATCTCCTGGCCCGGCTTCGCGCTCCGCATCCAGGACGTGCCCGGCGAATCGCCGCCGTGGTCGTACCCGATCAGATCGACGGCCTCCCAGCTCGGGTCGTACGCCCAGATCGAGTAGGTCCGCAGGACGCCGCCCAGCACGCCGCCCCCGTCGCCGATCAGCAGCCGCACGTGCTGGCCCGGCGTGTATTTCAGATCCCGCAGGGACTCTCCCCCGATCCTGACCCGGCGCATGCGCGGGGTGAGCTCCTCGGTTTCGACGACCTCGCCGCCGAGGAACATCCGGTCGAGCAACCTGCGGGCGATGCCCTGCCTCATCGCTGCCTCCTGGGGTCGAGCTGCTCGATCTCGCGGCGGGCGGTGACGAAGACCTCCTGGATGCGCTCGACCACCCGGGGGTCGCCGTGGGCGTGGTGCAGCGTCTTCACCGCGGCCTTGACCAGGCGCAGCGCCGGGCCGACGATCTCCGCCGCCTCCGGCTCGCGGAACATCCCCCACTCGCTCCTGCTGACCGCCCGGCCCCACAACCGCTCGATCACGTCGGCCTGCTCCCCGGCCGCGCGCCTGCCCTCGTCGGTGACGTGGTAGACCTTGCGGCCGTCGGCCGGCTCGACCCGCACGAGACCCTCGTCTTCCAGTAGTTGCAGGGTCGGGTAGATCGAGCCCGCGCTGGGCTCGTAGGTGCCGTTGAAACGGTCGGCGAGGCGGCTCATGACCTGGTAGCCGTGGCCGGGCTGCTCGGCGACCAGGGCGAGGATCGCCAGGCGGAGCTCGCCAGGCCCGAAGAAGCGTCCGGTCGGGCCCACGCCCGGTGTTCGACGCGCGTTCATCATGAGTCGGATGCTATATCGAACGATATAGCGAAGCAACACCGCCCGTCGTCCTGCCGGCAGGACACCGGGCCCCCAAGCAGAACGGCGGGCGAGGCGAAGGAATCGCCTGCCCGCCGTTTCGGCGGCGAACTACGCCTTGAGCCAGCTCATCATCGGACGGAGCTTGGCGCCCGTCTTCTCGATCGGGTTCTCGGCCAGCTCCTCGCGGTAGCGCGTGAACTCCTTCTGGCCGCCGTCGAACTCCTCGACGAGCTGCCGGGCGAAGGTGCCGTCCTGGATCTCGGCCAGGATCCGGCGCATCTCCTGACGGGTCTCGTCCGTGATGATGCGCGGGCCACGGGTGTAGCCGCCGTACTCGGCCGTGTCGGAGACCGACCAGTACATCTTGGAGACGCCGCCCTCGTACATGAGGTCGACGATCAGCTTCATCTCGTGCAGGCACTCGAAGTAGGCGACCTCCGGCTGGTAGCCGGCCTCGATGAGGGTCTCGAAGCCGGCCTTGATGAGCTCGGACACGCCGCCGCAGAGCACGGCCTGCTCACCGAACAGGTCGGTCTCGGTCTCTTCGGTGAACGTCGTCTTCAGCGCGCCGGCGCGGGTGCCGCCGATGCCCTTGGCGTACGAGAGCGCCAGGTCCAGCGCCTTGCCCGAGGCGTCCTTCTCGACGGCCACGAGACACGGCACGCCGCGCCCGGCCTCGAACTGGCGGCGCACGAGGTGGCCGGGGCCCTTGGGGGCGACCATGCACACGTCGACGCCCTCGGGCGCCTCGATGAGGCCGTAACGGATGTTCAGGCCGTGACCGAAGAACAGCGCGTCGCCCTCGACGAGGTTGGGGGCGACGTGGTCGGCGTACAGGTGGCGCTGGATGTGGTCCGGCGCCAGGATCATGGTGAGGTTCGCCTCCTCGACCGCCTCGGCCGGGGTGACGACCCGCAGCCCGTCGTTCTCCGCCTTCTCGCGGCTCTTGGAGCCCTCCGGCAGGCCGACGCGCACGTCCACACCCGAGTCACGCAGGGAGAGCGCGTGGGCGTGGCCCTGGCTGCCGTACCCCAGCACGGCCACGTGGCGCCCCTGAATGATCGAGAGGTCGGCCTGGTCGTCGTAGTAAATGTCCGTCACTTGCTTAAAACCTTTCAGGCGGTACGGTCCAGTGCCCTGAGGGACCGGTCGGTGATGGAACGGGCGCCGCGGCCGATGGCCACCATGCCCGACTGGACGAGCTCTTTGATGCCGAACGGCTCAAGGACCTTCACGAACGCCTCAAGCTTGTCCGGAGTGCCGGTGACCTCGATGGTCACGGCGTCGGCCGCGACGTCGACGCAGCGAGCGCGGAAGAGCTGGACGAGCTCCAGCACGTGGGAGCGGCTCTCGGCGTCGGCCTTGACCTTGATCAGCATGAGCTCGCGCTGCACGGATTGCGACGTGTCGAGTTCAACGATCTTCAGTACGTTCACCAGCTTGTTGAGCTGCTTGGTGACCTGCTCTAGTGGCAGCTCCTCGACACTGACGACGATGGTCATCCGCGAGATGTCGTCGTGCTCGGTCGGCCCGACTGCCAGCGAGTCTATGTTGAAGCCCCGCCTGCTGAACAACGCGGACACGCGCGCCAGCACGCCAGGCTTGTTCTCCACGAGCACGGACAGGGTGTGCCTGCTCATCGGCCGATCCCCGTTCCTCGCTCGTGTGCGCTCCTAGTCATCTTCGCCCTCCCACTTAGGCGCCATGTCACGGGCGATCTTGATGTCGTCGTTGCTGGTGCCCGCCGCGACCATGGGCCAGACCATGGCGTCCTGATGGACGACGAAGTCGATCACGACCGGCACGTCGTTGATCTCCATGGCCTTCTTGATCACGGCGTCCACGTCTTCGGGACGCTCGCAGCGCAGGCCGACACAACCATAGGCTTCGGCCAGTTTGACGAAGTCCGGGATGCGGCGCTTCTTCTGCAGGTCGGTGTTGGAATAACGCTGGTCGTAGAAGAGGGTCTGCCACTGCCGGACCATGCCGAGACTGCCGTTGTTGATGACGGCGACCTTGACCGGCACACCCTCCAGCGCGCAGGTGGCGAGCTCCTGGTTGGTCATCTGGAAGCAGCCGTCGCCGTCGATGGCCCACACCGTGGCGTCGGGGCGGCCCATCTTGGCGCCCATCGCGGCCGGGACGGCGAAGCCCATGGTGCCCAGGCCGCCGGAGTTGATGAACGTGCCGGGCTTCTCGTAGTCGATGAACTGCGAGGCCCACATCTGGTGCTGCCCGACCCCCGCCACGTAGTAGGCGTCGGGGCCGGCGATCGCGCTCAGCCGCTCCATGACGTACTGCGGGGCCAGCGAGCCGTCCTCGAACGTCTCGTAACCCAGCGGGTAGGTCTGCTTGTAGCCGTCGAGCGACGCCCACCAGCCGGTGTAGTCGCCCTGCTGCCCCGAGGTCTGGATGGCGGCGATGAGGTCGCTGATGACCTCCTTGCAGTCGCCCACGATCGGCACGTCGGCGTGGCGGTTCTTGGAGATCTCCGCCGGGTCGATGTCGGCGTGCACGATCTTGGCGAGCGGCGCGAACGAGGCCAGATGTCCCGTCACCCGGTCGTCGAACCGCACGCCCAGGCCGATGAGCAGGTCGGACTGCTGCAGCGCGCCCACGGCCGACACGCTGCCGTGCATGCCGGGCATGCCCATGTGCTGGCGATGGCTGTCGGGGAAGGTGCCCCTGGCCATCAGGGTGGTGACGACCGGGATGTTGGTCAGCTCGGCGAGCTGCAGCAACTCTGCCGAGGCGCCCGCCTTGTGCACGCCGCCGCCGACGTAGAGGACCGGGCGCCGGGCCTCGGCGATCAGCTTGGCGGCCTCGCGGATCTGCTTGGAGTGCGGCTTGGTGACCGGGCGGTAGCCCGGGAGCTGCATGGTCGGCGGCCAGCTGAACGTGGTCTCGGCCTGCAGCGCGTCCTTGGAGATGTCCACGAGAACCGGGCCGGGACGGCCGGTGGAGGCGATGTGGAACGCCTCCATGATCGTCCGGGGGATGTCCAGCGGGTCCGTGATCAGGAAGTTGTGCTTCGTGATCGGCATGGTGATGCCGGAGATGTCGGCTTCCTGGAACGCGTCCGTGCCGATGGCGCCGCTGGGCACCTGCCCGGTGATCGCCACGATCGGCACCGAGTCCATGTAGGCGTCGGCGATCGGCGTCACCAGGTTGGTCGCACCGGGACCACTGGTCGCCATGCACACCCCGACTCGGCCCGTCGCCTGCGCATAGCCCTCGGCCGCGTGCCCCGCACCCTGCTCATGGCGTACGAGCACGTGCCGGACCTTGGTCGAGTCGTAGAGGGGGTCGTAGGCGGGCAGAATGCAGCCGCCCGGGATCCCGAACACGGTGTCGACTTCCATGTGCTCCAGCGCCCGCACCAGGGCCTGCGCACCTGTCATCCGTTCGGTCATCGGCTCGTTCCTTGCGTGGCTACTCGCTTAAGGACATAAAAAAGGCCCCGTCCCACCAGTCGGCGGGTTTGGGGCGGCGCGCAGGTCGTCGTGCTTCGCTATCGGCCTGCGCGCCGGCGAAGTACTACGAGAATCTCACTGCGAAGCATGCTTTACACCATAGCCGCTCGGAACGCATGAGTGTCAACTTGGTGGACACAAGTCTCAGACAGTGAGACTAGTGCGCATCAGCGAGTCCACCCCACGGGCCGCCATCGGGCGGGCCACGAGGAATCCCTGCCCTCTGGTGCAGCCCATCTGCTTCAGCAGCTCGAGTTGCTCGGGACGCTCGATGCCCTCGGCGACCACGATCAGCCCGAGGTCGTGGCCGAGCCGCACGATCGTCCGGGTGAGCAGGGTCAGCGTGTCGTCCTGGCCGAGACCGGCCACGAAGGACGGGTCGATCTTGATCATGTCGACGGGAAGTTGCCGCAGGAACGCCAGCGACGCGTAACCCGTGCCGAAGTCGTCGATCGCCAGCCGGACACCGAGCGCGCGCAGCTCCGACAGCCGCTTCACGGTCTCCTCGGCGTCCTCGACGAGCATCTCCTCGATCACTTCGAGGGTGAGCGCGGAGGCCGGCAGCCCGCTCTCGGCCAGCGCCTCCTCGACCGTCTCCACGAACCTGGGCGCGGTGATCTGGCGCGCGGAGAGGTTCAGCGACAGGCCGATGTCCCAGGAGGAAGCCCGCCAGGCGGCCACCTCGCGGCACGACTCGCGCAAAATCCACTCGCTCAGCGGCACGATGAGCCCGGTGTCCTCGGCCGGGCCCAGGAACTGCTCGGGCGGCACGAACACCGAGCCGCGCCACCATCGCACGAGCGCCTCGACCGCGGTCACCCGCGACGTGGCCAGGTCGACCACCGGCTGATACTCGATGGCGAACTGTTGTTCGATAAGTGCGCGCTGCAGGTCCGCGGCCAGCTCCAGCCTGCGCACCACGTCGGCGTGCATCTGCGCGGCGAAGACCTCCACCCGGCGCCCGCCCAGCTCCTTCGAGCGCGCCATGGCGACGTCGGCGTTGCGGATGAGGTCGGCGGCGGGCAGGCCGTCCTCGGTGAAGGCCACGCCCACGCTGGCGGTCATCGCCACGTCGCGGTCGGCGACCCGGAACGGCTCCTGCGACACCGCGCGGACCAGCCGCTCGGCCAGGTCCACCGCCACCTGCGCGTCACCCCCGGTCTCCATGAGCACCGCGAACTCGTCGCCGCCCCACCGGGCGAGCGTGTCGTCGGCCCGGACGGCTCCGCGCAGCCGCCGCGCGGCCTGCCCGAGCAGGTAGTCGCCGCTCGCGTGCCCCACCGAGTCGTTGACCGAGGTGAATCCGTCGAGGTCGAGGAAGATGACCGCGACGTTGCCGGACGTGCGGCCGGTGAGCACCTCGCGGGTGCGCTCCTCGAAGTAGGCGCGGTTGGGCAGCCCGGTGACGCCGTCGTGGAAGGTCAGGTGCGCGACCTGGTTGCGCAGTGCCTCCTCGTCGCTGATGTCCCTGGTCGTCACCAGCATGAGGTCGTCGCCGCGCACGTGGCGGGTGGCGACCGACTCGGTGGGACGCCAGGTGCCGTCGGCGGCGCGCACCCGGCAGGCGATCAGGCAGACTCCGGGGGTGGCCTCCTCCTCGTCGAGGTGCATGGCCCGCAGCGCGAGCTGGATGCCGGGCACGTCCTCGGGGTGGATGTAGTCGAAGATCGACCCGCCGGTCACCTCTTCGGGGCGGTAGCCGTAGGTGACCTCGACGCCGGGGCCGATCTCGCGCACCACGCCTTCGTAGTCGCAGGTGAACACCACGTCGCCGGTGCTCTCCGCCAGGTCCTTGAGCTGGCGCTCGCCGAGCTTGACCAGGCCGCGCAGGCGTACGTTGGTCGCCGACACCACGAACAGGCGCAGCAGCAGGAGCAGCACCACCGAGACCGCGACCACCACGACGCCGGTCACGGGCTGCTCGGAGCGGCCGCCGGCCAGATGGGCGAGCAGCGTGCAGGCGGCCACGGCGACCAGGACCAGCGGCACCAGCGTGACGATGGCGCTGGGGGCGGACCCGCCGGCCCGGCCCTGGCGCGCGCTCCACGGCACGGCCGCCAGCAGCAGGAACGCCGCGGGCGCGAGCATGACGCTCCAGACCTGCGGGTCGCCGCCGTCGAGCCGCGCCACCGCCGTCGCCACGCCCGCCACGGTCGTGGTGGCGAGCACGCCCACGCCCGTCAGGCCGAGCAGCCAGGAGGACTTGCCGGTGAGCACCGACGGGATCACCGCGCACGTCACCAGCAGCGCGATCATCGGCGGCAGCATGACGAGCGTGAACGCGGGCGGGTCGGCGGCGTCGGCGTAGACGTGGCGCAGCGCCACCACCCAGCCGATCAGGAAGAGCGAGGCGGCGCACAGGTAGGAGTCGGTGAGGTGCCGGAAGGCCACCCTGGCCGGGAACGTGCGGTCGGCGGCGATCAGCACGCCGCCCCCCATGATCACCGTGCCGACCAGCACGAACAGGTCGGCGAAGCTGAGCACGAAGCTCTCGGCGAACGGGCGCAGCACCACTCCGGCCGCCCAGGTGACCGCGCCGGCGGCCATCCATCGGGTGCCCAGCGCCGTCGGACGATGTCCGGCCGGCCGCAGGGAGGCGACCAGCAGGGAGGCCGCGGCGATCAGCGCCGCCAGCACTCCGGCGATCGCGCCGGTGAGCGTGGCCGGACCATCCGCGAGGAGCGCGGCGGCGAACGCCACCACACCTGCCGCGGCCGCGGCCGCGGGCGGCACCCGTGGATCACGCCAGCGGATCACAGTCGTTGCCCATCCTGTCTCGAACTCTGCACCAGGGATCCGCCGAGGGCCGGCGGATCGTCTCGCCAGTGTGGGCGGTCGCGGGTGCGCGGGTGATGACAACGCCGATGTCGTCACCGATCTGATAACCACACAGACCATTTGCCGCCAAGAGTGCCTTGACAGTGAGTCAGGAACTCCCTGCAAACGTAACCGTACGCACCGAAGGTCACGGACCAGCCACGTTCCGGGATCCTCTCAATATGAGTCGGTGATGAGGTTGTTCAGGTCTTCGCCGGCGAGATAGCGCTGGAGCTGGGCCCGCATCAGCCGCAGGATGCGGCGGTCAGAGGCGGGGGTGCTGCCCGCGACGTGCGGCGTGATCAGCAGGCCGGGAGCGCTCCACAGGGGGTGGCCCGCGGGCAGCGGCTCGGGCGCCGTCACGTCGAGCGCGGCGCGCAGCCTGCCGGTCTTCAGCTCCGCGATCAGCGCGCCTGTGTCGACGATCCCGCCCCTGGCGGCGTTGACGAGGACGGCGCCGTCCTTCATCCGCGCCAGGAACGCCGCGTCGACCATCCCCGCGGTGGCGGCGGTGGCGGGCACCAGCAGCACCACGACGTCCGCCTCGGGCAGCAGCGCGGGCAGCTCCTCCATGCCGTGCACGCCCTCGCGGGCGCTGCGCGCCACGCGGACGACCTCGACCTCGAACCCGTCGAGCCGCCGCTCCAGCGCGCCCCCGATGGAGCCGTAGCCGACGATGAGCACGGTGGAGTCGGTCAGCACGCCGGTGTGGTGATAGGTCCACTCGCCCGCGCGCTGCGCGTCCACGAACCCGGGGAACTCCCGCAGCACCGCGATCATCGCCCCGACCGCCCACTCGGCGGTCCCCGCGTCGTGCACGCCGCGCGCGTTGCAGAGCACCGCGCCCTGCGGCATGTGCGGCCGGTACGGCTCCACCCCGGCGGTGACGGTCTGCACCAGCCGCAACGAGCTCATCCGGGCCAGCGTCCCCGGCACGTCGGGCACGGTGACCAGCGGCGGGATCCAGACCTCCACCTCCTCGACGCCTTCCGGCATCGGGGACGTGCCGTCATACACGGCACATTCCACCCCGGGAAGGTCGGACAGAACTTCAGCTACCGAAGCGGACGGAACCCAGGTCTTCATGCCGAGAACCCTACGACTCGGAGGGAAGTATGGAACACATGAGGAAGCTTGGCACGATCATGCTGCTGGCCGCCGTCACCGCCTGTTCCAGTGCCGGACAGGTGCTCCCGACCGCCGCCGTGGAAGGCGCCGCCGTTCCCGGCGCGCCCAGGGACGTGGCCACGGGACTGGCCGTGCCCTGGGCGATCGCGTTCCTGCCCGGCGGCGACGCGCTGGTGACCGAGCGCGACTCCGCCAGGCTGCTGCGGGTCACGCCGGCGGGCCGGGTGACCCCGCTCGCCACCATCGAGGAGGCCCGGCCGGAGGGCGAGGGCGGCCTGATGGGCGTCGCCGTCAAGGAAACGCAAATCTTCCTTTACTACACCGCGGAACAGGACAACCGGATCGTCCGCTACCGGCTCGCCGACGGCGGCCTCACCGACGAGCGGGTGCTCGTCCAGGGCATCCCGAAGGGCGGCAACCACAACGGCGGCCGGCTCGCCTTCGGCCCCGACGGCCACCTGTACGCGACCACGGGCGAGACCGGCGAACGCGGCCTGTCCCAGCGGCGCGACTCCCTCGGCGGCAAGATCCTGCGCATGACCACGGACGGCGCGCCCGCGCCGGGCAACCCGTTCGGCACCCTCGTCTACAGCTACGGCCACCGCAACGTCCAGGGCCTGGCCTGGGACGGCTCAGGCCGCCTGTACGCCACCGAGTTCGGCCAGAACACCTACGACGAGGTCAACCTGATCAAGCCGGGCGCCAACTACGGCTGGCCGGAGGTCGAGGGCCGCGGCGGCGACGACCGCTACGCCGACCCGATCCTCACGTGGAGCACCGGCGAGGCCTCCCCGTCGGGCATGGCGTACGCGAACGGCTCCCTGTGGGTGGCCGCGCTGCGCGGCGCCAGGTTGTGGCAGGTGCCACTCGGCGCGGACGGCGCGGCGGGCCGGCCGGTGGCCCACCTCACCGACCGGTACGGCCGGCTCCGCGCGGTCACCACCGCCCCCGGCGGCGCCGCCCTGTGGGTCGGCACCAGCAACAAGGACGGCCGCGGCTCACCCCGCGAGGGTGACGACCGCATCCTGTCGGTCGCCACCTCCTGAGGCCGGCGACCACATCCTGTCGGCCGCCACCTCCTGACGCCGGGGTCAGCCGGTCGCCGTGCAGGTCGTCTGCGCCTGGGGACGGTATTTGGTGGTCAGCTTCTTGTCCCGCTTGACCACCTTGCCGTCCTGGTGGAACACCCGGGTGACGTCGATGGTGAAGCCCTGCTCCCCCACCGTCGGCAGGCAGCCGGCCGCGGCGCTGGTGTCCCGGCGGAACGGGGTGAAACTCCTGCGCTCCGACTCGACCGCCTCGATCTGGTCGTAGCGCTTGACGCCCCACAACGTCACCGACACCGAGGTCTCGGTGAAGGCGGTCTTGATCAGCACGCCGTTCTCGGAGTCGTTGCGCCACTTCAGGTCCAGCGCCGGATAGAGCAGCGCCACGTCGCGCCCGGCCGGGTAGCGGGGGGCGAAGTAGTCCATGGGCTGGTGCTCGACGAGGTCGAACCCGCTGAAGAAGGCCGCGTTGTACATCGTGGTGGCGAACTGGGAGACGCCGCCGCCGACGATGTTGACCATCCGGCCGCCGACGATCTGCCCGGCCTCGACGTAGCCGTCCTCGACCGTGCGCTCGCCGATCACCTCGTTGAGCGAGAACGTCGCCCCCGGCTGCACGATCCGGCCGTCGACCTCCTCCGCCATGCGCTGGATGTTCTTCACGCGCGGCTGGCAGCAGTCGAACGAGGTGGTGAAGGAGGCCGTGATCTCCTTGATGCCGAGGCCCCGGATCTGCGTGGTGTCGACGTCGGGGGCGACCGCGCCCAGCCGTACGGGGATCGTGCGGGCGCCGCCCTTGTCGAACAGCTTCTCGGCGTCCCTGGCCAGCAGCTTGTCGTTCACGCCCCGGCCGGTGCGCGCGGCCACGAGCACCGGGTTGCCGTCCACGATCTCGTACGTGGCGTCGCGCGGCTGCTGGGCGGCGTCGACCAGGCCGCTCTCCAGGGTGGCGAGCACCGCCTTGGCGTCGAACTCGGGCACGAGCGCGCCGTCGCCGTCGGCGTTGTAGGTCAGGTTCGCGGCGATCATGGCCGGTGAGATGACCGCCTGCTTGGCGTCGAGGGTCAGCGTGACGGGCGCGGCGACGGCCGCCCTGGCCTTGACCAGGGCCGCCGCGACGGCCTCGTCGGTGGTGACGGGTTTGGCGGGCCGCAGCGTGAGCGCGACCGCGCCGCCGCCCTGGAGGAAGGCGTCGCTGATCCTGGTCACGGCGTCGTCGCGGTCGAGCAGCACACCGTCCTGGGGCCGGCGGGCCTTCGGCTCCAGCCCGGTGAAGGACACCCGGCCCTCGTGCGCGCGTTTGTCCGCCGCCTCGGCCAGGCCCTCGACGGTCCTGGTGAGCTGGGAGGAGTCGATAGTGATCTTGGGATCCAGCTCGGTGGTGCCGGTCAGGCCCCGCCACACCTCGCGCGGGCCGGGGAATCCGCTGGGCGCCTGCCCGATCGTGCCGACGACGTCGAGCTCCAGCCCGGCCTCGTCGGGCTGGACGGTCTCCTTCTTGCCGCCGATGTCGACCACCACCGGCTTGCTCAGCTTGGCGGCCAGCTCGCCGCGGAGCTTGTCGGCCGCCTGGGTCACGGTGAGGCCGCCGATGTCGACGCCGGACACGTGGGTGCCGCGCAGGACCGAGCCCGACATGAGCACGGCGGGCACGACGTACGCCAGCGCGGCCAGGATCACCACCAGCGCGAGCAGCCCCAGGACCAGCCGGCGCCGCCGGTGCGGCTCGGGCTCGTAGCCGGACGGACGTTCCGCCGGGCCAGGCGTGCCGAACACCGGAGCGGGCGGGACCACGGGGCTCTTGTCCTTCATCGGCCACGGTTGCGGGGGCGGCGCCACGGGGGGCAGCGCGCCGCCAGCAGGACCGCCCGGAGCGCTCGGACCCTGGGCCTGCCGCGACTCCTGCCGGTCCTGCGGGCCGAAGATGTCCCGGGAGACGCCCGGGGGGAGACCTTCGATCCGCGGCTTTCTGGAGACGCCCGACGCGGGCAGGGGAACCGAGGCGAACGGGTCGGTCGGTGATTCGATCGGTCCGGCGTTACGCACGCCTCAATCTCCTCCCGGTCCGCAGCCAAGTCTCAGGCAACAGTAAGGCACGGGGATCGGCATATGTCACGAGAATTGACTACGGAAGTGTGTCAACCTAGCCACCGGTAGCGATGTTCCGGACGGCCCGCCGTGCCGTAACGCGGCCGGAAGCCGGCCTGGCCGGTCGCGCACAGATGTTCGAGATAACGGCGGACGCTCACCCGCGACAGGCCCGTGAGCTCGGCGGCCTGCGCGGCCGACAGGTCATCGCCCGCCGTTCGCAGGATATCGGCCACCAGCTCGCAGGTGGCCGCGGACAACCCTTTCGGCATGGGGGCCGCAGTCTTGGGCGTGCCGAAGAGGCGGTCCACGTCGTCCTGGTTGACGCAGTGCCAGGTCACGCCTTCATCACATCACGAATAGCCGGCGCGGCGATCGGGCATGCGGATAGATGGTTCTTGGGATGGCCCCGCCGATATGTCCGGATCGGCGGGGCCGCCAAAGTCACTCAGCTCGGCGGGCCGCCACGGTCACTCGGAGACGCCGAGCTTCTCCAGGATGAGCTGCCGGGCCCGGCCCGCGTCGGCCTTGCCCCTGCTCGCCTTCATCACGCCGCCGACCAGCGCGCCGACCGCCGCGATCTTGCCGGAGCGCACCTTCTCGGCCGCGTCGGCGTTGTCGGCCAGCACCTGGTCGATGATCGCCGCCAGCTCGCCCTCGTCGTTGACGATGCGCAGCCCGCGCCGCTCGACCACCTCGTCGGGGCTGCCCTCGCCGGCCATGACGCCTTCGAGCACCACCCGCGCCAGCTTGTCGTTGAGCGCGCCCGAGGCGACCAGCGTGGTCACCTTGGCGATCTGCTCGGGCGTGATGGGCAGGTCGGCCAGCGCGACGCCGTTCTCGTTGGCGCGCCTGGCCAGCTCGCCCATCCACCACTTGCGGGCGTCCGCCGCCGGCGCGCCCGCCGCCACCGTGGCCTCGACCAGGTCGAACGCGTCGGCGTTGTGCATGGCCTGCATGTCGAGGTCGGACAGGGCCCACTCGGTCTGCAGCCGCTTGCGCCTGACCGACGGCAGCTCCGGCAGAGCCGCCTTCAGCTCGGCCACCCACGCCGGGTCGGGCGCGATCGGCACCAGGTCGGGCTCGGGGAAGTAGCGGTAGTCCTGCGCCTCCTCCTTGGACCGGCCGGACGTGGTCGTGCCGGTGTCCTCGTGGAAGTGGCGGGTCTCCTGGAAGATCTTCCCGCCCTCGGCCAGGATGGCCGCCTGCCGCTCGATCTCACTCCGTACGGACCGCTCGACGCTGCGCAGCGAGTTGACGTTCTTGGTCTCGGTGCGGGTGCCCCACTCGGTCGCGCCGCGCGGCATGAGCGAGACGTTGACGTCACACCGCAGCGAGCCCTCCTCCATGCGCACGTCGGAGACGCCCAGCGAGCGCATGATCTCGCGCAGCTCGGTGACGTAGGCCTTGGCCACCTCCGGCGCCATCCGGTCGGTGCCCGGGATCGGCTTGGTGACGATCTCGACCAGCGGGATGCCGGCCCGGTTGTAGTCGACCATCGAGTGGTCGGCCCCCTGGATGCGCCCGGTCGCGCCGCCCATGTGGGTGGACTTGCCGGTGTCCTCCTCCAGGTGCACCCGCTCGATCTCGATCCGCACGGTCCTGCCGTCGATCTCGACGTCGACGTAGCCGTCGAAGCAGAGCGGCTCGTCGTACTGCGAGATCTGGTAGTTCTTCGGCATGTCCGGATAGAAGTAGTTTTTCCGGGCCATGCGGCACCACTCGGCGATCGAGCAGTTCAGCGCCAGGCCGATGCGGATCGTCGACTCGATCGCCGCGGCGTTGGCCACCGGCAGCGCGCCGGGGAAGGCCAGGCAGGTCGGGCAGACCTGCGTGTTGGGCGGCGCGCCGAAGGTCGTCTTGCATCCGCAGAACATCTTCGACCTGGTGCCCAGCTCGACGTGCGTCTCCAGCCCGAGCACCGGCTCGAACAGGTCGAGCGCCTTGTCATAGACCATGGTCATAGCGACGGGGCCTCCTTCAGCAACGGGCCGCCCCAGCGGCTCTCCAGGGCCTTCTCGACGGCGGCGCCGACGCGGTAGCAGCGGTCGTCGGCCAGGACCGGCGCCATGATCTGCAGGCCGACCGGCAGGTTGTCCTCGTCGGCCAGGCCGACCGGCACGGACATGGCCGCGTTGCCCGCCAGGTTGGACGGGATGGTGCACAGGTCGGCGAGGTACATCGCCATCGGGTCGTCGGTGCGCTCGCCGATCGGGAACGCCGTGGTGGGCGTCGTCGGCGACACCAGCACGTCGACCTGCTGGAAGGCGGCGTCGAACTCCCGGGAGATGACGGTGCGCACCTTCTGCGCCTGACCGTAGTAGGCGTCGTAGTAGCCGCTCGACAGCGCGTACGTGCCGAGCATGATGCGCCGCTTGACCTCGGGGCCGAAGCCGGCCGCCCGGGTCAGTGCCATGACCTCCTCGGCGCTGCGGGTGCCGTCGTCGCCGACGCGCAGGCCGTAGCGCATCGCGTCGAAGCGGGCCAGGTTGGACGAGGCCTCCGACGGCGCGATCAGGTAGTAGGCGGGCAGCGCGGTCGTGAACGACGGGCACGAGACCTCGACGACCTTGGCCCCGAGCGACTCCAGGAGTTGCACGGCCTCGTTGTAGCGGGCCAGCACGCCGGCCTGGTAGCCCTCGCCGCCGCCGAACTCCTTGACCACGCCGATCCGCAGGCCGGCGATGTCGGCGTTCCTGGCGGCCTCGACCACCGACGGCACGGGCTCGTCGATCGAGGTGGAGTCCATCGGGTCGTGCCCGGAGAACGCCTCGTGCAGCAGCGCCGCGTCGAGCACGTTGCGGGCGAACGGCCCCGGCGTGTCGAGCGAGCTGGCGAACGCGATCAGCCCGTAACGGGAGGAGCCACCATAGGTCGGCTTCATGCCCACGATGCCGGTCACCGACGCCGGCTGCCGGATCGAGCCGCCCGTGTCGGTGCCCGTGGACAACGGCGCCTCGTAGGCGGCCACGGCGGCGCTCGAACCGCCCGACGACCCGCCCGGCACCTTCGTCAGGTCCCACGGGTTGTGCGTCGGGTGATACGCGGAGTTCTCCGTGGAGGAGCCCATGGCGAACTCGTCGAGGTTGGTCTTGCCGAGGATGACCAGCCCGGCCTCGCGCAGCCGCGTGGTGACGGTGGCGTCGAAAGGCGGCCGCCACCCCTCAAGGATCTTGGACGCGGCCGTCGTCGGCATGTCGCGGGTGCTGAAGATGTCCTTGTGCGCGATCGGCACGCCGGCCAGCGGCCCCAGCTTCTCGCCGGCCCTCAGCCTGGCGTCCACCGCCCGCGCCTGCTCCAGCGTCGTCTCACGATCGATGTGCAGGAACGCCCTGACCTTGGGCTCCACCTCGGCCATGCGGTCGAGATGCGCCTCGGCCACCTCGACGGCCGACACCTCACCACCGGCGATCATCGAGCCGAGCTCGGCGGCGGTCTTGCGGATCAAACTCATGCCTCCTCCTCGAGGATGCGCGGAACCCGGAAGCGGTCGTCCTCGACGGCGGGCGCGCCGGCGAGCGCCTGCTCAGGCGTCAGAGACTGTCGCACCTCGTCGGCACGGAAGACATTGGTGAGCGGGAGCGCGTGCGACGAAGGCGGCACATCCTCGGCGGCGACCTCTGCCACCTTCGCGACCGCTTCGATGATGGCATCGAGCTGGGTGGCGTAGTGGTCGAGCTCGTCGTCGGCGAGCGCCAGCCTGGACAACCGGGCCAGGTGCGCGACCTCGTCGCGGGTTATGGCGGACATGAGTCGGTTAACCCGTTTCGTGGATGGAGTCTGTGGACACTGCCATCCTAGGGGGATCGACGGAGCAGGCCCGAACGGTTAACTCCCTGGCAACACCCGCGTTACGCCCCCCGCGCACGGCCGCCCTCACCCGTAGAGCTCACCCAGCCCGACCTCGCGCACGTCTCCTTCCCCGCCCAGCGCGCTGTCGAATCCCACGCCGCTGTAACAGGCCAGCACGGCGTCCTCGACGTCGTAGCCCTTGGCGCCGAGCAGGTCTTTGGCCCGTCTGAGCCGCGCCACGTGACCAGGCCCCATGGTCTTGCCCCACTTCGCCTCGCCCAGCGAGAGAATGCGCCGGCGCTCTCCAGGCATGGCGGGGGCGAAAACCACGACATCGATCTGGATCTGCTCCCGCCGTACCGGATCCGTGACGGTCCCCGCGCTCACCTCGCCAGGCAAGCCGCCGAAGAAGTCATCCTGGATCATCACGAACTGCCGGCACATCTCCTTGAAGTGCGGGCCGAGCACCTGATCGCTGAATTTGCCACGGGCGTCCGCCCACACGTTGGCGGCTCGGCCCACTTCGAGCAGCCCCCAACGCGGCCGCATGACCACGTGGTAGAAGCTGATCAACGGCTCGCAGACACGGTAGACCGAATGCGACGGCCGAAAGGCGTCAGGTTCTCTGCGCAGGAGGCAACAGTCTTCCAGCACGTTGAGATGATGGCCGATATCGGCCGCTTTACGCCCGATGTAGGCGGCGATCGCGCCTCGTGTGCCATTGCCTGTCGCCACCGCCGCCAGGACCGAGTGATAGAGCGCCGAATCACGCACCTCCGCTTCCTCTTCAAGGAGGTAGCGGGCCTCTCTGAACAGGGAGCTACTGGGATCCAGCACAGCCCGCCGGACCCAGTCGTCGAAGTCCGCCGGCCCCACGGGTGTGTCACCTTGCACGAACCGCAGATAGGCGGGCGATCCCCCGACCACCGCATGGGTCTGCACAGCGAGCCGCCGGTCTTCTATGCGCCAATACTCGGCGGCGGCGCGGTAGTCGAACGGGCGGACCACGAGCTCCATCGAGGCTCTGCCCCGCAGTGGTGCATTACCCGCGAGCAGACGGCCCATGACCGACAGGGCGGAGCCGCACAGGAGCAGTGACACAGGAGCGTTCTGGGAAACCGCCCGATCTATCTCCCGCTGCACGATGGACGGCAGGGCCGGCGCGACCTTGCTGAGATAGGGAAACTCGTCGATCACCATGAGCAGGCGCCGCTCCGCGCTGATCGCGAAGAGCCGCCGGATCGCTTCATCCCAGGTGGCGAAGCGGAACGAGTGCGGCTCTCCGACGTGTTCGGCGAGGGCGGTGGAGAACAGGGCGAGCGACTCGGTCTCGGTGGCCTCCGTGGCCCCGAAGTAGAAGCCCCCGGTCTGCCGGGCGAGTGCCTCCAACAGGAAGGTCTTCCCCTGGCGTCGCCGCCCGCTGACGACGCCCAGCTGAGGGGTGTGGCCGATGCGCCCGGCGAACCTGGCCAGCGCCTGCCACTCGAACTCCCTGGCGAAGATGTGACTGGGCTTGGGGATCAACGCCGCTCCATCGTCGCGAACCATACTTCGACGAAGTGTACTTCGGTGCGGATGCGACTACGGATCGTCAAGCCGTACGGCTGACCTCGGGCTGGTAGCCGAACTCGGCCGGTGGCGCCGTCGCGAAGTGGTCGTGCAGCCACGCGGTCGCCTCGGTGGCCGGCATGGGCTGGCCGAACAGCCAGCCCTGCCCCATGTCGCAGCCCATCTCGGCCAGCCGGATGGCCACCTCGTCCGTCTCCACGCCCTCCGCGACCGACCGCAGCCCGAGCGAGCGCACCAGGTCCACGATCGAGCGGACGATGCGGTCGTCGTCCTCCGACTCCGCGATCCGGCTGACGAAGGAGGCGTCGATCTTCACCTCCGACACCGCCAGCCGCTGCAGCCTGATCAGCGAGGAGTAGCCGGTGCCGAAGTCGTCGAGCGCCAGGGGAACCCCTAGGGTGGCCAGCGCCTTGATGGTCTCCTGCGTGTAGGCCTGGTCGCCCGTCAGGATGCGCTCGGTGACCTCCAGCTGGATGGCCCCAGGCGGCAGGCCGCAGCCGGCCAGGCCCAGCTCCAGTTGCTCCGGCAGGGCCGAGTCGAGCAGGTCGCGGGCGGAGATGTTGACGGAGATCTGCACCCGCAGCCCGGCGCGCCACCAGCGGGCGGCCTGATCCAGTGCCACCTCGATCACGTACGCCGTGAGCTGCCGCATCAGGTAGGACTGCTCGGCCAGCGGGACGAACTCCGACGGCGGGATCGGCCCGTGCACCGGATGTTGCCAGCGCAGCAGGGCCTCCACCCCGCGGACGGCCCCCGTGCCGAGGCTGACCTTGGGCTGGTAGTGCAGCCGCAGCTCGCGGTTGTCGATGGCGCGGCGCAGGTCGCCGAGGAGATTGAGGCGTTCCGGGGAGTTGCGGTCCTTGTCGGGCTGGTAGAGCTCGACGCCGGTGCGGCCCTCCTTGGCCAGGTACATGGCCACGTCGGCACGCTGGAGCAGCAGCTCGAAGTCGGGGGCGTGGTCAGGGTAGAGCGCGATCCCGACCGAGCCGTCCACGTCGAAGGTCATGCCCTCCAGCCGCACCGGCTCGGTCAGCGCGGCCCGCAACCTGGCCGCCACCTCCCTGGCGGCGTGGGTGTCCCTGATCGAGGGCAGCAACACCGCGAACTCGTCGCCGCCCAGCCGGGCGACCACGTCCCCCGGGCGTACGGAATGAGTGAGCCGATGCGCGACCATCTGCAGCAGGCGGTCGCCCACCGGATGGCCCATCGTGTCGTTGACCTCTTTGAACCGGTCGAGGTCGAGCAGGAACAGGCCGACCCGCTCGTCATGGCGGGCCTCGGCCAGCGCCTCCTCGGTGCTGACGATGAGCATCTTGCGGTTGGGCAGGCCGGTCAGCTCGTCGTGCAGGGCCTGGTGGTCGCGGCGCATGGAGAGCGTGGCGGTGAAGTAGACGGCGGCCAACGGGGCGACGAAGAGGGGCACCAGGCCCGGCGAGTGCTCCATGACCACCACGACCAGGGGGGCCAGGCCGAGCAGCGCGGCGTACACGAGGCTCTGCGGGCCGACGGTGACCTTGAACACGCGCGTGATCGAGCGCCGCTCGTGCAGCGCGACCGCGCCGGAGACGAGGGTGGCCCTGGCCACGAAGTACGCGATTCCGGCCAGCGCGATCGGCAGCAGGTCGCGCCCGCCGGGCACCCAGGGCACGGCCGGGCTCGGCACGATCCCGAACAGTCCCAGCGTCACGGCCGCGGCCGTGAGCGCGAGCGTCGACTGGGCGATGTTGAACATGACCCGATGCCACGACTTGCGCGTCACCACGCCGTTGATGGCGACGGCGACGGCCTGCAACAACACCGCGACGGGCAGCCCGAGGTGCAGCAGCACGGCGAAGGTGAACATGGTGGACGGATAGGTGCCGCCCACCGCCGTCGCGGAGGACACCATCACGGGCCTGAGCTCGCCCAGGATGACCAGCACCGCCAGCACCCAGAACAGCGGCGTGCGGGCGAGGTCCATCAGCCAGGCCAGGTCGAGCCTCAGCATGGCCACCACCAGAGCGGTGAAGCCGATCACGGTCACGCCCGCGAGGAACGCCCACAGCGGTGTACCGGCACGTGGTCCGGTGTCGCGGGTGTCGGTTGGGTCAGTCATCGGTAACAGAACCCCCATTAGGTCACTATGGGAGGGTACGACCTTCACCCCACTTCGCGAAACCAAGCGCGTACGTTGCGTCACTTCTCCTTTCCGACATATACCCAAAAACCACCCTCGGTAGCAAATCGTGCACAATTACGAACATCAAGCCGTGATACGGGCGGCTCCCGGCGCGCCTCGACTTGAATAGCGGCGTGACACGGGCGGCCCCCGCACACCGACGTGACACGGGCGGCTCCCGCGCGCCGAGGGAAACGGCCGGGCCCGCGCAGGAGCGGAACCGGCCGGAGGGGGCGCCGTGACGGCGCGGCGCGGCGGTGCCCGCCGTCCGCGACGGCGGCGCCACGTCGTAACGGCGCGGCGCGCGCGTCCTATGCCTCGGGGGTGACCGCCCGGTCGGCCGCCGCCTGCGGCCCTTCGTCCAGCAGGACCTCGAACCCGGCCTGATCGAGGATCGGCACCCCGAAGCTCACCGCCTTGTCGTACTTCGACCCCGCGTTCTCCCCCGCGACCAGGAACGACGTCTTCTTCGACACCGACCCGGCGACCTTCCCGCCCCTGACGGTGATCGCCTCCGCGGCCGAGTCACGGGTGTATCCCTCCAGGGTCCCCGTCACCACGAACGTCAGTCCTTCGAGGGTCTGCGGCCCCTTCTCCGGCGCGGGCTCGTCCGCCATCCGCACCCCGGCGGCCCGCCACCGCTCGATGATCTCCCGGTGCCAGTCGACCTCGAACCACTCCCGGATCGTGGCCGCCACCCGGGACCCGATGCCCTCGACCGCCGCCAGCTCCTCCTCCGAGGCGTTCATGACGGCGTCGATCGAGCGCATGGCGCCGGCCAGGTCACGGGCCGTGGGCGGGCCGACGTGCCGGATCGACAGGGCGACCAGCACCTGCGCGAGCGGCGCCTGCTTGGCCCGCGCCAGCTCCTCGACGAGTTTGAGCGCGTTCTGGCTGGGCTCGCCGTTGATGTTGGAGAAGAAGGAGACGACCTTCTGCTCACCGGTCTTGGGGTCGATCTTGGGCAGGCCGGTGTCCGGGTCGCGGACGACCGACTTGATCGGGATGAGCTGCTCGATCGTCAGGTCGAACAGGCCGGCCTCGGTGCGCACCACCGGCTCCTGGGGCGGCAGCGGCTGGGTGAGCGCGGTGGCCGCGACGTAGCCGAGGCCGTCGATGTCGAGCGCGCGCCGGCCCGCGGCGAAGAAGATGCGCTCGCGGATCTGGGCCGGGCAACCGCGCGCGTTGGGGCAGCGCAGGTCCGCGTCGCCCTCCCGCTCGTACGCCAGCTCCGTCCCGCACTCCGGGCAGTGCGTCGGCATGACGAACTCCCGCTCGGACCCGTCGCGCAACGCCATGACCGGCCCGACGACCTCCGGGATGACGTCGCCCGCCTTGCGCAGCACCACGGTGTCGCCGATGAGGACGCCCTTCTTGGCCACGACGGCGGCGTTGTGGAGCGTGGCCCGCTCGACGGTCGAGCCCGACACCACGACGGGCTCCATCACCGCGTACGGCGTCACGCGCCCGGTCCTGCCGATGCCCACCTGCAGATCGAGCAGCTTGGTGTTGACCTCTTCCGGCGGGTACTTGAACGCGATCGCCCACCGCGGCGCCCGCGAGGTCGAGCCCAGCTCCCGCTGCGTGCGGAAGTCGTCGACCTTCACCACGACCCCGTCGATCTCATAGGGGGGATCGTGCCGATGCGCGCGGTAGTGCTCGATGAACTCGTCGACATCGGCGAGGCCGGGCACCACCTTGTACAGATCACTGACCGGGAGCCCGAACTCGCGCAGCCGGCCGTAGACGTCGGACTGCGCCCGCGGCTCGGCCGCGCCCTCCCAGACGCCGATGCCGTGCACCAGCATCCGCAGCGGGCGCTGGGCGGTGACGCGCGGGTCCTTCTGCCGCAACGTGCCGGCGGCGGAGTTGCGCGGGTTGGCGAACGGCGCCTTGCCCTGCTCGACGAGCTGCTCGTTGAGCCGCTTGAAGTCCTCGACCGGGATGTAGACCTCGCCGCGCACCTCGACCAGGCTGGGCACGTCGTCACCCGTGAGCCGGAGCGGCACACCCTTGATCGTGCGGACGTTGGCCGTCACGTCGTCGCCCGTGGTCCCGTCGCCTCTGGTCGCGCCCCGCTCCAGCTTGCCGTCCCGGTAGACCAGCGCGATGGCCAGCCCGTCGATCTTCAACTCGCAGAGGTAGGGGCCCGGGTCGCCCTCCGCCAGCCGCTCCACCCGCGCCTGCCAGGCCGCCATGTCCTCGGCGCTGAAGGCGTTGTCGAGGCTCTCCATCCGGTTGAGGTGCGCGACCTTGGCGAAGTCGCCGGAAAGCGGCGCGCCCACCTTCTGCGTGGGCGAATCGGGCGTCTGGAGCGACGGATGCGCCTCCTCCAGCGCGAGCAGCTCCCTGAACCACCCGTCGAACTGGGCGTCGCTCGCGGTCGGCTGGTCGAGCACGTAGTAGCGCCAGCGCGCGTCCTCGACCAGCTCGCTCACCTCGGCATGCCGCTTGAGCGCGGCAACGGGCACACCCCCGACCTCGGTCACCAGGGCCTCCTTCCGATCGACACCCTGAGCAAACGCTACCGCCGAGCAGCGGCCGGGACACGCCCCAGCCGCCGCGTCCGCATCCGGAACGGCCCAGCCTCCGCATCCCTCCCGGAAGCCGGGCCGCCTTCGGCCTCCAGGACGGCTCAGCCTCCGCATCCCCTCCCGGCCTCCCGGACGGCTCAGTCCTCCCGCATCCCGTTCGCGGGATCGTCCTTGAGGACCTGGGCCGCCTTGCGGCAGGCCGCCAGCGCCGCCCGCGCGTAGTGCGGCGACGCCCCGGCCAGCCCGCACGCGGGCGTCAGCACGACCTGCTCGGCCAGCGCGTCGGGCGCGAAACCCAGCCGCCGCCACAACGCCACCGCGGGCCTGGCGATCGCCCCCACGTCCGCGAGCCGCACGTCCGTCCCCGGCACGACCCCGAGGAACAGCGCGATCCCGGCCTCGACGAGCTCCCCCAGATTCTCGTCGTCCCTGCGCCGCAGCCGGGACGCGTCCATCGAGATCCCCCTGACCCCGGCCGACCGCAACACCTTGAAGGGCACGGAAGAGGCGCAACAGTGCACGACGGGCCGGTCGAACAGCCGCAACACCTCCTCCACCCGCCACGCCTCCACCGCCGCCAGCCGCCCGAACCCCGAAGCCGTCGGCACGGCCCCCGCCAGCACCCCCGGCAACCCGGGCTCGTCGAGCTGGAGCACGATCTCCGTCACCCCGGGCAGCCGCCGCCGCACCTCCGCGCAGTGATCCGCCACCCCTTGAGCCAGCGACGCGGTCAGGTCGCGTACGGCTCCCGCGTCGGAGAGCATCTTGTCGCCGTACTTGAGCTCGATCGCCCCTGCCAGCGTCCACGGCCCGCAGACCTGCAGCTTGAGCGGCCCGCTGTAGTCGTGTCCGATCTCCTCCAGCCCGTCGATGTCGCGCCGCAGGTGATCGACGGCCCGCCGGTGGTCGCGTCCCGGCCGATCGGACATCCGCCACCCCGACGGTTGCACCTCGACCGGCAGCTCGACGAGCAGCGCGGCCGTGCGCCCCACCATGTCGGCTCCGACGCCCCGGCCGGGGAGCTCCGGCAGGTACGGCAGCCGGGGCACCTCCCCGAACATGACCTTGATGGCCTCGAAATGATCCTCACCCGGATGCGAGCCGACTCCGGTGGCTTCCCACGTAGACATGGGGCAAGCGTAGGCTCTGGCGAATGGAGCTCACCAAATACCAGCACGCGTGCGTGCGCGTGGAGAAGAACGGCAAGGTCCTGGTCATCGACCCGGGAGCGTTCGCCGACGCTCCAGTCCTCGACGGCGCCGACGCCGTCCTCATCACCCACGAGCACTTCGACCACATCGACGTGGGCAAACTCGGAGCGGCCGGTCCCGATCTGGAGATCTGGACCTGCGAGGGCGTCGCCGCGGGGCTGACCGGCGTGCCGGGCAAGGTCCAGGTGGTACGCCACGGAGACGACTTCGAGACCGCCGGCTTCCAGGTGAAGGCGTTCGGCGAGTGGCACGCCAAGAACCACCCCGACATCCCGGTCGTGCAGAATGTCGGCTTCCTGGTCGACGACGAGATCTTCTACCCGGGCGACGCCCTGACGGTCCCGGACGTGGAGGTGCCGACCCTGCTGGTGCCGACCGGCGGGCCGTGGCTGAAGCTGGCGGAGATGGTGGACTATCTCCGGGCGATCCGGCCGGCGCGCGCCTTCTCCACGCATGACGGCCTTTACAGCGACATCGGGCTGATGCTGGTGGACAACTGGCTGAAGGAAGAGGCGGAGAAGCAGGGCGCCGACATGCGCCGCCTCGCGATCGGCGAGTCGGCCACCCTCGGCTAGCGTGGGACGGCCGAGACGACCGACCTCGGTCAGCGCGGGGCGGCTGAGACGATGGTGGCCGAGCCGATGACGGTCGAGCCGGCGTAGAGCACGGCCGCCTGGCCCGCCGCGACGCCGGTGGCCGGGCGGTCGAGGCCGATGCGCAGGCCGCCCTCGACCTCCTCGAAACTGCACGGGTAGACCTCGCCGTGCGCCCGCAACTGCACCGTCAGGTCGCCGTCGCGGGACGGGCCGTTCCAGACCGGGGAGCCGCAGGTGATCGAGGTGACCTCCAGCGCCGAGCGGGGGCCGACCGTGACCGTGTTGGACACCGGCTCGATCGAGAGCACGTAGCGCGGCCGGCCGTCGGTGGCCGGGCGGTCGATGTGCAGGCCCTTGCGCTGGCCGACGGTGTAGCCGTGGGCGCCCTGGTGGCTGCCGACGACCGCGCCGCTCTGGTCGACGATGGGCCCCTGCGCCGAGCCGAGCCGCCCGGCCAGGAAACCCCGGGTGTCGCCGTCGGCGATGAAGCAGACGTCGTGGCTGTCCGGCTTGTCGGCGACGGTCAGGCCGCGCCTGGCGGCCTCCTCGCGCACCTGCGCCTTGGTCGAGTCGCCCAGGGGGAAGATGGCGTGGCCGAGCTGCTCGCGGGTGAGCACGCCCAGCACGTAGGACTGGTCCTTGCCCTGGTCGGGGCTCCTGGACAACACCCCGTCGACCAGTTTGGCGTGGTGGCCGGTGGCGACCGCGTCGAAACCGAGGGCCAGCGCCCGATCCAGCACCGCCGAGAACTTGATCTTCTCGTTGCACCGCAGGCACGGGTTGGGCGTGCGGCCCGCCGCGTACTCGGCCACGAAGTCGTCGATCACGTCGCGCTGGAAACGCTCGGCCATGTCCCAGATGTAGAAGGGGATGCCGATCACGTCGGCGGCGCGGCGCGCGTCGCGCGAGTCCTCGATCGTGCAGCAGCCCCTGGCTCCCGTGCGATGGGATTGGGGGTTGGCCGACAACGCAAGATGCACACCAGTGACGTCGTGACCGGCCTCGGCGATCCGAGCGGCGGCCACGGCGGAATCGACGCCGCCCGACATGGCGGCAAGCACACGCAGTCCCATGACCTTTCCAGGGTACTGTCCGGCGGGGAGTGCGCGACCATGGCCCCGGTCTGGAAGGATTCAGCACATGCGACTGTTCGGGCGCAAGGACGCACAGGAAGAGGCCGGCGACGGCATCGCCGGGTTCTGGGCATGGTGGCAGGAGACCAGGCCGCGGATCGACTCGCTGGTCGCGACCGGCGCGGTCGAAGGTCTGGAGGAGCTGCTCGCCCCGGCCGTGGCCGCGATCCACTCCGGCCTGGTCTGGGAGGTGGCCCCCGGCAGCGACGCGGCGCACGCCCTGGTGGTGACGGCGGCCGGCGACGCCGAGCTCCGCTCGCTGGCGCACCGCTGGGCCAAGGCGGCGCCGGAGGCGGACCTGTTGTGGGAGTTCCACCCCTCCCGGCAGGCCAATCCGCAGGCGCTGGACCTCACCCTCGACGTCGGGGGCTACGAGTTCGCGCTCGACAAGCTGATGCTGGGCCTCCGGGTGCCACGCGACCAGCCCCGCGTCGACGTGTCCGCCTACCATCCGATCTTCGGCGAGCTCGACGAGGAGACCAGGCTGGAGGCCACGCTGCTGGCCCTCGACTGGCTGCTCGGCGAGGACGACGTGGCCAGGTGGGTGGGCGAGATCACGCCGGCCACGTTCCAGCCGATCGACTCCGTGGCCGCGGCGCACCTGCCCGCCGTGGTGGCCGACCTGGCCTCAGGTCATGAGGAGGAGTGGGTCCTGCTCGAAGGCAAGACCGGCAGCGGCGCGCCGCTCGTCGCCACGGCCCGCCATCCGCTGCGGCCGGTCGACCATCCGCTCTTCGACCAGCACATCGCGATCGCCCTCCCCTACGCGCACCGCGACGAGAACGGCCTGCCGGTCGGCGACTCGCTCACGGCGCTGCGCGACTTCGAGGAGCGACTCGCGGCGCGCCTGCTCAAACCGCACGCCGACGCCGTGCTCGCGGCGCATCTGAGCGCTGAGGGACATCGCATCATCCACGTGTACGCCGACCCGACCGGTGACGCGGCCGTTCACGCCAAGGAGCTGATCGTGAGCTGGGAGGAGGGCGAACCGCGCGTGGACGTGGGCACCGACCCGTCCTGGTCAGGCGTGCTCCCCTTCCTGACCTGACCGGGTCAGGTCAGGCCGGCTCTGCGGGCGCGTTCGACGGCCACCGGGAGCACCGCGATCAGGCGGTCGACGTCGTCGTGGGTCGAGGTGTGCCCCAGGGTGAACCTGAGCGAGCCCCGCGCCGCCGCCTCGGCGGCCCCCATCGCCAGCAGCACGTGGGACGGCTGCGCCACGCCCGCCGAGCACGCCGAGCCCGTCGAGCACTCCACCCCCTTGGCGTCGAGCAGCATGAGCAGCGCGTCACCCTCGCAGCCCGGGAAGGAGAAGTGGGCGTTGCCGGGCAGCCGGTCGGCCGGATCGCCGTTGAGCACCACGTCGGGCACGGCGTCGCGGACCCGCTGGATGAGCTCGTCGCGCAGCGACGTCAGGCGGCGGGCCAGGGCCTCCTGCCCCTGCACCGCGGAGCGGACGGCGGCGGCGAGCCCCGCGATGGCGGGCGCGTCGAGCGTGCCCGAGCGGACGTCGCGCTCCTGACCGCCGCCGTGCAGCACGGACACCGGCGTCTGCCCCCTGACCAGCAGCAGCGCGCCGACGCCCATCGGGCCACCGACCTTGTGGCCGGTCAGGGTGAGCGCGTCGGCCCCCGACCCGGCGAAGGAGACGGGCAGTTGCCCGACCGCCTGGACCGCGTCGGTGTGGAACGGGATGCCGTGGTCGCGGGCGATGGCGGCCAGCGCGGGCACGGGCTGGATGGTGCCGACCTCGTTGTTGGCCCACATGACGCTGATCATGGCCACGCCGTCGGGGCCGCGCTCGATGGCGGCCCGCAGCGTGTCGGGGTGCACCCGGCCGAACTCGTCGACCTCCAGCAGCTCGACCTCCGCGCCCTGGCTGTCGGCCAGCCACTGGGCGGGGTCGAGCGCGGCATGATGCTCCACCGAGCTGATCAGGACGCGCCTGCGCGGCCGGCGCGCCCAGTAGAGGCCCTTGATGGCGAGGTTGTCGGCCTCGGTGCCGCCGGAGGTGAACACGACCTCGCTGGGCCTGGCGCCGAGCGCGTCGGCGATCGTCTCGCGCGACTCCTCGACGACCCGGCGCACCTGGCGGCCGGTCGCGTGCAGTGAGGAAGCATTTCCGACGCGTTTGAGTTGATCCGTCATGGCCTCGATCGCTTCGGGCAGCATGGGGGTGGTAGCCGCATGATCAAGATAGGCCGACGGTCTGGTCACCCGTTCAGGGTATCTCGTTTGCGACTGTACCGTCCGGACGGTACAGTTGTGGCATGCGAAAGGACGAGTTGCTGGATGCGGCGGAGGAGCTCCTCTGCGACCAAGGCTCGGCCGCGCTGACCCTCGCCGCCGTCGCCGAGCGCGCCGGCGTGAGCAAGGGTGGCCTGCTCTATCACTACGGCTCCAAAGAGGCCCTGATCAAGGGCATGGTGGAGCGGCTGATAGACGACTTCGACGAGCTGCTGGCGGCCCAGCCCGGTGCGACCTACACCGAGCGCTATGTCGGCGCGACGCTGGCCTCCGTCCGTTCGGGCAAGCTCCGGCGATGGGCGGTCGTCACCGGAGCCTCAGGAAACCTTTTCCTGCTCGCGCCGCTGCGCGAGGCGATGGCCCGATGGCACCGCGAGGAGCTGGCCGGCGAGCCCGACCCGCTGGCGGCCCAGATCGTCCGCCTGGCCTGTGAGGGGCTCTGGGACGTGGCGAGCCATGACCCGGAGCTCAACACCGAAGACGACCTCCAGGCACTGGAGCGCCGCTTGCGGGCTCTGCTGAAACCTCAGCCCGCCTGACTTCCGCCTCCACCCTTTGCCGGCCCTGAGCCGGCCTTTCGCCACGTTCCGGGCCCTTTGCGCCCTGCCGTCCCCCGTTGCCCACCGCCCGGCGCGCACAGCCGGCGGGCGACGGGTGACGGCCTGCGGCGCGGCCTGACAACTCCTGAACGACCTTCGAGATACCCATGTGAGAGGTGTGGCCTTATGACCCGCGAGCTGAGGAGTGCCCGTTATGGGGCGGTCCTCACCTTTGTCCTTGCCGGCCTGATGGTGGGCACGATGACCGTGCGCATCCCCGCGCTGACCGACAAACTCGGCCTGTCCGAGGCCACGGTCGGCGTGATCCTGCTGGTGTGGGGCCTGGGCGCTCTGGTGACCATGCAGTCCATGCGGCGCGTCATGGCCCGCGTGGGCAGCCATACGGTCCTGCGGGTAGGCGGCCCACTGACGGCGATCGGCCTTCTGGCCGTGGCCTTCGCCCCCGACCTCCCCTGGCTGCTGGTGGCCGTGGCGCTCTTCGGCATGGCGTTCGGCATGGTCGACGTGGCCATGAACGCCCAGGGCTCGACGGTCGAGCAGGCGTACGGCCGGCCGCTGATGAACGGCATGCACGCGGGCTGGTGCGTGGGCGCCATCGCGGCGGGCGCGCTGGGCAGCCTGGCGATCGCCCTGAGCCTGCCGTTCACCGCCAACGTGGCGCTGATCGGCCTGGTGTCGCTGCCGATCATGCTGGCGCTCGGCCGCACGTACCTGCCCGAGACCCCGGCGGCGGCCGGCGCCGGGACGGCGGCCCGGCGGCGCATGCCGCCGATCGTCTACCTGCTCGGCGCCATCATGTTCTTCGCCTTCATGGTCGAGGGCACGGTCGCCGACTGGAACGGCCTGTACCTGCGCGACGAGCTCGGCGCGCCCGAGGCGCTGGCCGCGCTCGGCTACCCGGTCTTCGAGCTGGGCATGCTGATCGCCAGGCTCACCGGGGACCGGCTGCGGACCAGGTTCGGCGTGCGCGGCATGCTGACGGTCTCCGGCCTGGCCACGGCCGGGTTCTTCACGGTCGTGCTGCTCGCGTCGGGTCCGATGGTGGCGGTGGGGGCGATGTTCTTCGTGGGGCTCGGCGTGGCGACGATCTCGCCGCTGACGTTGTCGCTGGCCGGAACCGCGACCGACGCCCCGGGGCCCGCGATCGCCCAGGCCGGCGCCATGGGCTACGCGGGGCTGCTGCTCGGCCCCGTGGTGATCGGGTTCCTGTCGGACGTGAGCTCGCTGCGTGCCGCGCTGGGCATCGGCGTCCTGCTGGGCGTGCTGATCGCGCTGGCGGCCCGCCTGCTGCCGGACAGGGAGACGGCCAGGGTCACCTCGCTGCCGGTCCTGGAGCCCGCCGAGGTCGCGGCCTGACATCGGGTACGCCCGGGTGGCATCATCGCGGAATGGATCTTGAAAGGAACGTCCCCTTCGACGTCCAGGCGTACGAGGCCCGCGTGAAAACGATCCCCTGCTTCATCTGCGCCATAGTGGCCGGCGACCCCGCCTACGACCTGGAGCAGATCGTCTACGAGGACGAGGACCACCTGGCCTTCCTGGCCCGCTACCCCACCCTGCCCGGCTACCTCCTGGTCAGCCCGAAGCAGCACGTCGAGCATGCCGTACGCGACCTGGACGAGGCCGCCTACCTCGCCCTCATGCGCGTGGTCAGGAAGGTCGCGCTGGCCGTGGAGGCGGTCGTGCCGTCGGAGCGGACCTACCTTCTCTCCCTCGGCAGCCAGCAGGGCAACTCCCACCTGCACTGGCACATCGCCCCGCTCCCCCCGGGCACCCCCTACGCGAAGCAGCAGTACCACGCGCTCATGTCCGAGAACGGGCTGATCGCGTGGACGCCGGAGCAGGCCAGGGACCTGGCCGGCCGTATCAGACAAGCCCTGACATGACGGAAAACGGCGCCGCGATCCGCGACGCCGTCCCCCGTGAACCGCCTACTTACGCTTCTGCACCTCTTCGGTGAGCTGCGGCACGACCTGGTGCAGGTCGCCCACCACGCCGTAGTCGGCCAGCTCGAAGATCGGCGCCTCGGCGTCCTTGTTGATCGCGACGATCGTCTTGGCCGTCTGCATGCCCGCCCGGTGCTGGATGGCCCCGGAGATGCCGGCCGCGATGTAGAGCTGCGGCGACACCGTCTTGCCCGTCTGCCCCACCTGGAACTGGTGCGGATACCACCCGGCGTCCGTGGCGGCGCGCGAGGCGCCCACGGCCGCGCCGAGGGCGTCTGCCAGGCCCTCGATGATGGAGAAGTTCTCGGCGGAGCCGACACCGCGACCGCCGGAGACCACGATGGCGGCCTCCGTCAGCTCGGGCCTGGCGCCCTTCTCCTGCTTGACTCGCTCCACGACCCGGGTGGCCTTGGCGGCGTCGGACAGGGTGACCGAAACCTCTTCCTCGGCCCCGGCGCCCGCGACCGCCTCGGGAGGCGTCGAGTTGGGGCGTACGGCGACGATCGGCGTGCCCTTGCGCACCCGCGAGTGCACGTTGACGCCGCCGCCGAAGATGGACTGGCCGGCCACGAAGCCTTCGGCCAGACCCACGGCGTCGGTGATGACCCCGGAGTCCGTCTTGATCGCCAGGCGTCCGGCGACCTCCTTGCCCTCGGCCGTCGCGGCCACCAGCACGGCGGCCGGCGACTTGTCGGCCACGAGCTGGGCCAGCAGCTCGGCCTTGGGCGCGACCACGTACTCGACGATGTCACTCGACGGAGCGACGTAGATCTTCTCCGCGCCGTACTCGGCCAGCCTGGCCTTGGCCTCCGGTGTGATGCCGGGGCCGGCCCAGACGGCGGCGGGCGTGCCGAGGGAGCGGGCCAGGGTCAGCAGCTCAAGGGTGACCTTCTTGACCTCGCCTTCGACCTGCTCCACGAGAACGAGAATCTCCGACATATCAGCAAAACCCCCGTTCTCAGATGAACTTCTTGGACGCGAGGAAGTCAGCGGCGTTCGAGCCGCCGTCGCCCTCGTCCTTGACGATCGTGCCGGCCGCGCGCGGCGGCGCCGCGGCGAAGTCGACGACCTCGGACCACGCCGCGGCCAGGCCCACCTGGGCGGCGTCGATGGAGGCGTCGCCGATGGCGAGCGTCTCGACCGGCTTCTTCTTGGCCGCCATGATGCCCTTGAAGGAGGGGTAGCGCGGCTCGTTGATCTTCTCGACCACGGACACGACGGCCGGCAGCGTGGCCTCGACCTTGTCGTAGCCGTAGTCGGTGATCCGCTGCACCTTGATCGCGTTGCCCTCGACGTCGACCTTGTTGGCCAGCGTGAGCTGGGCCGTGCCCAGGCGCTCGGCCAGCATGGCGGCCAGGACGCCGGTGCGCGCGTCGGTGGACTCCGAGCCCAGGATGACCAGGTCGAACCCGATCTTCTTGAGCACCTGAGCCATCGCGTACGAGGTCGACAGCGCGTCGGAGCCGTGCAGCGCGTCATCGCTCAGGTGGACCGCCTTGTCGGCGCCCATGGCCAGTGCCTTGCGGATGGTCTCGGTGGCCCTGCCAGGACCCATGGTGAGGACGGTCACCTCGCCGCCGTGGGCTTCCTTGAGCTTCAGCGCCTCCTCGACCGCGTACTCGTCGAGCTCGTTGACCACGCCGTCAGCGGCGTCGCGGTCGAGCGTGTTGTCATCGGACCGCAGCTTGCGCTCGGTCGCCGTGTCGGGGACCTGCTTCACGCAGACGACGATGTTCATGGCCGGTGGCCGACCTCCCGTAGTTCACGTGCGCCACCGCCTGGCTGCGGTGGGCGCCGGATGCATGCTGTCCAGACTGCCAGGTGCCCGCCGGGCCCCCGACAGAGGGTGCCCGGCAGAAATGGTGCGTGGCTTCCGCGTCATGTTACCCATGAGTAGCTTGCGCGCAAACCACCAGCTCGTACGGTTCACTATCGTTCCCCACCATACCGAACTTTATTCGGTAGTCGCTTACGCGGACAGCAGGAACACGATCCCCACCACCAGAGCCGTACCCGCGAACAGCGCCAGGGTCACCGTGCTGAACAGCGCCGCCAGCCCGAAGCAGAGCCCGATCGAGCCTGCCACGCCGACCAGATCCATGATCATACGGCTGCGTTTGAAGGGACTGTGCGAGAACAACGCCACTCCGGCGTCGGCGACCACGCCCAGCGAGTAAGCCGCCAGCAGGAAGAGCGCCACCTCGGGCAGCGGCTCACGGGCGGCGGCGGCCAGCAGCGAGACGAACAGCCCCGAGCCGATCAGCCAGCGCCTGCGCACCTTCTCCCGGTGCCTGGCCCTGGACGCCTCCACCGACTTGCGGTGATGGGCGGCACCCGGCCGCCACTCACGGGTGCTCATGTCGTCGGCGGGACGGGGGCGCACCGCCGTGCCGGCGGCCGGTCGGTGGGAGATTTGACGTACGTGGGAGATCGGGGCGACGCCGAGCCTGGCGCAGAGTTGCGCGGCCGTCGGCCGGGCGGCCGGATCGGCGGCCAGGCACTCGCGTAACAGCGGTTCCAGCCACGCGGGCACGCCTTCGAGGTCGGGCGCGTGGTGCACGACCCGGTAGGCGATGGCGGAGGCGGGCCCCTGCCCGTACGGCTGCCGCCCGGTCGCCGCGTAGGCCAGCGTCGCCCCGAAGGAGAAGACGTCGGCCTCCGCGCCCACCCGCTTGCCTTCGAGCACCTCGGGGGCGAGGTAGCCGGGCGTGCCCACCACCGCGCCCGAGGCGGTGACCGACAACGAGTCGAGCGCGCTGGCGATGCCGAAGTCGATGACCACGGGCTCGCCCTCGGTCATCATCACGTTGGCCGGCTTGAGGTCGCGGTGCACCACGCCGGACTCGTGCATGGCGAGCAGCGCGTCGGCCAGCCCGCCCGCCAGCAGGCGCAGGTCCGTGACCGGGGTGGGGACGGCGCTGAGCGGCAGGCCCTGGACGTAGCGGGTCACGAGGTAGGGCCGGTCGCCCGCCAGCGAGGCGTCGAGGACCTCGGCGACGTGCGGCCCGCCGACCCGGCGCATGGTCTCCACCTCGCGGGCCAGCCGGGCCAGCGCGCCGGCGTCGGCCGTGACGTGCGGGTGCAGGACCTTGACCGCGACCGTGCGCCCCTCGGGGTCGAGCGCGAGGTGCACTTCGCCGAACCCGCCCGACCCGAGCCGGGAGAGTAGCTCATATGGGCCGAGGTGCTCGCTCATACCTCTACTCTCCCCCGCGGAGCCTGCGGGAACACTCAGGACCAGGGAGTCAGGAAGCCCAGCCCGAGCCCTTCGAGCAAGCTGTCGATCAGCCCGGTGATCAGACCGATCGTGCTCTGCCTGGCGTCGTTGGCCAGGTCGTCGATGACCGACGTGGGCGCCCGCCACGGCGACCACACCGGGTCCTGCCCCAGCGCGAACATCACCGCGAACAGCGCCGCGGTGCCCACCAGGACGACCGCGACCAGGGCCGCCCCCGGGCTGCGCAGCACGCTGGTGAGCGTGCGGGTGACGGCCTTGCGCGGCGCGCCGCCGCCGGGCAGCACGAACAGACCCCCGGCGAACGCGCCCGCGCCGTAGGAGGCGGCCTCGTTGACGCCCATCCCGCCGGCCCAGTGCAGCAGGCCCCACACGCAGACGCCGAACAGCAGCGCCAGCGGCACGTGCACCACCGTCACGAGCGCGGAGCGCACCAGCGCCCACGGCGTGCCGACCAGGGCGAGCAGCGGATCGGCCGCGCTGCTCCCGCGCACCTGGCGCCGCTTGACCAGGTCGCCGAAGAGGTATTCGCCGATGCGCAGCACCAGCGCCAGCGCGACGGCGACCGCGCCCATCACGACCGGCATCATGACGGTCAGCGCCACCAGCGTGACCAGCAGCAGCAGGCCGACGAGCTGGCTGCCGAACAGGTATCTGCGCCGCTCGCCCGGCGGCGTGTGCTGACGCGGCGGGGCGTAGGGCCGCACCTGCGACTCGGCCGTGGGCGGCGGGGCGTAGGGCCGCACCTGCGAGCCGGCCGTGGACGGCGGCGTGTAGGGCCGCACCTGCGACGCCGCGGCGGACGGCGGCGCCGGGTAGCCGGCCACGCGCTGGTCGGTACGGGGCATGGGCGGCCGCGCCGAAGCCGGCGCCGGCACGTAGGGTGGCGGCCGCTCCTCCCGGTAGGGGTGCGGCGGCTCCTGCCCGCGCTTCTTCTTGCCCGGCCGCGCCTCGGGCGGCGCCGACCTGCCGTACTCGACCGGCGGCAGCAGGTCGGAGTAGGTGTCCATGGTCCGCGTGCGGTTGTCGCCCATGCGCTTGGTGCCCGTGGGCCCCTCGAACTCGTTGAACGTCGTCACGGCCGGATCGAGCGCCCTGGCCGTCCGCAGCAGCTCGTGGGCGCCGGGCCGGGCCGACGGATCGACCTGCAGCGCCCGGCCGAGCCAGGTGCGCAGCCACGCGGGCGCCCGGTCGAGCTGGGCCCGCCCCTCCATGATGTTGAAGCAGACCGCTTCGAACGTTCCCGTGCCGAACGGCGGCGCCCCGGTCGCGGCGAAGAACACCGTCGAGGCCAGCGCGTGCACGTCGGCCGCCTGGGTGATCTCCGAGTCGCGGATGATCTCGGGCGCCAGATAGCCCGGCGTCCCCACGAACATGCCCGTCTGCGTCAGCCTGGTGGCGTTCACCAGGTGGGCGATGCCGAAGTCGATGACCAGCGGCTCGCCGTCGACCAGCATGACGTTGGACGGCTTGAAGTCGCGGTGGATCACGTCGGCCGCGTGGATGGCCACGAGCGCCTGGCAGAGCCCCTGGGCGAGCCTGATGAGCTCGCGCGCTTCAAGAGCGCCCTCGGACAGGACCGTCTCCTCCAGCGTGCGGCCCGGCGCGAAGCGCGTCACCACGTAGGGCTGGCCGCCTGCGAGCTCGGCGTCGATGACCTCGGCCACGTGCGGGCTGCGGACCCGGCGCATGGTCTCGACCTCGCGGGTCAGCCGGTCGCGCGCCTTGAGGTCCGCCGCCACGTGCGGATGCAGGACCTTGATGGCGACCTCGCGGCCCTCCCCGTCGAGACCGAGGTGGACGACCCCCATGCCGCCCTCGCCGATCTTCCTGACCAGGCGGTATGGGCCGAGGCGCTCTGGTGCTTGGGTGCTCATCGCCACCTTCCCCGAGTCATCCCCCGGTGTTCTCCGTCAGGGCGTCTAGCTGCTCTACCACTGGCTGAACGTTCAGCGGAGCCCATACGGCCTCCCCCTCCGGCTTGTCCCCGAACGTGCCGACGGCGAGGATCAGCGAGAGCGCGGCACCCGCCGCGAGGACTCCCGCCATCACCATGGCCGTTGTTCTCGAGGGTACGAGCGATGAGAGCGTTCTGCGCATTTGTTTGCCGGGACCCTCCACTCCGGGACCTGCGCAGACGGTCCACAACGCGACCGCGGCGCCCCAGGCCAGGGCATTGCCCGGAGCCATCTTGGCCACCACGGTGAGCAGCAGCGTCACCGGCAGGCCGAGGATGAGGGCGTACAGGACGAGCGCGAGCGTGATGCCCGCCGACTTGGCCAGCGCCCTGGGATGGGCGAGCACCCTGAACACGTCGAGCGCCGCCGCCCCGACGGCCCTGCGGGCCGTGAGCTGCGGCTGGGCCAGGTCGGCCGCGCGCAGCAGGATCGCGAACGGCACCGCCGCGATCGCCACGAGCACGGGCGCGCGCACGGCCGCCACGATCATGATGACGAGCAGCATGCCGCTCGACACGCCGTAGGCCTTGGAACGCTGCAGCACCTTGCCGGGAGCCACGGACGGGATGTACGGCTCCCGCTTGGTCATCGGGTCGGGCTGGTAGTGCGGCTGCGCCGGAATGTAGGGCGGCGGCTGGACCTGGTTCGGGCCCTGCCTGGCGTAGTCGGGCACCTCCGGCGGACCTGGCCGGCCGTAGTCGAGCCCGTCCTGGCCCGGACCTGGCCGGCCGTAGTCGACACCGTCCTGGCCCGGACCTGGCCGGCCGTAGTCGGCACCGTCCTGGCCAGGGCCCGTGCCGATGCGGCCCTGGTCCTGGTGCGGGGCGTATCGGCCCTGGTCCTGCGGCGGGTTGAGCCTGTTGTAGTCGGCCGAGTCGGGGCGCACGCGCCTGGTGGGCACGTCGGCCTCGCCGGACGGCGCCGGGTAGCCGCCGTGGTTGTTGACCGGCTGCTGGTAGGGCTGGGAGGCCCCGGCCTCGCGCTGGATCTGCCGCAGCTCCTCCGGTGTCACCCTGCGGGTCGGCCACGGGTCGGGCTGGTTGTGCAGGAGCGAGATGTACTGCTGGTCCTGCGGCGGCGGCGCGGCCGGCACGTCCTGGCCTTCGAGCAGCCGCTTCGGGGTCACCGGCGGCGTGGAGACGTCGTAGGACGGCTTGTCGCCCACCCGGGGCGGCACCCGCGGCGGCGCGACGTCGCCCGGCGGCGGGCCGGCGAACTCGACCGAGTGCTGGGAGTCGGGCCGCGGCACGGTCGAGATCTCGTCGGGCGCGCTGCCCGGCAGCGGCTGGGGCAACAACCTGGCGGTCTTCTCGGCCAGGTCCGGCGCCTTGGGGCGCTTGGCCGGGTTGCGCTGGAAGGCCGCCTTGAGCAGCGGCTGCAACGTCGCCGGGGCGGCGCTGACGTCGGCCTTGCCCGCGGTGATGTTGTAGAAGATCATCTCCAGCGTGCCCTTGCCGAACGGCGGCAGGCCCGTGGACGCGAACAGCAGCGTGCCCGCCCACGCGTGGATGTCGACCTCGGGCCCCGCCTCCTGGCCCTCGATGATCTCGGGCGCGAGGTAGCCGGGCGTGCCGATGAACATGCCGGTCTGCGTCAGCCGGGTCGCGTCGACCGCCTGCGCGATGCCGAAGTCGATGAGGACCGGCTCGCCGTCGAGGATCAGCACGTTGCCCGGCTTGAGGTCGCGGTGGATGACGCCCACCGAGTGGACCACGGCCAGCGCCGACGCCACCCCGTGCGCGAGCCTGACCAGCGCGGGCAGATCGAGCGGGCCGTCGTCCTTGACGATCTCGTCGAGGGGGCGGCCGGGCACGTAACGGGTGACGATGTAGGGACGATGACCTGTCACATCGGCGTCGAGCACCTCGGCGATGAACTTGCTCCGGACCCGGCGCATCGTCTCGACCTCGCGCGAAAGCCGCCGCCTGGCGACCTCGTCACTGGCGACTTCACCGCGCAGGACCTTGACCGCCACCTGCCGGCCCTGAGGGTCGACAGCGAGGTGGACAACGCCCATCCCGCCTTCACCGAGCCGCCTGAGCAGCCGGTAAGGGCCTAGTCGGTCATCGTTCATGGCATGAAGCACCATACCGGCTTAATCCCCGCCCACGAGATGAACCATGAGGCCACATTCCCACTCGTACAACGTCCAGAACGGCCTCATCGGTTTCCCATCCAACGGTCTCGAATCGGCTTCGATTTTCCCTCAGCCGGTCAGCGAGAGCACCTTTGCCCTCTTCAGCCCGGCCAGCGCGGCTCCCGGGAGAGCGAGCTTCGATCGGCGCACGCCGCTCCCGATGACCACCCTCGACTGCTCCGCCACACGTGGGTCCACCAGGATCGGCCAGTCGTCGGGCAGGCCGATCGGGGTGATGCCGCCGTATTCCATCCCGGTCAGCTCGACCGCGTCGGCCATCGGCGCGAAGCTCACCTTGCGGGCGTCGAGGTGCTTGCGCACCACGCCGTTCACGTCGATCCGCATCGCCGCGAGCACCATGCACGCGGCATAACGCGTCTCGCCGCCCCGCTTGGCCGCCACGACCACGCAGTTGGCCGACTCCTCCAGCGTCACGCCGTACTTCTCGCAGAACGCCACCGTGTCGGAGAGATCGGGGTCGATCTCGGCCACCTCGGCGGTCTCCACGGTCCGTACGGCTTGCGCCACCGGATCAGCCAGCAGGTCGATCCGCTCCGTGGCGGGCACCCAGTGCAACGTCATCCCATCTCCTCATTCGCTCTTCCAGGACCCTACGACGGTTCCAGAAGCAGCGTGCCGACGACGTCACGGGGACTGCAGCACGCGCTGGTGCAGCAGGGTGACGGCGCCGCGAGCGGACTCCATGGCCCCCGCCTGCCAAGCGATCAGATGGGTGAGCCAGTCGCCCGCGAAGTACACCCTTCCGGCCGGGCGTTGCAGAAGAGTGAAGGACGAATCAAAGGCCGGCCAGCGCACCCAGGCTCCCTGGATGTGCTCCTGGCGTTCCCAGGCGATGGAGGCGGAGGACAGCAGGTTCTGGCGGTACTTGTCGCCGTGGATCTTCTTGCCCTGGGTGAGGGCCCGGCGGCGCCGGTCCTCGGGGGTGAGGGCGCCGTACAGCTCGGCGTTCTGCTCGGTGTTGTAGTAGCCGACGAGGACGCCGCGGTCGGCGTGGTAGCCGTAGGAGGGGTACCAGATGTGGGTGATGTCGAGGTCGGTCTCGGTGACGCCGCCGTAGATCCGGTCCTCCAGCTCCCACCAGCGCTTGCCGTACTCCAGGCCGATCTTGCCGGCGGCGGCCGGGACCGGGGTCCGCAGCGCGGTGGTGACCTGGGCGCCGAGGTTGTGCGGGATCTTGGCGAGGAGGTGGGGCGGGAGGGCGGCCACGCAGTAGTCGGCTTTGAGGCTGCCGCCGTTCCAGGTGACCTCGACGCCGTCGTCCATGGTCGTGATCTTGGTGACCTTGGCGCCGGTTTTGATCCGGTCCTGGCCGACGGCCTCCGTCAGCTTGGTGACGATCGCGTCCATGCCGCCGACCGGCTGGAACATGGGGGTGGCCTGCTCGTAGCCGAAGTCGTTGGTGATGGCGCGGCCGGTGCCGGCGGCGAGGATCTGGTGCAGCGAGCCGGGGGGCGCGACGGGGGTGCCGGTGTCGAGCGCCGGATATTTCATGAAACCGCGGCGGTCGGAGCCGTCGTAGCGCAGCTTGGGCCCCAGGTCGCCGAACCGTCGGAGGAAATCGAGCAGGCGTTCCTGGTCGTCCTTGGTGACCGCCCTGTCCAGCGCGCCGACATTTGTTGCTTTGGACAGCAGTTCTGCGACATATCCGTAAATGTCGGCTCGTGCTGTCCTGGCCCGCACCGTCGTGCCGTTGGTGTGCACGTAGGCGGCGGCGTTGTTGTTGATGAACGTCTCGATGGGGATGCCGAGCTCGCGGCAGTAGTCGAGGGTGACCATCCACGGGGCGATCCGGCCGGGGCCCGCGTTGAAGTAGACGCCCTCGCCGAACGTCACCTCCTGCGCGGGGCCGTTCAGCTCGGTCAGGCGGTCGCCGCCGCGCAACGTCAGGTTCCGGCCGCCGGCCCGCGGCCTGGCCTCCAGCAGCGTGCAGTCGTAGCCGGCCTTGCCCAGCTCGTACGCGGCCGTCAGGCCGGCCACGCCCGCGCCCAGGATCACCACCTTGGCCGACCCCTTGCCACGCAGGGTGAAGTCGCCCGGCCGGGGGGCCACGAACTCCTTGTCCTGCTCGGAGGGGGCCAGGCCGAGGGCGCCCATGGCGGCGTACATGGCGCCCGCGCCACCGGCCGCCCCGATCCCGACGAGCAACCCCCGCCGGGTCAGCGCCGCGCCTTCCACGTCACCCGCTCCCTACAGACGATTCCGATGAACTACGCCGGTGAATTCCGTTCACACCTCAGCCGTAGGGACCGCTGCCGCAGGCGATCTGGCCGCCGATGGTGGCGAAGATGCCGAACAGCGCCATGATCTGCGTGAAGTCGTCGGTCGTGAACTCCGTGTGCCGCGCTCCTACGGACTTCACCCCCGGGACCAGCGCCACGGCCGCCGCGATGGCCGTCGAGTTCCACTCCACCCCGAGCGTGTACGGCGCCGCCAGCCGATAAGGCGTGAAGTCGCTCAACCGGCCCAGAGCCCGCGCCGTGGCCTCACGGATCCGCGCCTGGGCGACGCTCGGCGGCAGCAGCTCGGCCGAGAACTTGTCGATGCCCTTCTTCACCGCCACCGTCTCGACGTCCCCGAGCAGCTCGCGCGCCTCGGCGCCGACGGCCTCGTCCCCGGTCACCACCACGACCGGCACCCCGTGGAACCCCGCGCACGCGGCCACCAGCCGGGTCTCGCCGCACAGCTCGCCGTTGAGGTAGACGTTCTGGATCTCCTTGCCCATCCAGGTGTGGTTCAGCACGCCGTCCGGCACGCCCGCGCGAGCGTGATAGCCGACGAAACAGGCGGCCTGGAAGGACCCGTCGAGCCCCTGCGCCATCCGCTGCGCCTTGCCGGGGCCCCGGATGAGGCTGGCCCGGGGGTCCAGCAGGTCGATCCGGAGGTTCTTCGTGGAGCCGTGGGCGTCGTTGACCAGCACGCCGGCGGCCCCCGCGTCGAAGGCGCCCTCGACGGCGGCGTTGGCGTCGGCGGTCATCAGCTCGCAACCACGCTCATAGCCGCGCTTGCCGGCGTGCATCTCCTCGGGGTCGGTGAGCCCCGTCACGCCCTCCATGTCCACCGACAGGTAAACCTTCACGCGTCCCACTCCTCAACTGACATTCCGGCAGGCAGTCAGGAGCCCCATGTCTCCACCCGCCGCACCTCGTCCTCGGTCATGAACCCGACATTCGCCGCGATGAACGCGGCCGCCTCGTCCCGCCAGGGGGCCGGGATCTCCTCGATGGCCTTCGGGTAGCAATGATCGAGCCAGCTCGTGGACTCCTCGCGGAGGTCGAAGTAGCCGAGCGCCCCGGCGAACAGCGTGTTCTCGATCCCGGGGACGCGTGCCAGGCCGTACTGGACCATCTCCTGGCCGCCGTAGGGCGGCTTCTTGAGGTACTTGCGGGCGATCGACCGGTCGGCGGTGATCGGCGTGTCGAGCGGCCGGCGCTCGACGGCGGCCTGGATGAGCTCTTTGTACAGGCACTTCGCACAGTCGCGGCACGGCCCGTCGGTGCCGCGCAGGCACCAGCGCACCTGCTCCTTGAGGCCGGAGGTCGTGGCCAGGCGCATGGTGGTCGCCTCGCTCACGCCACCCACGGGCAGGACGAGGTGCACGCCGACCGTGGCGAACAACCTGCCCCAGAGGCCGTGCGGCGACCACATGACGTTGTCGGGGGTGTAGCGCCCCAGGTAGCGCCCGCCGCCGAGCCAGCGCGAGCCGAGCTCGTAGCCGAACCCCAGGGCCCCGAGGCCGAGCCGGTCGGCGTTGAGCAGCGCGCCCGCGGCCACGGCGTGGTGCTCCGGGTAGCCGGGCCGGGGCTCGGCCAGGGTGAACTCCAGGTCGGAGGTGACCGTGGTCAGCTCGCGGCCGGTCTTCGCCGCCAGCTTGGCGAGCACGTCGGAGCGGTAGTGGGGCCAGCGGTTGGGGATGCGCTTGTGCGGGACCCGCCGGAAATGCACGAACGGGGCCTGCGGGTAGATGACGGCCGCGGCCACGGAGTCCGCGCCGCCGCTGTACGAGATCGCCAGCGTCCGGCCCGCCCGGCGGGCCTCGGCCCCCACCGGGCCGGCCTCGATCCCCCAGCCGTCGTGGAGTGCGGCGGCCAGCTCGGCCGAGATGGCCCGGTCGAAGACGATCCGCTTCCTGGTCCAGGGGGCCACGACCGTCCACGCGGCGAGGGCGTAGAGGTCGGGATGGGCGTCGTCGGGGACGCCGCCGATGGAGCAGGAGTTGGTGGCCAGCTTGACGGGGTGATCGTCGGAGGCTCGTCCGGTGATCTCGTCCTCGGGGTCGAGCCGGAAGGCCAGATCCCCGCCGGTCCAGGTCACGCGCACGGCTGCGGCTCCTCCTTCACCGGCCCAGAGGCGGGGACAGCGGCGGGGGCGGGGGCGGGCAGCCGGTCACGCAGATCGTCGATGGCCTGCCAGAACAGGACCTCGTTCTGCAGCACCCCGTCCAGCGCCTTCGCCGTCTCCTGGGCGAGCCGGTGGGTGTCGTCGATCTTCGCCTTGTCGGCCGGCTTGCCGGCCGCCTGAGGACGGGCGTTCCTGAGCCGCTCCACCTCACCCTGGAGAGTGGCCATCTCCCGCCGCAACGTCTGAACCTCCCAGAGCGCGTCCCTGATGTCCTGACGGTGATCGGCGATGGAGATGTAACGGGAGTCGAACCATGTACGCACGGCCATCCGGAGCCGGGCAGGAACCAGGACGCGCATCATGAAACGCCACCATAGTGGCAAACCCCATCCCGGATGGACGCACTTCTCGAATGGTTCGCTTCGGATAAGAGCCTCAGGAAGGAGCCCTGGGCCAGGGCTCAGTCACTTTGCAAAGAGACGACACGCCCTGTACGCGACTGATAACGTTCCGCTACATGCCCGCCTCCGCGCATGCCACGTTGAACGCGCTCTTCGTCAACCGGCCGACGCTCGCCGTCGAGCTGCTGGGCGACGTGTTCGACATCGACCTGCCGGCGGACACCCTCGTCGAGATCGAGCCGAAGGACCTGAGCGGCGTTCCCATCGTCTACCGGGAGGACGACGCGTTCTTCACCGTCGGGCGGCGGTGCGAGCCGGTGCACGGCGTCATCGTGGAGATGCAGCAGTCCCTGAGCGAGGAGGACCGGCAGGCCTGGGCCCGGCGCGGCGCCGCGCTCTGGCTGCGGCTGAACCGTCCCGTGTTGCTGCTCGTCCTCACCTCCGACCCCCGGGTGGCGAGCTGGGCGGCGCAGCCCATCGTCACCAGCCTGCCGGGCTACGTGCTGCACCCGCTGGTCATCGGCCCCGAGCAGGTCCGGCCGCTCAACGACCCCTGCCAGGCGGCCGACTGCCTGGAGCTGGCCGTCATGTCGGTCATGACACACGGCCGCGAGCCGAAGGTCGTCGAGACGTTCCTGGAGGCGCTGACCAAGGTCGACGAGGACCAAGGCGCCCAATACCTCGAATACGCCTACCACCTGACGTCGGCCGACGGCCGGCGGGTCATGGAGGAGATCATGTCGACGGCCAGATGGCCCGTCCACAGCCCGTTCGCCCGCGAGCACTTCACCAAGGGGCGCGCCGCCGGGTTGTCGGAAGGCAAGGCGCGCGCCGTGCTGGCCGTCCTCAAGGCCCGCAAGGTCGCCCTCACCGACGACGCGCTCTCGGCCATCACGTCCTGCGTGGATCAGGCGCAGCTCGACGAGTGGGCGCGCCGGGCGGCGACCGCGCTGACCATCGAGGAGCTCTTCATCGGCCGGTGAAACCGACCATCGAGGAGCTTTTCACCGGCCGATGATCATCGAAAGCTTTTCACCGGCCGGTGAACTTGGGCTTGGCCTTCTCGGCGAAAGCCCGCATGCCGATCTTGGCGTCGTCCGTGGCGAACAGGCCGGCGAACTGCAGCCGCTCGATCTCAAGACCGGTGTCGAGATCGACCTCCAGCCCCTGGTCCACGGCCTGCTTGGCGGCGCGGAGCGCGACCGTGGCGCCGCCGGCGAACGTGGCGGCCCATTCCAGCGCGGCCGTGTAGACCTGCCCGTCGGGCACCACGCGGTCCACCAGGCCGATCGCCAGCGCCTCCGGGGCCGCGACGTGGCGGCCGGTGAAGATCAGGTCCTTGGCGCGCGCCGGGCCGATCAGCCGGGGCAGGCGCTGCGTGCCGCCCGCGCCGGGGATGATGCCGAGCAGGATCTCGGGCTGGCCGAGCTTGGCCGACTCGCCCGCGACCCGGAAGTCGGCGCAGAGGGCCAGCTCGCAACCGCCGCCCAGGGCGTAGCCGGTGATGGCGGCGATGACGGGCTTGCCGATCTGGGCGACCGCGGTGAAACAGGCCTGGAGCGTGCGGGAATGGGAGGCCATGTCGGCATAGGACATGTCGGCCATCTCTTTGATGTCGGCGCCGGCGGCGAAGACCTTCTCGCCGCCGTACACGATCACCGCCTGCGCCTGCGGATCGGCGTCCACGCTCCGCGCCGCTTCGGCGATCTCCCGCTGGACCTGTCCGTTGAGTGCGTTCATCTTCGGACGGTCAAGACGGATCGTGGCGATCTGGTCGGCCACCTCAACGCTTACGAACTCACCCATGGCCTGAACCTAACAGGCGGTCACCGCGTGGTGGCTCTCACCTCGTCGGCCGACTCCCCCGCGAAGGTTTTGCCGGCCTTGTTCCGCCGCCCCGCCACGCGGAAGCGACCCTGACCGACCGTTCCGGTGTTTGGGCCGGAGGCGCCAGGTAAGCGGAAAGTCTCCGATGACGGACAGTCGATGACAAAAGCTTCGAAGACGGACAGAGGAGAATGTTGTGCTGACCTTGACTGAGAACGCCGTGGTGGCGATCCGCGATCTGATGGTCGGGGAGGACGTGCCCGCCGAGGCGGGGCTGCGCATCTCGCCGAAGGCCGACGAGGCAGGCACGCTGGAGCTCGCGCTCACGAGCAATCCCGAGGCCGGCGACCAGGTCGTCCAGAAGGAGGACGTGCGCGTCTTCGTCGCGGAAGAGGCGGTGCCGATCCTCGACGACAAGTCGCTCGACGTCCAGGGGGCTCCCGGGCAGCCGGTGTTCCGCCTGGACCGGCGGGCCAACGGGAACGGCGCCGTCGGCTGACGCCGGCCGGGCCCAGACCGGCCCGGGTCAGCCCAGATCGGGGCCGGTTTGCGGCTCGCGCACGTCGCCGAGGCCGAACAGGCCCACCAGCGTCCCGTCCACGCCGGTGACGACGACGTGATCGACGTGGGCTCGTTCCATGCGCGTGACCAGCGCCTCGACCTGCTCGCTCGGCCGGACGGTGGTCACGCCGACGCGCATGGCCCGCTCGGCGGTGGCGCCGAGGTCGGCGCCCTTGAGCTCGGGCGAGCCCACGACACCCTGGACGACACCGTCATCGTCGACCACGACCGCGAGACCGGCCGGGTCGGCGATGACGCGTCCGGCCAGCCCCTCCAGCGGGTCCTCCAGGCCGGCGATCACCGGGTCACGGCGCACGGTCTGCGACACCAGCGCGGCGTGCCCGTCGAAGGGCAGGTCGGCGGAGAGCCAGTCCATCTTGCCCAGCCCGTAGTCGTGCACCTCGCCGAAGCCCAGGCGTCCGAGGCGGCGGGCGGCGCGCGGGCTCAGGTCACAGAGCCAGTCGTGGCAGTAGACGATGACGGGCCTGGCCGGGTCGAGCGTCTCGGCCGCGGTCCGGTCGAGGGCGCCGAGCGGGATGTTCACGGCTTGGGGCAGATGCGCCCACGTGTACTCCGGCTCCGGCAGGACCTCGACGAGCTGGGCCTGGCGGTGGGCGAGCAGGTCCTGGACGGCCGCGCGGTCGATGATGTGCGTCATGGCCTCCTCGTACCCTCAGACGCGGCTTCGTTTCACGCCGCCGGCGCGCCGGGCGCGGCGCTGTTCGAGCTGGTCAGAAAGGTCTTTCACAGGCGGCTTCTGGTACGTGCCCCGGAGTCCCCGGTTGCTCCCTGGAGCCGCACTTTCCGGCTTCGCGACCGTGAAACGGATTAAATCTCTCCGGTTTCCGCGGATATGGTGCAGGGAGGAAGAGACATAAGCAACGAGAGGCGGCTTACCGATGCACGCGCCTGGCGACCCCAAGGCCGACGCCCGACGGGACAAGGAGCCGAACATCGAGACAGTGCCGGTGGACACGGTGGAGCGCATGGCCGGCCTGGCTGAGACCGCGCGGAAGGAGGAGACCTGGGCCTGGGACGCGCTCAGCCGGTTCGTCGAAGGCTGCGCCGCGCTCCGGCTGGATCCGCTCATCTCCCTCGACGGGAGCCGGCCCAGGCTGCTGGAGATCCTCGACCAGATGGTGCGCGCCGCCCACGAGGAGGGGGCGCTACGCCCGGACGTGGGGACGGGCGACGTACTGGGGGTCGCGGGGCTGGTCATCCGGGGCCTGCCCGCGCTGCCGGAAGGCGTGAGTGACGAGCTCGGGGAGCGGGCGGTGCGGCTGGTGCTCGCCGGCATGCGCGCCCATCCCGCACCTACCCCGCCCGGAACCGCGATGACGACCGAGGAGCTGATCGAGCGCTTCCACGGGTGACCGCGAGGCACTTGCGTCGCAAGCGGCCGCGGAGGCGCTGATCCGGTGCTTCATGGGTGACCGCGGAGGCGTCTTCGCACAGGTGATCCTTCATGGGCCCGGCAACGGCGTGGTCACACCGCGGCCGGGCCCACGGATCAGCTGCCGAAGCTCACCAGACCCTCGGGCAAACCCTCCCGAACGGCATGGATGATCGCCTGGTGCAGTCCGGGCCCGGGGTCGCCGGCCGGTCCCAGGGGGCTGCCTTCGACCTCGTACCACTCGTCCGCGTCCACGTACTGGATCCTGACCGTCACCTGGCTCGCGTCGATCTCGGTCCGCACGGTGACCTCGCCGGTGATGACGCCCACCTCATCGGTCATCACCCCGCCGGGCCCCGCGACGACGCTGCTCTCGTAGCGTTCGACGGTCACTTACACATCGTCCTCCGGGCCGCAGGTCGCCATCATGTCGGCCAGCGCGTCCCGTTCGGGCTCGGTGATGGTGAGCTGGTAGCGGGACTTGATGTCGATCCAGGCCCGGCTGTAGGTGCACCAGTAGCTCTGCAGCGGCGGGCGCCACTGGTCGGGCGACTGGTCGCCCTTGGACCTGTTGGAGGCGGCCGAGACGGCGATGAGCTGCGGGCCCTCCAGGTCGTTGGCGAACACCCTGCGCTCGGCGTCGGTCCAGGCGTCGGCGCCGGAACGCCACGCCTGGGCCAGCGGGACCATGTGGTCGATGTCGATCTGCGCCGCGCTGGTGAAGTCCTTGCCGTCGTACACGCTGTGCCAGGCACCCGAGATGGCCCGGCACTGCGCGTCCTGCTTGACGTCAGAGCCGTCGCGGGCGAGCACGGTTTCACGGGTGTCACAGCCCTGGCCCTGCTGCGACCAGTGCGGGAAGCGGGAGCGGCTGTAGCCCGCCATGGGGCGGGGGGTGGCGATGTCCAGCTCCGCCAGGTGCTCGTAGGCGGCCCGGGGGGACAGCGGGGGCGGGAGTTCGGTGGGGACGGCGGCTGCGGCGGAGGGAGCCAGGGCCAGAAGGGCCAGGGCGGTCACCGCATAGGAGTGCCATGATCGCAAGTTGAACATGGCCAACGACTAACAGCGGCGATTACTCAGAGTAATTGCCGCCACTCCACATTGCCACTTATGGTGACGAAATTGGCGCTTCCCTTGCCTGGCGCTGACGCCGCGTAGCAGCGCGGAGTGGTCGAGTACGGTCGCGGCGATGTCGCCGAACCGGTCACGGTCCATGCGGCCGCGCCGAAACCCCTTCCGATCGTTCGCGGCGGAGCTGGCCGACCAGGCGCACCTGAGCCTGGCTCAGGTGGTGGGTCAGGCACTCCCGGGCCCGCTCCGGGTCCCGGTCGCCGATCGCCGTGAGAATGTCGTCGTGTTCGTCTGCCACGCTCGTCGCGTTCAGGGTGCGGTGCGCCCTGAACTGGCCCAGCGTGAGGTGCGCCTCGCCGAGGATCACCTCGTGCATGCGCGACAGCCGGCTGCTCCCGACGGCGGCGACCAGCGCGGCGTGGAAGGCGATGTCGGCCTCCACCTGACCGGCGAACTCCATGTCGCCGGCCGCCCGCATCGCCGCCTGGGCGCGTACGGCGTCAGGCGGCACGGACGCGGCCTGGGCCAGAGCGGCGACCGCGGCTCGCTCGACGGTCTCGCGGCTGAAGTAGAGGTCGCGGATCTCGTCCTCGTCCAGCGTCGGGACGACACCGGTCTTGTGGGAGGCGCGGCGCAACAACCCGAGCGCGGTGAGGCGTTCCAGGCAGGCCTTGGCGGTGGGCCTGGCGACGCCGTACTCGCCGGCGATGCGGATCTCGGTGAGCTTCTCACCAGGGGCGATGTCGCCGTTGACGATGCGTTTGCGCACCGACTCGTAGAGCGCGTCCGTCAGTGACGACGGTCCGAGGGGAAAGCTGGTCTGGCCATCCATGAAGCGCCTCCCGGAAGTCGGCGACATCGTCTGACAAGTCTACTCGTCTCCCTTAAAGCAGCATTTCGTACGGTTTCCGCCGCTATCCCGAGACGTCCGCCGGATCGTCCCGAGGCACTCCGGCGGCCCTCGGTGGCGGGCGTGGCGGAGTGGCTCCGTGAAGCTCAGGCGGGTCTATGATGTTGGAAACTGAAGCTGCTCCGGCTGTCCGAAGCCGCTGGGCAAAGCGTTCCGGAGGTCGCGCATGCTGGTGTCCGAGTGGGCCCGTGACACGTTCGGGCAGCGCGTGCCGGCGATCAGACAGGCGATCGCGGAGGCGCTGGCGATCGCGCTCGACAACGCCCGCGACGCGCAGGCGGCGGCGCGGACCGATCACACGCATCCGTTCGGGTTCACCCTCATGTCACGCAAGTTCGAGGCGCTGGCCGAGGCGTTGAAAGACGTGGGCGACGTGCGGACCATCAAGCCCGCCGGGTCCCCGCACGAGCTGGTGCTGCTCGACGGCAAGCTGCTGTTCCCGTTCCGCTACGCCAGAGACCGCTCGGTGGGCGTGGGGAGCGCCAGGATCGGCGAGGGCAAGCCGTCGACGCTGGTGCAGGCGCTGTTCAACCGGTTCGGGCCCGAGCCGCGCATGCGCCAGCTCGCACTGCACGACGTCGCGCCGCAGGCGGCGCCGGTGGCCGAGGCGCTGGCCGGGCTGCCCGAGGACACGAGCCTGGTGCTGATCGCCTATGCCTGCAACGCGCACGCGGGGCTGCTCGACGCCTGGTGGGGCGAGGCCGAGCTGCTGGATCGCACCGGCAACCTGCGCTGGCACGTGTGCGAGGCGATACCGCTGGTCACCGAGGCCGGGGCGGCCGGGGAGAGCGCGACGCAGCCGGCCGCGTTCGACCAGGGCGCGGTGCCGTCACCGTCACTCAACGCGCGCACCCCGGCCGAGCGACTGGCCCCACCGGTGAGCGAGCCGGCACAGGCCGACCAGCACGCGCCTGGGGCGGTTGAGGGGCGGGCCGGCGGGGCGGTGCCGATCAGGCGCGAAGCCGCGAGCGGTGAATAGCCGCACGCCGGGCGCGCTGACCCCGCAGGCCGTCGCCGACGCCTTCGACGCCACCCGCCTCACCCAGGCCCGCAACCTGGCGGCGCTCACGAAGAAGGAGGTGGCCGAGCACCTCGGTGTCTCCCCCGCCGCCGTCGGCCAGTACGAATCGGGTGTCACCCGCCCGCGCCCCGACCTGGTCCCGCTGCTGGCCGAGGTGCTGGCCGTGCCGATGGCGTTCTTCCTGCCCGGCCGCCCGCACGGCAAGCTCGACGGCTCCATGGCCCATTTCCGCAGCCTGCGCTCGACCCGCGCCTACCAGCGCGCCAAGGCCGTGGCCTTCGTGGAGCAGGTGTGGGAGCTGACCTACGCCCTGGAGAAGCGCGTCCAGCTCCCCCTCGTCGACCTGCCCGGTTTCGCCGGCGGCGAGATGCATTCGGCCCTGCCGCGCGACCCGGCGGGGGCGGCCCGCGCGCTGCGCGCCCACTGGGGGCTGGGCACCGGCCCGGTCAGCCATCTGGTGCGTCGCATGGAGGCCCACGGCATCGTCGTGGCCTTCCCGCGCCACGACCCCGACGCGGTCACCGTCGACGCCTTCTCCACCTCCAGCCTGCCCCGGCCGATCGTGGTGCTGACGCCCAACAGGTTCGACGACATCTACCGGCATCGCTTCACCGCCGCCCACGAGCTGGGCCACCTCGTCCTGCACGGCGACACGGCGGCCGGCGACAGCCACCAGGAGCGCCAGGCCGACGCCTTCGCCGCCGAGTTCCTCACGCCCCGCGACAACATCCTGCCGCAGCTCCCGCACCGGGCCGACCTGCGCAAGCTGGCCGAGCTGCGGCACACCTGGGGCGTGTCGGTCGACTCGCTGCTCTACCGCTGCCGCGAGACCGGGCTGATCTCCGACTCCGCCGCGAGCCGGGCCTACCAGCGGCTGGCCGCGCTGCGCGACCAGCCGGGCTTCACCAACGAGCCGGTCTCCGGTTATCCCGGCGAGCAGCCCGTCCTGCTGGCCCACGCCTTCGACCTGGCCACCCGGGAGAGCGACCTGAGCGCCGCCGCCCTGGCGCAGGAGCTGGCCTGGCCGATCACCCGCGTACGCGAGCTGATCGGCCTGCCGGACCAGCGGCCCGCGCTGAGACTGGTCCTGTGACGGCGCGCTTGGGCACGATGGCTTCTTGGTCAGAGCGGCGAGAAGATCAGGGTGGCGTTGTGACCGCCGAAGCCGAACGAGTTGGACATCACCGGACCCGGAGACATGGAGCGGACCCGGTTGACGACGTTGATGTCGCACCGCGGATCCGGGGTGTCGAGGTTGGCGGTGGGCGGGATGATCAGCTCGTTGAGCGCCAGGACGGCGGCCACCGCCTCGATCGCCCCGGCGGCGCCGATGGCGTGGCCGGTGACGCCTTTGATGGAGGTCACCGGCACTCTGAGCGGCCCGAAGACCTTCTTGATCGCCTGGGCCTCGCTCAGGTCGTTGCGCTGCGTGCTGCTGCCGTGCGCGTTGACGTGGGAGATCTCCGCCGCGTCGAGTCCGGCGTCGGCCAGCGCCGCCCGCATGCAGCGGTGGGCCCCCTCGCCCTCCTCGGGCGGCGCGGTGAGATGGTGGGCGTCGGAGGAGCTGCCGTAGCCGGTGAGCTCCGCATAGACGCGGGCGTCGCGGCGCAGCGCGTGCTCCATGTCCTCCAGGACGAGGAACGCGGCGCCCTCGGCCAGCACGAACCCGTCGCGGTCCAGGTCGAACGGCCTGCTGGCACCTTCCGGCTGGCCGGTGCGCTCTGACAGCGCCCGGCACCGGTGGAAGGCCAGCAACACCGTCGGGGTGACGCAGGACTCCGCTCCCCCGGCGATCACCAGGTCGGCCGAGCCGTCACGCAGCAGGCGCACGCCCTCTCCGATGGCGTGGGCGCCGGAGGCGCACGCCGTCGCCACCGACAGGCTGGGGCCCATGACCTGGTGGCGGATGCTGATCGCCGCGGCCGCCGCGTTGTGCATGACCATCGGGACGTGCAGCGGGCCCGGGTTGCCACGTCCGGGGTGGCGGACGTCGAGCAGGCTGGCCTCGTTCGTCAGCGTGCCGCCGAAGCCGCTGCCCGTCACGACCGCCCGCCGCTCGGGGGCCGCCTGCACGGCTCCGGCGTCGGCCAGCGCGTCGGTGGCCGCGCAGAGCGCGAGCCGGCTCACCCGGTCGAGCCGGTGCGCGTCCTTGGGCGTCAGGTACGCCTCGGTGTCCAGGTCGTCGATCTCGCAGGCGAAGTCGACGCCCAGCCCCTCGGTGTCGAACGAGGTGATCCGCCGTGCGGTGGAACGGCCGCTCAGCAGCGCGTTCCACAACTCCTTCGGATGGGCGCCGGCCGGGGTCCGCACTCCCATGCCCGTCACGGCGACCCGCGTGCGGTACCTCATCGACCGGCCAGACCACGGGCCTGCGCGAGCCTGCTCGGGTGCACCCTCAGGATGCTCGCGCAGCGGTCCCGCAGCACCGTCAAGATGTCGTCGTCTCCCACTTCTGATCCCTCCCTTGCGCCCTTTTCACCTAGCGTCACCGATGACGCGATAAGTGATCACTCGTGACGCGGCGACCGCCGTTAAGGAGTTGATCAAATCGCGCGGGCTAGAGAGGGCGCGACGCGATGCCGTCGACGACCGCCTGGGCGTGCCGGTCGGCCCCGACGGCGCGCCGCACCCGGGCCCACATGGCCGGCGACAGTCCCGCCATCATGCCCGCGAGCCGGACGGGGAAGGCCGCGACGTCGGTCTCCGCGATGTTCGCCCTGATCGCCCGGCAGACCGCGTCGGCCACCTGCTCGGGGCTGCGGGTGCGCAACCACTTCGGCAGGGGGACCGGCGAGCGCGCGCTCATGCCGGCCTCGCTCACGAAGGCGGGGCAGATGACCGAGACGCCGATGCCGTGCTGGGCCAGATCGGCCCTGGCCGCGTGGGCGAACCCGCGCAGGCCGTGCTTGGTGGCGTTGTCGAGTGTGGTCCGGGCGAGGGGCGTCTTGCCCGTCATCGAGCACATGAAGACCAGATGGCCGCGACCGCCCGCGATCATCTGCTCCGCCGCGAGCCGGGCCAGCACCATGGGGGCCCGCAGGTTGACGTCGAGGCAGTCGTCCATCTCGTCGATGTGGTGGTCGGCGAACGCGGCCGGATAGGAGAGGCCGGCGCTGACCACCAGGATGTCCACGGGCCCGCAACACTTCATGAGCTCGATGACCGCGTCGCGGCGGGTCAGGTCGGCGGTGATGGCGCGGGCGTCCAGCTCGCCGGCCAGGTCGGCCAGCACGTCGGCCCGCCGGCCGCTGAGCACCAGGCGCACACCCTCCCGGGCCAGCCTGCGCGCGGTCGCCTGGCCGATGCCTCCGCTGGCACCGGTGATCAATGCGGTGGTTCCTGCCAGTTTCATAGTGAATCCCCGTACGCGGCCATTGAAAGCCTACCGATCGTGCATGTGTCACTACCATCAGTAGCAGACTGATCGTTGTCTGGAAGGCCACGACATGGGACAACACAGGCCGCAGAGCGGCGCCGTTGACATCAATCAAGGTTGAGGTTGCACCCTCGGAGACGACCGTCCACGACTTTCGGGAGAGCCCATGTACGCCGTCGTCCTGCACAGCTTCGGCCCCGCCGAGAACCTCCGCTACGAGATCGTCCCCGACCCCGTGCCCGGTCCAGGTCAGGTGCGCATCTCGGTCAAGGCGGCCGGCGTGCACCTGGTCGAGACGATGTTGCGCTCGGGCCAGGCGAGCGAGACGCTGCCGCCGCCGCCCGAGCTTCCGACGATCTTCGGCGGCGAGGTGTCGGGAACGGTGGACCAGGTCGGCCCCGGGGTCCCGCCCGCGTGGCTCGGCCAGAACGTCGTGACCTCCGCCGGCAAGCCGGGCGGCTACGCGGAGCTGGCGGTGGCCGACGTGACGTCCGTGCACCGGCTGCCCGAGGGGCTGAGCCACGAGACGGCCGTCGCCATGATCGTCACCGGCGTCACGACCCTGGGGTTCCTGGACCTGGCCGAGCTGACCCCCGACGACGTCGTCCTGGTCACCTCCGCCGCCGGCGGGATCGGCCGCCTGCTCGTCCAGTACGCCCACCGCCTCGGCGCCAAGGTGATCGGCGCGGCCGGCGGCCCGGCCAAGGTGGCGGCCGTCCGCGAGCTCGGGGCCGACCTGGCCGTCGACTACGACCAGCCCGCCTGGGAGCGGGCCGTCGCCGACGAGCTGGGGGGCCGCGTGGTCACGGCGCTGCTGGACGGGGTCGGCGGCGACCGGGCACGGGCCGCGTTCGAGCTGCTCGCCGACGGCGGCCGGTTCGTCACCATCGGCAACGCCTCCCAGCAGGACTTCCAGCCCGACCCCCAGGTGCTCAAGGAGCGGAGCCTCACCGTCACCAACGCCCTGCTGATCCTCATCGGCCGGCCGCAGGACAAGCCGGCGTACGAGGTCAGAGCTCTGGACGCGGCGGCCACGGGCCGGCTGACGCCGGGCGTGGAGACGTTCCGGTTGTCGGAGGCGGCGGCCGCGCACGCCGCGCTCGAAAGCCGGGCCACGACCGGCAAGGTGGTCCTCGTACCGTGAGCGTTAAGGGCTGAAAAATATCTTCGCAAAGATCTCGCCTGCGAAGGAAAATGTTGAGACGCTGAGCTGCACTGCACCCCCAGCCCGAGGAGTGGCTCATGCGCAGACTACTCGCGATCAGCGTGGTCGCCCTGCTGCCCTTAGTGAATGTGACAGCGGCCCAGGCCGCCCAGGAGCCGGCCGACCGGCAGCAGGCCTTCACCGCGGCCGCCCAGGAGTTCCAGGTGCCCGAGAGCGTGCTGCTCGGCGTGTCCTACCTGGAGTCCCGGTGGGACGCCCATGCCGGGCTGCCCTCCGGCGACGCCGGGTTCGGGCCCATGCACCTGACCGACGCGGCGGCCTTCACCGGGTCCAACCACCACGACGAGGGCGAAGAGGACGCCCGTGGTGACGAGACCCGGCCCCTGCCCGCACCGGCGCCCGTGCCGGCGCCCGCCGAGATCCCCGCGTCCCTGCGCACGATGGAGCGGGCCGCCGCGCTGACCGGCGAGAGCCACGAGAGCCTGCGCACGGACGACGCCGCCAACATCCGCGGCGGCGCGGCGCTGCTGGCCGACTTCCAGAAGACCATCGGCGCGCCGCTGAGCGACGACCCCGGCGAGTGGTACGGCGCCGTCGCGAAGTACTCGGGCGCCGAGGAGTCCGGCGCGGCCAAGTTCTTCGCCGACGAGGTGTTCGCGACGATCAAGGCAGGCGCCACGCGGACGACCGACGACGGGGAGCAGGTCAGGCTGCCCGCCGTACCGACCCTGACGAAGATCGAGAAGTGGCTGGAGAAGCTGGGCCTGCGGCCGCCCGTGCGCCCCGACGGGATCGAGTGCCCCGCCGAGATCTCCTGCGAGTGGATCCCGTCGGCCTACCAGGAGCTGCCTCCTGACGACTACGGCCACTACGACCTGGCGAACCGGCCGGCCAGCCAGAAGATCGACTACATCATCATTCACGACATGGAGGGATATTTCCTCCCGTCCATCCGCCTCAACCAGGACCCGAACTACGGCGCCAGCTGGCACTACTCCGTCCGCTCCTCCGACGGCCACATCGCCCAGCACGTCAAGACCAAGGACGTCGCCTGGCAGGCCGGCAACTGGTACATCAACGCCAAGTCCGTCGGCATCGAGCACGAGGGTTTCCTGGCCGAGGGCGGCACCTGGTACACCGAGGCGATGTACCGCTCCTCGGCGCGGCTGGTGCGCTACCTGGCGCTCAGGCACGGCGTCCCGCTGGACCGCGCCCACATCCTGGGCCACGACAACGTCCCCGGCACCCTGCCGACCACAGTCCGGGGCATGCACGAGGACCCGGGACCGTTCTGGGACTGGGCGCACTACTTCCAGCTCATGGGCGCCCCGCTGTTCGGGCTCGGCGGCCCGAGGTCGGGCTCGATCATGATCAAGCCGGACTTCGCCACGAACAAGCCGTACTTCTACGGTTGCGACCGCAAGAACGGGGAGGCGGCCTGCCCGCCGCTGCCCGCCCACACCGTCTGGCTGCGCACCGAGCCGCGGGCGGACGCCCCGCTGATCAAGGACATCGGCAAGCACCCCACGGGCGAATCCCTCTACAGCGTGTACGACCACAGCGCCCGCGCCAGCACCGGCCAGCGCTTCGCCGTGGCCGAACGCCAGGGCGACTGGACGGCCGTGTGGTACCTCGGCCAGAAGGCGTGGTTCCACAACCCGGCCAGCGCGCCGACCGCCGTCCCCTCCATGGGGCTGGTCGTGACGCCCAAGGAGGGCAAGGCCACCGTCCCGGTGTACGGCCGGGCCTACCCCGAGCAGGAGGCGTACCCGGAGGGCATCCCCTACCAGGCCGTCACCCCGCTGCAGTACACGTTCTCGGCGGGCGAGAAGTACACGCTGGCCGGCCTGGCCCCCGCTGAGTATTACCGGGCGGTCACGTTCGACCTGGCGGACCACAAGGTCGTGCGGGGCAAGACGAAATATCTGGAGATCCAGTTCGGGCACCGCGTGATGTACGTCAAGGCTGACGACGTGCGGGTGACGTTCTCCGGGTGAACTCCTTGACGGCGCGCCTGGTGCTCGCGAGCGCCTCCTGAGAGGAGTCGAACGTGCGCTGGGCGACGCCGACGAACACGCAGTCGACGACGAGGAGCTGGCTGATCCGGCTGGCCAGGGCGCCGGGACGGAACTCCGTCTCGCGCCCGGCGGAGATCAGCACGTGTTCGGCCAGCTCGGCGATGGAGGAGCGGGGGTTGTTGGTGATCGCGACCGTGGTGGCCCCCGCCTCCTTCGCCCGTGACAGCGGCTCGATCACGTCGGGCGTCTCCCCCGAGGTGCTGATGCCGATCGCCACGTCGCCGGTCTTCAGCAACACCGCGCTGGTCAGCGCCAGATGCGCGTCCTGGAAGGCATGGCTGGACAGCCCGATCCGCAACAACTTCTGCGCGACGTCCTCGGCCACTAAGCCGGAGGCGCCGACCCCGTAGGCGTCGATCCGCCGGGCGCCGACGATGGCGTCCACGACCAGGCCGAGCCGCTCGGAGGTGAGCTGGGCGACGGTGTCGTTGATCGCCTCCGACTCGGCCCGCGCCACCTTGTGGATGACCTCCGACAGCGGGTCGTCAGGGGCGAGGTCGCCGGGCACGAGCCGGTCCGGCTGCGCCGCGGCGGCTGCCAGGGCCAGCCTGAGCTGCGGGTATCCCGCGAACCCGAGCAGCCGCGCGGTGCGCACGATCGTCGCCTCGCTGGTGCCCGAGGCGGCGGAGAGCTCCGTGATGGTGCTCTTCGCCACCGTCGCGGGGCTTTCCAGAATGAGGCGGGCGACGGTCTGGGCGGCAGGCGTCAGGGACGGCAGCACACCGCGGACCGTGGCCACCAGAGTGTCAGCCCGCAGGCCGTTCCCGCTGTCGTCCACGGTCCTGATTATGCCGCTCGTTCAGCGCAATGTGCCGTTCGTCATGCCTGCGGGTTCTTCGGGGACCGCGATCAGCCCCAATTCCGCGGGATTCGCCAGGAGCGGGTGATGGGGAACGACCCGCACGGTGTAGCCGAAGGCGCCCGTGCGGTCGAGCGGCACCACGCCCGTGTAGTGGGCGTGCCGGTCGTCGTCCATCGACTGCGCGGTCAGCGTCGCGTACGCCGGATGCACCAGCTCGTCGTGCGGCCCGACCTTCCCGTAGGCGGCCTGGACCAGCACGTCGCCGGGATCCAGGTCGCCGAGCGCGATCGTGGAGTGCAGCTCGATGGTGGCCCCGACCTCGGGCGTGTCACCGACGCCCGCCGCCTCGATGTGCTCGACGCGGATGCCCGGCCACGCCCGGGTGACCCGGACCCGCCAGGCGGCGAACGCCTTCGCGGCGGCGAAGGAGTCGGCCGACAACGCGCGGGCCGACTTGGCCGCCGGGGTGTAGAGATCGACGACGTAGTCGCGCAACATCCGGCCGGCCAGCACCTTGGGCCCGAGCGAGGCCAGGGTGTGCTTGACCATCTCCAGCCACCGCCGCGGCATCCCGTCGACAGGACGGTCGTAGAAGCGGTCGGACACCTCGTGATCGATCAGGTCGTAGAGGGCGGCGGCCTCCAGCTCGTCACGCCGGTCGGCGTTGGTGACCCCGTCGGCCGTGGGGATGGCCCAGCCGTTGGTGCCGTCGTACCACTCGTCCCACCAGCCGTCGCGGATCGACAGGTTGAGCCCGCCGTTCAGCGCCGACTTCATGCCCGAGGTGCCGGACGCCTCCAGCGGGCGCAGCGGGTTGTTCAGCCACACGTCGCAGCCCTGGGTCATGAGCTGGCCGAGGGCCATGTCGTAGTCGGGCAGGAAGACGATGCGGTGCCGCACCGCCGCCTGGTCGGCGAACTTGACGATCTGCTGGATCAGCTTCTTGCCGCCCTCGTCGGCGGGGTGCGCCTTGCCCGCGATCACGATCTGGACCGGCTTGTCCGGATCGAGCAGCAGGTCGGTGAGGCGCTGCGGGTCCTGCAGCATGAGCGTCAGCCGCTTGTACGACGGCACGCGCCGCGCGAAGCCGATCGTCAGCACCTCGGGGTCGAGCGCGTCGTCGATCCAGCCGAGCTCGGCGTCGGAGGCTCCCCGCTCGCGCCAGGACCTGCGCAGGCGTACCCGCGCCCCGTCGACCAGCCGCGCCCGCAGCGTGCCCCTGATCTGCCAGATGTCGGCGTCGGAGATCTTCTGGATCCCCTCCCAGCCACGGGCCCGCTCCAGCAGCGAGGGCAGCTCGCGCCCGGCCAGCTCCATGAGCTCCCGGCCGACCCAGGTCGGCGCGTGCACGCCGTTGGTGATCGACCCGATCGGGATCTCGTCCAGGTCGAATCCCGGCCAAAGATCCTTGAACATGTCCCGGCTGACCTCGCCGTGCAGCACGGAGACGCCGTTGACCCGCTGGGCCAGGCGCATGCCCATGACGGCCATGTTGAACCGCCCGGGGTCGGACTCCCTGCCGAGGGCGAGGATGCGCTCCACGGGCACGGTCGGCCAGGCGCTCGATCCGCCGAAGTGGCGCTCGATCATCTCCACGGGGAACCGGTCGATGCCGGCCGGGACGGGCGTGTGCGTGGTGAACACGGTGCCCGCCCTGACGGCCTCCAGCGCCTCGTCGAAGGAGAGCCTGGCCTCGGTCAGCTCGCGGATGCGCTCCAGGCCGAGGAAGCCGGCGTGGCCCTCGTTGGTGTGGAAGACCTCGGGCTCGGCGTGCCCGGTGATCTTGCAGTAGGCCCTGATCGCGCGTACGCCGCCGACGCCCAGCAGCAGCTCCTGCATGAGCCGGTGGTCGGTGCCGCCGCCGTAGAGGCGGTCGGTGACGTCGCGGGCGATCGTGTCGTTGTCGGCCACGTCGGAGTCGAGCAGCAGCAGCGGCACCCGGCCGACCGAGGCCACCCACACCTGGGCGTGCAGCACGCGGTCGTCGGGCAGTGCGATGCGGATCTTGACGGCCTCGCCGTCGGTGTCCTTCAGCAGGCTCAGCGGCAGCCCGCCGGCGTCCAGCGACGGGTAGTGCTCAAGCTGCCAGCCCTCCGGCGAGAGCGACTGCGTGAAGTAGCCGTGGCGGTAGAGCAGGCCCACGGCCAGGATCGGCACGCCCAGGTCGCTGGCGGTCTTGAGGTGGTCTCCGGCGAGAATGCCGAGACCGCCCGAATACTGCGGCAACGCGGCGGCGATGCCGAACTCTGGGGAGAAGTACGCGATGGTGCGCGCGCTGTCGGGCAGCGTCTGATACCAGCGTGGCGAGGTCATGTACTCGCGCAGGTCATCGGCTGCGTCGGCGAGGCGGCGCAGGAAACGGCGGTCGGCGGCCAGCTCGTTGAGCCGGGCCGGAGTGACCGCGCCGAGCAGTGCCACAGGGTCGTGCCCGACCTGATCCCAGAGCTCGGAGTCGACCTCGGCGAAGAGGTCGATCGTCTCTGGATGCCAGGACCAGCGGAGGTTGTGCACAAGCTCGCCGAGGGCGGCCAACTCCGCGGGCAGGACGGTGCGGACGGTAAACCGGCGGATAGCTCTCACGTTTCTGCACCCTACGGGCTAGGAGGGACCTCTCAGTCCTTCACCCCCATGAAGGCTCTTCAAACCCCTTCCGGGAACAAGCATGAAGAGGGACTATTGGGGCAACTTTCCTGATTGTTAACACTCCCGCGAACACACTCGGGAGGTCTATCCGCTGCTGTCCACAATTTACGTGCAAGGATCGTTCCTGCCACGGTTGGTCGCTTCCAGCGGTCCGCCGTCGGTCGCGGAGTCTGCGCCCACGGAAAGCCTCCGGCGGCACCGAGTGTGCCGTCGCAAACCCTTGAATGCGATGATCGGACGAATTCCCATCACGGACATCTCCCCCGTCGTCGACTGCGGGCAATGGCCCGCCAAGGCGGTCGCCGGCGAGACCTTCGGGGTCTCGGCGACCGTCTTCAGAGAGGGCCACGACGCCGTGGCCGCGGGCGTGGTGCTCACCGCGCCCGATGGGCAGCGCGGCCGTCTGAGACGGATGCGCGAGCTCGCCCCCGGCACCGACCGCTGGGGGGTGGAGGTGTGCCTGCCCGCGGAGGGCGACTGGTTGTTCCGCGTGGAGGCGTGGAGCGATCCGATCGCCACCTGGCTGCACGATGCCGAGATCAAGATCCCGCGCGGCATGGACGTCGATCTCATGTGCGCGGAGGGCGCCCGCCTGTTCGAGCGGGCCGCCAAGGCCGTGCGCCCGGCGGAGTGCCCCAACGGCCACGCGGGCGGCGGTGAGAAGAACGGCGCCCGGCAGACCCGGCAGAACGGCAACGGCGACACGGCCTGTGGTCACCGGGCGGCGCTGCTGTCGATCGCGGCCACGCTGCGCGACGAGGAGCTGGACCCGAGGGCCCGCCTGTCGATCTCCCAGCTTCCGGAGACGGCCGGCCTGCTGGAGGCGCATCCCTTCCGTGAGCTGGTGACCAGGTCGAAGTCGCACAAGGTCCGGGTGGACCGGCGCCGGGCGCTCTACGGCTCCTGGTACGAGTTCTTCCCCCGGTCCGAGGGCGCCGTCGTCACCGACCTCGGCGTCGCCCAGTCCGGAAATTTCAAGACCGCCGGCAAACGGCTCCCGGCCATCGCCAAGATGGGCTTCGACGTCGTCTACCTGCCGCCCATCCATCCGATCGGCGCCAGCTACCGCAAGGGCCGCAACAACACCCTCAGCCCCGAGCCCGACGAGCCCGGCTCGCCCTGGGCGATCGGCTCGGAGGACGGCGGCCATGACGCCGTCCACCCCGATCTGGGGACGATCGAGGACTTCGACGAGTTCGTGGCCCGCACGCGCGAGCTGGGCATGGAGATCGCGCTCGACTTCGCGCTGCAGTGCGCGCCCGACCACCCGTGGGTCAAGGAGCATCCCGAGTGGTTCACGGTCCGGGCGGACGGATCGATCGCCTACGCCGAGAACCCGCCGAAGAAATACCAGGACATCTATCCGATGAACTTCGACAAGGATCCCGAGGGGATCTATGTCGAGGTCAAGCGGGTGTTGCGGCACTGGATGGATCACGGTGTGCGCATCTTCCGGGTGGACAACCCGCACACCAAGCCGGTGGGCTTCTGGGAGCGGCTGCTGGCCGACGTCCACACCTCCGATCCTGACGTGATCTTCCTTTCCGAGGCGTTCACCCGACCGGCGATGATGCGGGCGCTGGCCAAGACCGGCTTCCACCAGTCCTACACCTACTTCACCTGGCGGACCTCCAAGAGCGAGGTCGAGGACTATCTCACCGAGCTCTCCCACGAGACCTCGTGTTATCTGCGTCCCAACCTGTTCGTCAATACTCCGGACATTCTCCACGAATACCTGCAGCAGGGCGGCATTCCCGCGTTCAAGATCAGGGCGGTGCTGGCCGCTCTGGGCGCGCCGGCCTGGGGGGTTTACTCGGGGTACGAACTCGCGGAGAACGTCCCGGTGCGACCGGGCAGCGAAGAATACCTAGATAGTGAGAAATACCAGTACAAGCCCCGCGACTGGGTTACGGCCGAACGCGAAGGACGAAGCCTCGCGCCTTTCCTCACTCACCTGAATTTGTTCCGAAGAGCGCATCCAGCGCTGCAAGAATTGCGTAATCTACGGTTCCACGGGGTCGACCAACCGGACATCGTCTGCTTCTCGAAACGACTGCCCGGCGCCTATGACCCGGCCACACGAAGGCACGGGCTGGGCGACGTCGTCCTGGCGGTCGTCAACCTGGATCCACATCGCACCCACGAGGCGACTGTAGAGCTCGACCTGCCTGCCATCGGTCTCGACTGGAACGCCGAGTTCGTCGTCGACGACGAGTTGTCAGGGGAGTCGTACCGCTGGAGGCAGAGCAACTATGTACGCCTCGACCCCCATATCCAGCCTGCCCACATTCTCACCGTACGAGCCTCGCCACGGTAGAACTGAATTCAGCGGGGAGTCTTCAACGTGTGTGACAGCGCCTCCCTCATGAGCACCTCATGGAGTGGCTCATGAGCTCCACACCCATTCCCAACACCTTCGACGAGGGAAAGCCGCGCGATCCCCACTGGTACAAGCGCGCGGTTTTCTACGAGGTCCTGATCAGGGGCTTCGCCGATTCCAATGGCGATGGGACCGGTGACATCCGCGGTCTCATCAGCAAACTCGACTATCTGCAGTGGCTCGGCGTCGACTGCCTCTGGCTGCTCCCCCTGTACGAGTCGCCGCTACGCGACGGCGGCTACGACATCGCCGACTTCATGAAGATCCTGCCCGAGTTCGGGGACCTGGGAGACTTCGTGAAGCTGGTCGACGAGGCACACAAGCGCGGCATGCGCGTCATCGCCGACCTGGTCATGAACCACACCAGCGACGCCCATCCGTGGTTCCAGGCGTCGCGGCACGACCCCGAGGGGCCGTTCGGCGACTTCTACGTGTGGTCCTCGACGGACGAGCAGTATCAGGACGCCCGGATCATCTTCATCGACACCGAGACCTCCAACTGGACCTACGATCCCGTGCGCGGCCAGTACTACTGGCACCGCTTCTTCCATCATCAGCCGGACCTCAACTACGAGAACCCGGCGGTCCAGGAGGCGATGCTGGAGGTCCTGCGCTTCTGGCTCGACCTGGGCATCGACGGGTTCCGGCTGGACGCGGTGCCGTACCTCTTCGAGGAGGAGGGCACCAACTGCGAGAACCTGCCCAGGACCCATGAGTATCTCAAGACGATCAGGGCCGACGTCGACCGGCTCTTCCCTGACCGGGTGCTGCTCGCCGAGGCGAACCAGTGGCCGTCGGACGTGGTCGAATATTTCGGCGATCCGGTAGGTGGTGGCGACGAATGCCACATGGCATTCCATTTCCCACTTATGCCCAGAATTTTCATGGCCGTACGCAGGGAATCGCGCTACCCCATATCCGAAATTATGGCACAAACACCGAAAATTCCGGAAAATTGCCAATGGGGGATCTTCCTCCGCAACCACGATGAGCTGACGCTCGAAATGGTCACGGACGAAGAGCGCGACTACATGTACACCGAGTACGCCAAGGACCCCCGCATGCGCGCGAACGTCGGCATCCGCCGCCGCCTGGCGCCCCTGCTGGAGAACGACCGCAACCAGATCGAGCTGTTCACCGCGCTGCTCCTGTCGCTGCCCGGCTCCCCCGTCCTCTACTACGGCGACGAGATCGCCATGGGCGACAACATCTGGCTCGGCGACCGCGACGGCGTGCGCACGCCCATGCAGTGGGACCCCGACCGCAACGCCGGCTTCTCCGACTGCGACCCGGGCCGGCTCTACCTGCCGGTCATCATGGACCCGATCTACGGCTACCAGGCCATCAACGTGGAGGCCCAGCAGAAGAACGCCGGCTCGCTGCTGCACTGGACCAAGCGCATGATCGAGATCCGCAAGCGGCACCCGGTCTTCGGTCTCGGCGGCTACGCGGAGCTCAACTCCTCCAACCCGAGCGTGCTCGCGTTCGTCAGGGAGCTGGGTGACGACCGGATGCTCTGCGTGAACAACCTGTCACGCTTCCCGCAACCGGTCGAACTCGACCTGCGCAGGTTTGTCGGCGTATCTCCCGTGGAGACCATGGGTGGCGTACCATTTCCGGCAATTGGCGAACTTCCGTATCTTTTGACGCTTCCAGGGCATGGGTTCTATTGGTTCACACTCCCGCCGGCCATCACCCAGGAGGAGTAGGACGTGCTTGACGAGCTCCTTGTCGCATGGATCAGCCGCCAGCGTTGGTTCGGCGGCAAGGGGCGCGCGATCGACGAACTGTCGATCGACTCGGACGTCGAGCTGACGCCCGGACTCAGGCACCTGATCATCGCCGTCTGGCAGGAGGGCTCGCGCGAGCGCTACCAGGTCCTGCTGGGCGAGCGCGAGTGGATCCCCGACCGGCTGACCCACGCCCTGATCGGCACGATCGACGGCGTCTACCTCTACGACGCCGTCCACGACCCCGACCGCACGAACTGGCTGCTCGACGGCATGGCCCGCCACGAGACCCGCAGCGGCCTGCGCATGCGCCACGTGCCCGGCGCCACCATCGACACCTCCCCGCGCAGCCTCGTGCTGGGCGCGGAGCAGTCCAACACCTCCCTCGTGTACGGGGACGCCTACATCTGCAAGTTGTTCCGCCGCCTCATCCCCGGGGTCAACCCGGAGCTGGAGATCGTCACGGCGCTGGCGGCCAGGGACGCGCCGCACATCGCGCAGCCGTACGGGTGGATCGAGATGGATCTCGACGGCACCGACACCACGCTCGCGTTCATGCAGGAGTTCCTGTCCACCGCCAACGACGGCTGGGACCTCGCGCTGGCGAGCGTGCGCGACCTGTACGCCTCGCTGCCGGAGGCGCCGGCGGCCGAGGTCGGCGGCGACTTCGCGGCCGAGTCCGCCCGGCTGGGCGCCGCCACCGCCCGCGTGCATCACGAGCTGGCCGAGGCCTTCCCCACGGACGTCATCGAGCCGCACGACGTCAAGCGTATGGCCGAGGGCTTCAGGCGCCGGCTGGGCCGGGCGGTGTCAGAGGTGCCGGAGTTGCGGGAGCACGTGCCGGTCATCGAGGAGGTCTACCACCAGGTGGAGCTGCTCACCGACGAAGTGCCTGTGCAACGCGTTCACGGGGACTTCCACCTGGGCCAGGTGATGCGCACGCCGAGGGACTGGGTGGTGCTGGACTTCGAGGGCGAGCCGGGGCAGCCGCTGGCCGAGCGGCGGGCGTTGTCGTCGCCGCTGCGGGACGTGGCGGGGATGTTGCGCTCGTTCGACTACGCGGCCCGGCACCTGCTGGCGGACCACTCACAGGCGGCGGAGCTGGAGCCCCGGGCGCAGGAGTGGGCGGATCGGAACCGGGCCGCGTTCCTCGACGGGTACGCCGAGGGCGGCGGCGTGATCACCCACGGGGACGCGGTGTTGTTGCGCGCGTTCGAGTCGTCGAAGGCCGTGTACGAGGTGGTCTACGAGGCCCGCAACCGGCCGTCGTGGTTGCCCATCCCCTTGGCCGCCTTCCGCCCCCGCGCCGCCTAGCACCCGGCGCTCAGTACGGCTGATACATCCCGGGCGAGCCCGGCATGACACCGGCGGCGGCCGCCGCCCGGGTGTCTTCCTGGGCATCGGTGATCTTGCGGACGACGCCGATCGCCAGGCCGGCCGCGATGATCATCAGCAGGATGTCGAACGCGTCGAAACGGGCCGCGGAGGCGAGCGCGTCGAGATCGCCGGCCTTGTTGAGCAGCCGCCCCGCCACGTTGGTGACGATGTTGTGCACCAGCCAGGCCGCCCACCAGCCGTTGATCAGCCCCTTGGAGGGCGCGGCGGCGCGGGTGGAGGCGTGCCAGATGTCGTCCACGACCTGCTTCGGGAACCAGAACGCGATGATCGGGACGACCCAGCCGAAGATCACCCAGGGCCTGCTCCGCCGATGACCGTCCGGGGAGAGGATCTCGGCGTTGGACCTGACCCGGAACAGCCAGACCAGGAACGCCACCGCCGCGAGGACGTAACTGAGCGCCTCCAGAATCCCGGAGGCCGCGTAGACGAGGTCGCCCGTGGTGATCTCCGAGTCGGGCACGGAGGACGGATCTTCGATCAGCCGGTCCACGAGAGCGGCGTACCAGAGGTCGATCACCGCGGCGACGAGGCCGACCACGGCGACGCCCGCCAGGGCCACGACGGCGAAAATGGCCGGCCCGCGGACCGGGCGTAACGGCGGCGGCGGGGGCGGGTAGACGTGCGGCGGATAGGCAGGAGGAGGCGGATGCATTGCCCGGAGCCTTTCAGTGAGGGGGGAACGAGCAGCGCACCAGTATGTCTGTGTCAAGATCCCGAAAAGGTTCAGTTGTCCGACACGGCACTCTCTTGTGATGAACCCGGGATTTCGCACTTTCGGTGATTGTCTCGGTGAAAGCGGGCAGTTCCTGGGATGGACGCGCATCATAGGGCAGGGTTGGGAGCATGCCGATGAGGACAGAGCTCGACCGCCTCGCAGGCGGAGCACACCACGATCCGCACTCCGTGCTGGGAGCACACCCGGTCACGGGCGGGGTGGTCTTCCGCGCGCTGCGCCCGCTGGCCGAACGCGTGTCCGTGATACTGGACGACGGCACGGCCCACGACATGAAGCACCAGGCCCACGGGGTGTTCGAGGTGACCGTCCCGGGCCTGGACAAGGTGCCCGAATATCTGCTGAGCGTGAAGTACGCCGGGGCGGAGCCGTACCAGGTCCGCGACCCCTACCGGCATTGGCCCACGCTCGGCGAGGTGGACCTGCACCTCATCGGCGAAGGGCGGCACGAGCGGTTGTGGGAGGTGCTCGGCGCCCGCACGATGGAGCACCAGGACGTCGAGGGCACCGCGTTCGCCGTCTGGGCCCCCAACGCGCGCGGCATCAGGATCGTCGGCGACTTCAACCACTGGAACGGCACCGCCTACCCGATGCGCTCGCTGGGCCGCTCGGGGGTGTGGGAGCTGTTCGTGCCGGGGCTGGCCGCGGGCGAGCGGTACAAGTTCCAGATTCTGGGCGCCGACGGGGTGTGGCGCGACAAGGCCGACCCGATGGCCAGGCGGACCGAGGTGCCGCCGATGACGGCCTCCGTGGTCGAGAAGTCCGACTACGCCTGGCAGGACGACACCTGGATGATCGACCGCCGCGAGGCCCATCCGCAGGCCGCGCCGATGAGCGTCTACGAGGTGCACCTGGGGTCGTGGCGGCCGGGGCTGTCCTACCTGGAGCTGGCCGAGCAGCTCTCCGCGTACGTCGCCGACCTGGGGTTCACCCACGTCGAGCTGCTGCCGGTGGCCGAGCACCCGTTCGGCGGATCCTGGGGATACCAGGTGACGTCCTACTACGCGCCGACGGCGCGGTTCGGCACGCCTGACGAGTTCCGGCATTTCGTCGACATGATGCACCAGCGCGGCATCGGGGTGCTGCTGGACTGGGTGCCCGCGCACTTCCCGATGGACGACTGGGCGCTGGCCCGCTTCGACGGCACCCCGCTGTACGAGCACGCCGACCCGGCCAGGGGCGAGCACCCCGACTGGGGCACCTACGTCTTCGACTTCGGCCGCAGGGAGGTGCGCAACTTCCTGGTGGCCAACGCGGTCTACTGGCTGAAGGAGTTCCACGTCGACGGCCTGCGGGTGGACGCGGTCGCCTCGATGCTCTACCTCGACTACTCGCGCCGCGAGGGCGAGTGGACGCCGAACGTCTACGGCGGCAGGGAGAACCTCGACGCGGTCGAGTTCCTCAAGGAGATGAACGCCGTCTGCTACCGCGAGACCCCCGGCATCTCGACCGTGGCCGAGGAGTCGACGGCCTGGCCCGGCGTGTCACGGCCGGTCTATCTCGGCGGGCTCGGGTTCGGCTTCAAGTGGAACATGGGCTGGATGCACGACACGCTCGAATACCTGCGGCACGAGCCGGTCTTCCGCCGCTACCACCACCACCAGATGACGTTCTCCCTGCTGTACGCCTACTCCGAGAACTACATGCTGCCCCTCTCCCACGACGAGGTCGTGCACGGCAAGGGCTCGCTGCTCGGCAAGATGCCGGGCGACGAGTGGCAGCGGTTCGCGCAGTTGCGGGCGTTGCTGGCCTTCATGTGGGCGCATCCGGGCAAGCAGTTGCTCTTCATGGGCGGCGAGTTCGGCCAGGGCTCGGAGTGGTCGGAGGAGCGCGGGCTGGACTGGTGGGTGCTGGAGTTCGACGGGCATCAGGGCGTGCAGCGCATGGTCCGCGACCTGAACAAGGTCTACAAGCAGACCAGGGCGCTGTGGGAGAAGGACTCCTCGCCCGACGGGTTCCGGTGGATCGACGCCGACGACGCCTCGGGGAACACGTTCTCCTTCGTCCGCTACGCGGCCGACGGGTCGGCGGTGGCGTGCGTGGTCAACTTCAGCGGCGGGCCGCACGAGGAATACCGGCTCGGACTGCCGTACGCCGGGCGCTGGGAGGAGATCGTCAACACCGACGCCTACGACTACTGGGGCAGCGGCGTGGGCAACATGGGCGGGGTCGAGGCGGCCGAGGAGCCGTGGCACGGCCTGCCCTGCTCCACGACGCTGCGCGTGCCACCGCTCGGCGCGGTCTGGCTCGCCCACGAGGGGACAGCCTGAACGTTTGAGCGGCCCCCGCTGAAAGTTCGGTGAGAACTCGGGCGGGGGCCTGTGCGTGTCGGGCAAATCGCCCTAAACTCCGAGATCATCCCCCATCGGAGGACGACGCGTGCGACTTCGCCCCTTACTCGTCTGTTCGATCGTGCTGGCGCTGCTGCCCCTGTCGGGCCCGGCCTACGCGGACGACCCGGCGCCCACCCCTTCGCCCACGGTCTCGCAGGAAGCCGGCGCCAAGGTCGAGGAGGGCTTAGGCGTCGACGGCGGCACCACGAGGGCCATCGTCGAGCTGACCGATCCGGCCCAGAACGCGCCCGTGGCGACGCAGGCGGCGGCCGACAGCGTGGACGTGGTGCACCTGCCGCAGAGCCAGTCGTTCATGGTGGTCGAAGGCACCGCGGCGGAGCTGGCCAAGCTGGCCGAGGATCCGCGCGTCGCCTCCATCCACCGCGACAGGACGTACGCGCCGACCGACGTCAGCTCCAACCTGGTCCAGATCGGCGCCGACCAGGCCCACGCCAAGGGCTACACCGGCACGGGACAGGCGGTGGCGGTGCTCGACACCGGCATCGACGGCGACCACCCCTGGTTCACCGGCCGGGTCGTGGCCGAGGCCTGCTTCTCCGTCGTCGAGGCGGGCGTCGAGACGCTCTGCCCGAACGGCCAGACGTCGCAGACGGGAGCGGGCGCGGCGGACGCCATGACGGCCAAATGCCTGGCCGACGGCGTGAACCTGTGCGACCACGGCACCCACGTCGCGGGCATCGCGGCCGGCACGGGCGGCGTGGCGCCGGGCGCGGGCATCGTCGCGGTGCAGGTGTTCAGCCGGGTCAACGACGAGGAGTTCTGCGGCGACCCCTCCTGCGTGGTGGCCTACGAGTCCTCGCTGCGCGAGGCCATGGACTACGTCGCGGGTCTCACCCAGCCGATCGCCGCGGTGAACCTGAGCCTCGGCGGTGAGTTGTCCGAGACCGACTGCGACTCCAGCGCGGAGGGCGCGCCCTTCAAGGCGAAGATCGACGCCCTGCTGGCCAAGAACATCGCGACCGTGGTGGCGGCGGGCAACGAGGGCTTCGAGGGCACGTCGTACCCGGGCTGCGTCTCCACCGCCGTGGCCGTCGGAGCGAACGACGGCGCCGACACGATCGCGAACTTCTCCAACCGGGGCGGGCTGCTCGACCTGTTCGCGCCGGGCGTGGACATCGAGTCGTCGGTGCCGGACAACCAGACGGCCGTCTACAGCGGCACCTCGATGGCCACCCCGCACGTGGCCGGCGCGCTGGCGCTGATGAAGGCGGCCGCGCCGGAGACGCCGATGACCGAGCTGATCGGCAAGCTCAAGTCGACCGGCAAGCCGTACGCGTACGAGGCGGGCGGCGCCCAGGTCGTCACCCCGCGCCTGGACCTGGCGGCGGCCCTGGCCGGGGCGGCCCCGCAGCCGACCGCCACGCAGAGCCCGATCGAGAACCCCTCGCCGGAGCCGGACCCCTCCGACAGCAGCGGCCCGAGCCCGGAGCCCGACCCCTCCGGCGACACCGAGCCGAGCCCGGAGCCGGAGCCGAGCAGCAGCACGTCGCCGATCCCGCTGCCCACCGTCACGGTCACGGTGACCGTCACGCCGAAGCCGGCCGCCGCGGTCTGCACGCGGGGCACGGCCGCCAAGAAGTTGTCGGCCAAGAAGTGGGCCGTGGAGATCCACCGCAGCAGCGGCTCGATCCCGGACACCACGCTCACCTGCTACCTGAAGCTGATCGGCAAGTCGAGCAAGGTCTTCCCCGAGGTGACCAAGGCGTCCTCGCTCGGCAAGGCGTACCGGGTGCTGAAGAACAGCAAGACCAGCAAGGGCACGCTCGACGGCGCACTGCTCACGGCCTGGCTGAACTGGGCGCACGGCACGAACGGCACCACGACGCTGACCGCCGCCGAGAAGGTGCGGCTGAGCGCCAAGTCGTCCGCGGCGACGCTGAAGAAGACGGCGAAGAACGTCCTCAAAACCGCTAAATAGCTCGATATCACGAAAAGGCCGGTCGTTCGTGACCGGCCTTTTCTCATTGATGTAAAAGGGGCTCAAACGTTTCTCTGGTGCCATACGTCACCGACATCACCGTTGTCACAGGTGGGGAGGTATGCGGTCTGTACTCGCGCCGGAAGCGGAGAAGGCTTCACGGCCTGAACCTCGGAGGCACCCATGAGGCTTCGATCTCTGCTGGCCGGCGCCGCGGCGCTGGCCGCGACCGCCACCCTGCTCTGTACGGCCCCGGCGCTGCGCGCCGACACCGCGCGACCCACGCCGAGCGGCGACACCTCCGACGACGGCGGGCCGATCATCAGCCCCGCGCTCGTCGCGGAGATCCAGGCGAAGTCCCGGGTCCGCTCCATCATCCAGCTCAAGCCCGGCCAGAGCGTGGAGGCCGTCGCCGGCGACCTCGAACGGGCGTCGGCGGGCAGCCGCATCCCGGGATCGGCCCAGTCGGCGCACTTCTTCGTCGCCGAGGTGGACGACACGACGCTGGCCACGCTCCGGCGCGACGGCCGGGTCCACTCCGTCTACAAGGACGAGCTGCGCGCGCCCAGCCTCGACAGCACCACCGCCCTGATCCGCTCGAACCGGGCGAACGCCGCCGGCTGGACCGGCAGGGGCACGACCGTCGCCATTCTGGACACCGGCATCGACCGGGACCATCCGTTCTTCACCGGCCGGATCGCCGACGAGGCGTGCTTCTCCTCCTCCAGCGCGGGCGACGGCACCGTCTCGCTCTGCCCGAACAACCAGTCCAGCCAGACCGGCCCCGGCGCGGCGGACGCCGAGACGCCGCAGTGCGTCGTCAACGGGGCCTACGCCTGCTCCCACGGCACGCACGTGGCCGGCATCTCCTCGGGCCGGATGGTCACCGGCGCGCCCGCCAACGGCGTCGCCCCCGAGTCGCGCCTGCTGGCGATCCAGGTCTTCAGCCGGGTGAACAATGCGCAGACGTGCGGGGGCGGCGGGGCGCCCTGCTTCCTCAGCTACACCTCGGACCAGAAGCTGGCGCTAGAGTACGTCACGCGGGTGGTCGCCACCCACAACGTGGCCGCGGTGAACATGAGCCTCGGCGGCGGCGGCCCGTACAGAACGGCCTGTGACGGCGACGTGAGCGCCGCCGCGATCAAGCCCGAGTTCGACGCGCTGGTGTCGCTGGGGGTCGCGCCCGTGGTGTCGGCCGGCAACAACGGCTTCGCCAACGGCGTCAGCGCGCCCGCCTGCATCTCCACCGCCGTCACGGTGGGCGCCACCGACGACGCCGACGCACTGGCCACATTCACCAACCGGGGGTCGCTGCTCGACCTGTTCGCGCCTGGCGTGAACGTCACCTCGGCCGTCCCCGACGACGGGTACGGGGTGAAGAGCGGCACCTCGATGGCCGCGCCGCACGTGGCCGGGATGTTCGCGCTGATGAAGCAGGCGTACCCGGCCTTCACCGTCGCGCAGAGCCTGCAGCGCCTGCAGACCACCGGAACGGCCATCCAGTACAACTCGGGCGGCACCCCGATGACCACGCCCCGGATCGACGCCGAACGAGCCACCGCCGGCGCCCCCGCCGCCTGAACCTCCCCCTCAAAGCCCCATGATCACGCGTAGAGCTCCTCAAGGGTGACCTTGCGCACGTCGCCGGGAAAGTCCGGCTGGAAGCCCGCCCCGCTGTAGCAGGCGAGCACCGTGCCGCTGGTGTCGTAGCCCTTGACCGACAGCAGGTCACGAGCCCGCCGCAACCGATCCACGTGCCCAGTGGTCAGCACCTTGTCCCACTTGACCTCGCCGAGAGACAACACCCGCTGCGGCCGGCCGTGCTCCTCCTGGGCGAGAACCGCCACGTCGACCTGGATCTGCGTCCGGTTGTGCGGGTCGGCGACCGTGCCGGCGGCCACTCTGCCCGGCAACTCGCCGAACACCTCCTTCTCCGAGAACATCGCCCAGTCCCGGCAGAGGGCTTCGAAGTGCGGCCCGACCACCTGCGACAGGAAGGTGGCCCGCGAATTGCGCCACGCCGCCTCGGGCTGTCCGCGTTCCAGCCGGTTCCACTCGCGCCGCATCACCGCTTCATAGAAGACGATCAGCGGCTCGCAGACCCGGAACAGAGAGGTGCCCTTTCTGAACGCGTCCGCCTCCCGGGCGATGAGCTGAGAGTCCTCCAGCACGGACAGGGGATGCCCGATATCCGGAGATTTTCGGCCAATGTGGCCGGCGATGCCGCCGCGGGTGGCGTTCCCTGACGCGATGGCGCCCAGAACCGCGTGGTAGATGGCCGTGTCACGGATGTCGGCCTCCTCCGCCAGCAGATAGCGAGCCTCGCGGTAGAGCGGGACCTGCGGATTGAGGACGGTGCGGGTCACCCAGTCGTCGAAGTCCGCCAGCGAGGCAGGCGCGTCCCCGGCCACGAACTCCCTGCGGTAGGCGGGCGTGCCGCCCACGATGGAGTGCACCAGCACGGCGAGTCGCGGATCGTCGATCCCCCAGAACTCGGCGGCAGGCCGGTAGTCCAGCGGCCGGACCACGAGCTCGAGACTCGCCCGCCCGCGCAGAGGCGCGTTTCCGGCGAGCAGCCGGCCCATCACCCCCAGGGCCGAGCCACACAGCAGCAGGCGCGACTTGCCTTGCCGCGCGTATCCCCTGGGATCGAGGGCGTGCTGGAACAGGGAGGGCAGAGAAGGGGATGCCTTGCAGAGATAGGGGAACTCGTCGATCACGATGAGCCCATCCTGGACGACGGCGAACAGCCGCTGCAGCGCCTCGTCCCAGTTGGCGAACGCGTATCTGCCGCCCCCGGTCTGTGCCGCCAGAGCCTGCCCGAAACGGGCCAGCGCCGCGGTCTCCGTCTCGTCCGTGGCGGCGAAGAAGAATCCACCGACCTCCTGCAGCAGGGCATCGAGAAGGAAGGTCTTGCCCTGCCGGCGCCTGCCGCTCACGATGCCGAGCCGCACATCAGGGCTGGACGACGTGGCGAACCGCACAAGTCCCGCCCATTCGCGATCCCGGTCGAAGACGTGGGCGGGCTTGAGAACACTGCTCATGGTAGGACTATACAGCTAAGAGGTATACACCTTAGCTGTATAGTCCTAAGCGTATTTCGAAATGCGTCGCTTAGGGTGGCTTCTATGGACGCAGGCAGGGCGATCTTCGAAACCGTCGACAAGCTTCGCCAGCGGCGCACCGGCCCGCTGGTCCTGGAGCTCGATCTCACAGAGGGCCTCACCGAGGGCCCACCGGCGGATCCACTGGCCGCGGTGCTGTCCATGCGCAAGCCGCGCCTGGCCGACGTCCTGTCCGGGCTCAAGCGGGCCAGGCAGGACTCCCGGGTCAAGGCGCTGGTGGTGAAGCTGGGGAGCAATCCGCTGGGGCTGGCGATGGTGCAGGAGCTGCGCCAGGCCGTGGTGCACTTCAGGGCCTCCGGCAAGCTGACCGTCGCGTACGCCGAGACCTACGGCGAGTTCGGCGGCGGCACGGTGCCCTATTACCTGGCCAGCGCCTTCGAGCGGGTCTATCTGCAGCCCAGCGGCGACGTCGGGCTGACCGGGGTGGCTCTGGAGCAGCGCTTCCTCAAGGGCGCGCTGACGAAGCTGGGCGTGGGCTACGAGGCCGGCCAGCGCCACGAGTACAAGACCGCGGTCAACACCTTCACCCAGGATCACATGACCGAGCCGCACCGTGAGTCGATGAGCCGCATCGTCGAGTCGGTCACCGAGACCCTCGTCGCGGGCATCGCCGAGGGGCGGCGGCTGGATCCCGGCAAGGTGCGGGAGCTGATCGACCGCGGCCCGTTCACCGGCGCGGAGGCGCAGGAGGCCGGGCTGGTCGACGGGCTGGCCTACCGGGACGAGGTGTACGACGAGGTCAGGCGCTCCGCCGGCGCCGAGGCGCACCTGCTGTACGTCTCCAGGTACGCCCGCGCCGCGGCCGTGCGCAAGCTGCCGCAGCCGATGGCCGACGGGATCGCGCTGATCCACGGCTCCGGCATGATCAAGACCGGCCGCAGCGGACGCAGCCCGCTGGGCGGAGGCGGGGCGATGGGCTCCGACACGATCAGCGCCGCGTTCCGCGCCGCCCGGCGCGACGAGCACGTCAAGGCCGTCGTGTTCCGGGTCGACAGCCCCGGCGGCTCGTACGTGGCCAGCGACACGGTCTGGCGCGAGGTGACGCTGACCCGCAAGGTCAAGCCGGTGATCGTCTCCATGGGCGACCTGGCGGCGTCCGGCGGCTACTTCGTGGCGATGGCGGCCGACGTGATCGTCGCCCAGTCGGGCACGCTGACGGGCTCGATCGGCGTGTACGGCGGCAAGCCCGTCCTGTCCGAGCTGCTCGGCAAGCTGGGCATCACCTCCGAGCTGGTCGCCGAGGGCGCCAACGCCGGCATGTTCTCCACCTCGCGCGGCTTCTCCCCCGACCAGTGGGAGCGGGTGAACGCCTGGCTCGACCGCATCTACGACGACTTCGTGGGCAAGGTGGCCGCGAGCCGCGACCTCAGCCGGGAGCGCGCCCACGAGCTGGCCCGCGGCCGCGTCTGGACCGGCGCCGACGCGCAGGCCCGCGGCCTGGTGGACGAGCTGGGCGGCCTGGAGGACGCGCTGGCGCTGGCCAGGAAGCGGACCGGCCTCACCGACGACGCCCCCGTGCGCACCTATCCGCGGCTCAACCCGCTGGAGCGCCTGCGCGGCCCCGAGTCCAGCGAGGACAAGTCCGCCGCCCTGGCCAGGCTCCGGATCGACGCCTGGGGGCCGCTCGCGCGCTTGTCGGCCGAGCTCGGCCTGCCCGCCGCGGGTCCCCTGCTGCTGCCGGAGTGGTACACGATCCGCTGAGCCGGGGGTTCAGGCGCCCGCTGAGCCGCGGGGGCCAGGCGCCCGCTGGGCCGGAGCGTCAGGCGCCCGCCACGGCGCGGTAGCGGGAGCGGAGCCGTACGAGGGGGAGGAGGCCGGGGTCGACGTAGTCGATCGCCGGCACGGTGGCGATGAACAACGTGTGGTCGCCGGCCGGGACGACCTTGGTCGTCTCGGCCTCGAAGGCGGCCACGCCGCCCTCGACCACCAGCGCCCCGGAGTACGCGCCCCGGTGGTGCGGGGTGCCCGCCAGCAGCAGCCGGGCACTGGGCCGGCCGGCGGTGGCGAAGCGGCTGGCGACGGCCGTCTGCCCCGACGACAGCAGGGAGGCGGCCCAGCGGTCCTGCCGGAGCATGAGCTCGTTGAGGTAGCCGTCACTGGCCATGCTCACCAGGACCAGCGGGGGCTCCAGCGAGACGGACATCAGCGCCGAGACCGTGGCGCCCACGTCGTCGCGCCCATCGCGTACGGTCACCACCGCGACCCCTGCGGCGAGCTGCGCCATCGCCTCCGTGAACTCGCTCACCGCACGAGCCTCCCACAACGCGGCGAGGGCCCCCGCGAAACGGAGACCCTCAGCGCGTCTGGAACGGTATGGAGCATCAGGCGAGACCGTTGGAGGTCAGCCACTCCTTGGCCACCGTGGCGGGCTCGTCCTTGTTGACCGAGATCTTCTGCATCATGTCCAGCAGCGACTGCGTGCTGAGCTTCGCCGAGATCGCGTTCAGCGTGGTCCTGATCGTGTCGTTCGCCGCGGACTTGAACAGCAGCGGCGTCACGTTCTGGGCGGGGAAGATGTTCTTGGTGTCCTGCAGCGGCACCAGGCCGTTGGCCGCGATCTTCGGGTCGGTGGTGAACACGTTGCCGACCTGGATCGTGCCGTCCTTCAGCGCGTCCGCGGTGGTCGGGCCGGTGGGCTTCCACTCCTTGAACTCGACCCCGTAGACGTCCTTGAAGCGCGCCTCCCACCGCTTCTTGAACTCGGGCGGGCCGCCGACGACGAAGGTCTTGGAGACCTTGGCCAGGTCCTCGATGGAGTTCAGCGACTGCTTGGCCTGGACGTCCTTGGTGATGGACAGGCTGTCCTTGTCCTCGGCGGGCGAGGAGTCGAGCACTTCCAGCTCGGCGGGCAGCTTCTCCTTCAGCGCGGCGTTGACCTCGTCGGTGGTCGCGGCCGTGGCCTTCAGGTCGACGAAGGCGAGCAGGTTGCCGTTGTACTCCGGCACGACGGTCAGGCCGCCGCTCTTGACCTGGTCGTAGACGGCCTCGCGGCTGCCGATGCGCGGCTTCTCCTCCACCTGCACGCCCTTGGCCTCCAGCGCCTGGGCGTAGATGGATCCGAGCAGCACGCTCTCGTCGAAGTCGAAGGAGCCGATGACGGCCTTGCCACCACCGGCTGCGGAGGCCGACCCGGTGGGCGCTGCGCTCGTACTGTCGAGCGGGTTGCCCCCGGTGCTGCCGCCGCCACCACAGGCGGCCAGCGCGAGCATCGCCGAGAAGAGCACCCCAGCGATGCCGTACTTGCGTCTCATCTTGCTTTCCCTTCTAAGGCGGGGGGTAATACAGGAGACTAGCGGACCTTCAGGCGCTGGCTCACCCCCGGTGAAACCGTTACCCGCTGCGCGATCGTGAACAAGATCTGCACCACGAGCGCGAACAGCACAATCAGTACTGAACCCCCGACGACGCTCGCATAATCCTTCGTCGCGAAACCATCGATGACATAACGTCCGAGACCGCCGAGGCCGGTGTAGGCGGCGACGGTGGTGGTGGCCACGACCTGGATCGCCGAGAGCCGGCAGCCGAGCAGGATCAGCGGCAGCGCCACGGGCACCAGCACCCGTCCGAGCACCTGCCCGCCGCGCAGCCCCATCCCGTACGCCGCGTCGCGCAGCTCGGGATCGACTCCCTTGATGCCCTCGAACGTGTTGACCAGGATCGGCGGCACCGAGAGCAACACCAGCGGAATGATCACCGGCCAGATGGAGGCCGTGCCCAGCAGCAACACGAACATCACCAGCAGTCCCAGCGTGGGCAGCGCCCTGGCCAGGTTCGCCGAGACGACGACCAGCACCTCGCCCCGGCCCGTGTGCCCGATCAGCAACCCCAGCGGCACCGCGATCAGCGCGGCGAGCAGCAGCGCCAGCACCGAGAACTCCAGGTGCTCCAGCAGCCGCGCGGGGATGCCGCCGGACCCGGACCAGTTCGCGGCGGTGCCGAAGAACTCCACGAGCCAGTCGAAGAACGCCGTCAGCCAGCCCATCAGGCCCCCCTCCGCGCCCGCACCCACGGCGTGAGCAACCGCTGCGCCAGCACCAGCAGCCCGTCGGCGACCAGCGCCAGGGCCACGATGAGCACGATCCCGACGATCACCGGCGGCATGAACGGGTTCTGGTACGCCCGCGTGAACAGCCCGCCGAGACCGCCCTGCCCGATCAGCGCACCCACGCTGACCAGGCTGATGCTGGACACCGCGACCACCCGCAGCCCTGCCAGCACCACGGGCACCGCGATCGGCAGCTCGACCTGGAGCAGGCGGCGCAGCGGCGTGAACCCCATCGCGACCGCCGACTGCCGCACGTGGTCGGGCACCGAGCCCAGCCCGTCGACCACGGCCGGGATCAGCACCGCCATGCCGTAGAAGGTCAGCGGAATGATCACGGTGGTCTGCGACAACCCGGTCACCGAGATCAGCAACATGAAGACGGGCAGCGAGGGCAGCGCGTAGATCACGTTCATCAGGCCGGAGGTGGGCTGGTAGAGCCAGCGCCAGCGCACGCAGGCCAGTCCGAGCGGCAGCGCGACGACCAGCGCGACCAGGATCGGGACGAGAGACATGACCAGGTGGTCCAGCAGCAGGTTCTGGATGCTGTCTACCCGTCCGGTGTCCCAGTTGCGCCCGATCCACTCCCAGATCGTGGGGGGACCGTCACCCATCTGCGGCCTCCGCCAGCGCCTCGTCCAGCGCCTCCCGCGTGGCCACGCCGACGGCCTTGCCCTGCTCGTCCACCGCGACGGCGTAGCCGGACGGCGACAACAACGCCGCGTCGAGTGCCGAGCGCATCGAGTCGCGCCCGTGCACGAACGTCCCGAACGGCTCCAGCTCCCCCGGCCGCGACCGGGAGATCCACCCGAGCGGCCGGGTGTCCGCGCTCACGACCAGCGACCACGGCTCGTCCGCGCTCGCGTCCGACCCTTCGGGCACCGTCAGGTCGGTACGCAGCCGCAACCCGGCCGTGGAGATGAACTGCAGCCGCCTGATCCCCCGGTCGTGCCCGAGGAACTCGCGGACGAACTCGTCGGCCGGCTCCGACAACAACGTCTTGGGATCGGCGAGCTGGGCCAGCGTGCCGCCCACGCGCAGCACGGCCACACGGTCGCCGAGCTTGATGGCCTCGTCGATGTCGTGGGTGACGAAAACGATGGTCTTGTTCAGCTCGGACTGGAGACGCAGGAGCTCGTCCTGCAGGCTCGTCCGCACGATGGGGTCGACCGCGCTGAACGGCTCGTCCATGAGCAACACGGGCGGATCGGCGGCCAGCGCCCTGGCCACGCCCACGCGCTGCTGCTGCCCGCCGGAGAGCTGGAACGGGTAGCGGCCCGCGAGCGCGGTGTCGAGGCCGACGCGTTCGAGCAGCTCCATGGCCCTGTCGCGGGCCTTCTTCTTGTCCCAGCCGAGCAGGTAGGGGACCGTGGCGACGTTGTCGACGATCTTCCGGTGCGGGAAGAGCCCGGCCTGCTGGATGACGTAGCCGATGCCGCGCCGCAAGGTGGGTGGGTCTATGCCCTGTACGGGAACGCCGTCGAGCAGGATCTGCCCGTCCGAGGCGTCGATCATGCGGTTGATCATCCGCAGGGATGTCGTCTTCCCGCAGCCCGAGGGGCCGACGAACACGGTGATCTCGCCGGTGGGCGCCTCAAGGCTGAGGCGGTCCACGGCGACCGTGCCGTCTGGGTAGCGTTTGGTGACAGCATCGAATGTGATCACGCGCGACCTTCCGCTCTTGGCAGGGCCGCGGCTCGCCTGCCACGACCGCCGCATGATCTCTTGGGGCACAGACTACGGCGATCCGGACCACCCTGTCCCCTCAGGGGCTGGCTTAAACGTTTCATCCACCTGCGAGTTTCGTAGCAAATATGGATCTGGTAGTGCGCCGGACCGTGGGTGTTGGCATGATTACCTTCACAATCATCTGACTCGCCCCCCTCACCCTCAGCTTCCGCACACAGAGGACCGGCCAGTGTCTCAGCCGCTCACCGATCAGCGCCCCCGGGCGCAACTGATCGCAGAGCTCTACGACCGCCACGCCGCCGGGTTGTTCGCGTACTGCGCGGACCAGCTCGGCGACCTCGGCTCTGCCTCTGACGTCCTGGCGTCCGTGCTTTCCGGCGTCCCGGTCGCGGAGCCACCCCGTGCCGCTCTCTACGCGTTCGCCCGCCGGGAGATCCACCGGCGGGACATCGTCTATTCGCCACCCGCGGTCGATCCGCTCATCGACCCGGCCTCCGCGCTCGTCGAGCGCACCCTGCGCGAGCTGCGCCCGCACCAGCGCGAAGTCCTGGTGCTCTGCGCGGTCTGCGGGCTGAGCAAGGCCGAGCTGGCCTGGGTGCTCGACGTCGCCCCCGACACCGCCGAGGAGCTGGCGGTGGGGGCGGGACACCGGTTCAGGCAGGTGCTGAGGACGGCGCTGGCCACGACCCGGGTCCGGGTGCCCAAGCCGGTGGCCGACATCTACGGCGCGCTGGGGATCTCACCGCTGCGGGACGTGCTGGGCCGCCTTCCGTGGCCGCAGCCGCCCGGAGCGCTGCGCATCCACTTCGCCGGTTCCCGTCCGGCCCGGCCGGGGCCCCTGTTCACCAAGCCGCGCTGGCCCGCGCCGCCCATGTGGCCGCAACCGCTGGCCGACGGGGATCCGGCCACCAGTACGGTGATCTTCCCCGCTGAGCTGCTGACGCCGCCCGCGCCCGCGCGGGTCTCCCCGCTGGAGGCGACCACGGCGCCGATGCCCAAGCTCCGCGACTCCCTGGCCGCGCCCGGCCGGTCCCTGACCAATCCGCTGGCCGCGCTGGCCCAGGGCTTCTGGAGCGCCCGTGTCTCGGCGCAACCGCCCCGGGATCCGCGACCCTCCCAGTACCCGCATCCCTCGGGACAACCCTTGAGGAATTCGCAACCTGCTGGACGACCCTCCCCATACCCGCCACCGTCTGGACCGCCCTCCCGGAACCCGCAATCCGCGGAGCAGCCGTTCTTCCTCTCGGCGCCCGTGCCCGCTGACGGGCCGGAGCCGTTCGCGACGGGGGACGTGCTGCTGCCCAATGACTCCCCCGAGCCGTTCGCGACCGGCGACGTGCTCCTGCCCAGGACGAGCGGCCGGTCCGCGCCCCAGCCGTTCACGGTCCCGCCCCGCCGGCAGCCCTGGCCCGTCACGGCTCCGCTGCCGGAGGGGCCGCGGCCGGCGGACGACGTGCTCGTGCACAAGGGCCCCGCCCGCCCGCTCCAGCCGTCCTCGCGCGCCGACGAGCCGGTGCGCGACGCGGCGCCGCTCTTCCAGCCCCGCGCCAAGCCCGCGGAGCCGGTCTACCGGATGCCGGAGCCGGTCGAGGAGCAGGAGGCGGCCACGGACGAGCTGCCCGTCGTCTCCGTCCGTCCGGCCGAGGTGTCCTCCTTCCTGGCGCCGCGCCCGGTCCGCACCCGGCCGCCCACCAAGCGCCGTCCCGAGGTGACGCGGCGGCCGGAGAAGGCCCGCCGCCGCAGGAACCGCCACTACGACTGGGCCTGGGAGGTGGTCGGGTTCCTGATCTGCGTGGCCATCGCGATGATCGTGTTCTTCTCCGTGCCGTCGTTCATGAACCCGTGAGAGCGCCTACATGGTGTTGACGATCAACCCGATGTGCGTGAAGTAGTTCAGCGCCCCGAACAGCAGGAACGCCACCCCGGCGATCCCCCAGCACACGCCGACGACGTTCGCGAGCGGGCCGCCTCTGGCCCGCAACGCGAGCGGGAACAACACGGCGCCGAGGCCGACGAGCACGTACAGGCCGGAGATGAACGACGCCTCCAGGAGCGGCAGGCCGGCGAACGCGCCCGAGATCGGCTCCTGCGGCGGCGCGGCGAACAGCGTGTACGTCCAGCCGGCCGCCGCGATCCCGAAGCAGGCCAGCCCCATCCCCAGCACGAACAGCGAGAGCGGCCCCGCCACCCGCGCCACGAGTTTCCGGCGGTCGGTCGTCACGCTGATCGCCCCCCACCGCTTCCACAGGTAGAGGGCGGCGGCCAGCAGCAGCACGCCGAACGCCAGCGCGGGCTCGCCGAAAATGATGTTGTCGAAGGGGAAGCCCTGGCCGGCGAGCGGCCAGGTGAGCGTCATGTGCAGCCCGGTGACCGCCAGGAGGCCGCCGAGCGCCCCGAAGGCCAGGGCCCAGCCGTCCACGTGCTCCAGGGGGTCGCCGCGCAGCACCCGCCGCCCGAACGAGACCACGACCAGCAGCCCGGCGCCCGCGGCGACCGCCATGATCGTGTTGTACGTGGGCATCCTGGCCCAGTCGATCTTCAACTCCGGCTGCGCCAGGATCGCCCAATATGCGCTCATACAGCGATGATTACCCTGAGTAATCGATCACCAACCAGTAGTGCGGCCCGGTCAGCCCGAGGAGAGGATCAGGCCGCTCGTGGGCACCCCGGTGCCGGCCGTGACCAGGACGTTCGTGACGCCGGTGAGCTGGTTGGCGGCGGTGCCCCTGATCTGGCGCACCGCCTCCGCGATGCCGTTCATGCCGTGGATGTAGGCCTCGCCGAGCTGGCCCCCGTGCGGGTTGACGGGGAGCCGGCCGGCCAGCCCGATGCCGCCGTCCTGGAGGAAGCCGGGCGCCTCCCCCTTGCCGCAGAAGCCGAGCTCCTCCAACTGGGTCAGGACGAACGGGGTGAAGTGGTCGTACAGGATGGCTGTCTGGATGTCCTTGGGCTTCAGGCCGGACATGGACCAGAGGCGCCGGCCGACGACGGACATCTCGGGAAGGCCGGTCATGTCATCGCGGTAGTAGCTGGTCATCATCAGCTGGCCGGCCCCCGAGCCCTGGGCGGCCGCGGTGATCACGGCGGGGGATCTGCGCAGGTCGCGAGCGCGCTCGGCGGAGGTCACCACCAGGGCCACCGCCCCGTCGCTCTCCTGGCAGCAGTCGAGCAGGTGCAGCGGCTCCACGATCCACCGGGACGCCTGGTGCTCCGCCAGCGTGATGGGCCGCCGGTGGAACCAGGCCGCCGGGTTGCTCGCGGCGTGCTCGCGCATGGTCACCGCCACCCGGCCGAAGTCCTCCGAGCCGGCGCCGTAGACGTGCATGTAGCGCCGCGCGAACATGGCCACCCAGGCGGCGGGCGTCATCAGCCCGTACGGCACGTGCCAGCTCATCTCCAGCCCCTGCGAGGTGGGCTGGCCGGACAGACCGGCGTTCGGCTGGCCGAAACGGCGCCCGGAACGCTCGTTGAACGCCCGGTAGCAGACGACCGTGTCGGCCATCCCGGTGGCCACGGCCATGGCGGCGTGCGCCACGGTGCCGCAGGCCGCGCCGCCGCCGTACTCGACCCGGGAGAAGAACGTCAGGTCGCCGATCCCCGTCTCCCTGGCCACGGCGATCTCCTGGTTGGAGTCCTGGCTGTAGGTGACCATGCCGTCCACGTCGCCCGGTGACAGACCGGCGTCGTCCAGCGCCGACAGCACGGCCTCGGCGGCCAGCCGCAGCTCCGAACGCCCTGACTTCTTGCTGAACTCGGTGGCACCGATGCCTGCGATCGCCGTGCGCCCACTCAACAACGTTCTGCTCTCCTTGGCTCAGGCGGCGGGCGGAAGGGTGACGGTGACGGTCGCGGTGGCGTGGTCGCCCAGGCTCACCTTGCCGCTCACCTTGACGGTGACCTGGCCGTCGTCGTTCGACACGACGGTGCCGGTGAAGCTGAGGCGGTCGCCCGCGTACGCGGGGACGCCGAGCTTGACGTCGATGCGCCTGATGACGGCTTCCGGCCCGGCCCAGTCGGTGACATAGCGCTCGACGAAACCCATGGTGGTCAGGATGTTGAGGAAGATGTCCTTGGAGCCCTGGGCGCGGGCGATGCCGGTGTCGTGGTGCACCGGGGTGAAGTCCATGGTGGCCAGGGCCGTGGAGACGACCACGGTGGGGGTGAGGTCGATGGACAACCCCGGCAGCACCGCGCCGATCTCCGCCTGGTCTTCGGTCAGCGTCCGCATCACGGCTCCCTGGGCGCCCACATGGGCAGGACGAGCTGGTCGTCCATCGCGTGGTACGTCACGCGCAACGGCATGCCGATGGCGACCTCCTCGATCGGGCAGCCGACCACGTTGCCGACGATGCGCACGCCCTCCGGCAGCTCCACCACGGCGACCACGAACGGGGTCTCGCGGCCTGGGACGGGTGGGTGGTGGTGGACGACGTAGCTGTAGAGGGTGCCCTCGCCGGTGGCCAGGGTGTGGGAGCGGTTGGAGGAGCGGCAGTGCGGGCACAGGGGGCCCGGCGGGTGGCGCAGCTCGCCACAGTCGGCGCAGGTCTGGATGCGCAGCTCGCCGGCTCGCACACCGTCCCAGAAGAACGCGGTGTCCTGGTTGACGGCGGGTCGCAGCGGATAAGCGGGCTTTTCCGCAGTGGCAGGGCGGTCGGTGGTTGTAAGTGGGCGAAATTTCAGGACTCGGAAGAGCATTTCGGTGACCGGCTCGTCGTCCTCGCTGTACCAGGTGACGTTCCAGGTGGCGAAGAACCCCACCCCCAGCGCCGTCCGCTTGGGCCCCGTCAGCCCCGCGAGCCTGGTCGCCGGCGTCAGCCGCTCCCCCACCCGCGCGTACCGGTGGTAGGTCTGCTCGCAGTTGGTCGCCACCACTCCGGTGTAGCCGCCGGCGGTCAGCTCCGTCATCAGGTCGTCCACCGGCGAGCGGTCCTTGCCGGACGACCGCAGCCCCTGCATGCTCCACACCTGCGCCATCGCCGGCGGGGCGAGCGCCCGGTCCAGGTAGACCGGATTGGCGTCGCCCATGGCGTCCAGCCAGTGCCGGATCATGGGCTCGTTCACCGGATCGGGCGCCGGGGTCCCGCGCACCTCTCCCAGCGCCGTCTGCTTGGCCGCGAGCTCGTGCAGCTCCTCGTCGGTCATCGCGGCGGCCTCGGCAGGCTCAGGCCGAGCATCGCGATCAGCTCCCGCTGCACCTCGTTGACCCCGCCCCCGAACGTCAGCACCACCGCCCCCTTCACGCCGTGGTCCATCCGTTCCAGCATCTCCGCCGTCTCCGGGTCGGACGGGTCGCCGTACCTCGCCAGGATCTCCCCGACGAGCCTGCCGGTCTCCTGCATGCGCTCCGAGCCGTAGATCTTGGTGGCCGAGGCGTCGGGCGCGCCGAGCCAGCCCAGGTCCATGTTGGCGGCGACCTGCCAGTTCAGCAGCTCGTTCGTGCGCAGGGACACCCACACCCTGGCCAGCGCCCGCCGTACGTCCTGGTTGTCCACCAGCCCGGTGCGGCGGGCCCAGGCGAGGAAGCGGTCGTAGGTCTGGCCGAGGTTCCCGGCGGGGCCGAGGGTGACGCGTTCGTGGTTGAGCTGGTTGACGATCAGGTCCCAGCCCTTGTCCACCTCGCCGACCACCATGTTCGCGGGGACGCGCACGTCGGAGTAGTAGGTGGAGTTCGTGTGGTGGCGGCCGTCCATGGTCACGATCGGGGTCCAGGAGTAGCCGGGGTCGTCCGTGGCGGCGATCATCATCGTGATGCCCTTGTGCTTCTTCGCCTCGGGGTTGGTCCGGGCGGCGAGCCAGATGTACTGCGCGTAGTGGGCACCGCTGGTGAAGATCTTCTGGCCGTTGACGACGTAGTGGTCGCCGTCGAGCACCGCCGTGGTGCGTAAGGAGGCCAGGTCCGTGCCCGCCTCGGGCTCGCTGTAGCCGATCGCGAAGTGGCACTCGCCGGCCAGGATGCGCGGCAGGAAGAGGTCCTTCTGCTCCTGCGTGCCGTACTCCATGAGGGTGGGTCCCACGGTCTGCACCGTGATGATGGGGTAGGGGACACCGGCCCGGGCGATCTCGTTCGCGAAGATCTGCTGCTCCAGGGCGCCGTAGCCGCCTCCGCCGTACTCCTTGGGCCAGCCGATGCCCAGTTTGCCGTCGCGGCCGAGGCGGCGGCAGTGCTCCATGTACGCGTCGCCGAACGGATCTTCGGCGATCTTCCTGCGGTCCTCGTCGGTGAGACAACCCTGGAAGTACGCGCGCAGCTCGTCCCGGAGCTCGCGCTGGGCGGGGGTCAGGTCGATCAGCATCAGACGAGCGCTCCGATCAGGTCCAGCTGGGCGTCGGCACCGCCGAGCAGGTGGGACAGGTGCCTGGCCTGGGCGAAGTAGCGGTGCAGCGGATAGGTCACGTCCAGCCCGAGGCCGCCGTGCAGGTGCTGGCAGGTGTAGAGCGCCTTGTACGCCTCGCAGACGTGGTACGCCGCCAGCGCCAGATCCTGCTCGGCCGGCAGCCCCTCGCCCAGCCGCCAGGCGGCCGACCACGTCGCCACGTCCAGCGCCCTGGCGGCGATGTAGACGTCGGCGATCTGCATGGTCACCGCCTGGAACTCGGCCAGCGCCCGGCCGAACTGTTTCCTGGTCCTGATGTAGGCGGTGGTCAGCTCCAGCGCCCCGGCCAGCACGCCGCCGGCCTGGGCGGCGATGGCGGCGGTGAACAACCGCCGGGCGTCGGCGACCGCTTCCGGCCCGGCCACCCGCTCGGCCGGGGTGCCATCGAGGGTCAGGGTCGCGGCAGGCTCACCCGTCGAAGTGAACGCCGCCGTCAACCCAGCCGTGGGCGTTCCCGTGGACCCGGCCGTTGGCGCGCCCGCAGACCCGGAAGACCCGGCCGTGGGCGTGCCCGCAGACCCTGCTGTGGCATCCGCGCCCGTCTCGGGTGGTGCCGCCACCAGGAACAGGCCCTCGTCGGCGGTGACCAGCACCGGCGCTCCCGGATACGGCACCGAGACCTTCCGCCCCGTGAGAGCCCACCCGGCACCCTCCGGACGGGCGGCGGTCAGCGGTGGATCGGCCAGTGCCCGGCCGGGCTCGCGCAGGGCGAGGGTGATCCGGCCCTCCTGGGCTCGCGGCGTGCCATGGCGGGCCAGGACGAGCGTGCTCACCAGCGTCGGCAACGCCGCGACCGGCGCGGCCCGCGCGCCCACCTCCCGCAACACCACGGCCATCTCCACCGGCCCGAGCCCGGCCCCGCCGGCCTCCTCGGGAACGCACACGGTCATGAGCCCGGCCTCCCACAGCCGGCTCTCATCCCCTTCCCTGGCCAGCACCTCGGCGGCCAGCTTCCGCAGCTCCCGCTGGGTCTCGTCCAGGTCGAAGTCCATCAAGCCTCCCATAGCCGTTGCCTGCCGTGCCGTACGAACTCCTCCTCGATCCCCTTGGCCTCCGCGTCCGTCAGCGGCCGGAGCCCGTCGGGGCTCCGCAACCAGACGGGGTCGGCGCAGCGCCACGCCTCGCGGGCGAGGAGCCGCTTGATGACCTTGTGCGACGGCGTCTGGGGCAGGCGATCAGAAACCCGGATGTACCGGGGTAAGGACTTGGTTCCGAGATCGCGCCGGGACGCGAGGAAGGCGGCGAACGCGTCCGGATCGAAGGCCCCCTCCAGGACCAGTGCCGCCATGACCTGATCGCCCGCCGCCGCGTCGGGCACCGGATAGACGGCCGCCTCGATCACCCCGGCGAACTCCCGCAGCGCCGCCTCGATGGGCGCGACCGCCAGGTTCTCCCCGTCCACGCGCAGCCGCTCGGTGCCGCGCCCGGCGAAGAACACGTACCCGTCCGCGTCCTGGTAGGCCAGGTCGCCGGACCAGAACGCACCGTCCCTGACCCGTTCCGCGTCCGCCTCCGGGTCGTTGTAGTAACCCTCGAACAACCCCAGCCCGGCCGTGTTCACCAGCTCGCCGACGGCCTCGTCCGGGTTGAGCAGGCGGCCGTTCTCGATGCGGCCCGGCGGGCAGGGGCGCGTCGAGAACGGGTCGAGGATCTGGACGCCCTCCGGCAGCCGTCCGAGGCAGCCCGGCGGCCCCGAGGGGTCGGGGGTGAGCGAGACGGCCGTCTCCGTCGATCCGAAGGCGTCGATCACGTAGCAGCCGAAGCGTTCGCCGAACCTCCTGGTCGCGACCGCGCTTCCCTCATTCCCGAAGGCGATCTTGAGCGGGTTGCGGGCGTCGTCGGGCTGTTCGGGGGTGGCCAGGACGTAGGAGAGGGCCTTGCCGACATAGTGCAGGTACGTACAGCCGTAGCGTCTGATGTCGGGCAGCACTCCCGAGGCCGAGAACCGCCTCCGCAACACCAGCGCGGCACCCGAGGCGACGGCGGGGGCGTAGGCGGCCATCAGGGCGCCGGAGTGGAACAGCGGCATCGAGCAGTAGACGACGTCGGCGGGCGTGAGCAGCGCCGCCAGGCTCGTCCCCGGTACGGCGATCTTGCGCTGCGTGATGCGCACGGCGCGCGGACGCCCTGAGGTGCCGGACGTGAAGATCAACATCACCAGCCCAGCCGGATCGGCCTCGGACACCTCACCAGGCACCCCGCCAGACGTCTCCTGTCCGGCGGCCGGCAGCGGCCGGACGCCCGCAGCCGGCGCGGACAGCGGCTGAACGTCTACACCCAGCGGCGCAACGTCATCACCGAGCCCAGCCAGTGGCAGGACGTCGACGCCCAGCGCCTCGGACACCGGCCGGGCCACCCCCGCGTACGGCTCGTCCGCCAGGAGGAGATCGACGTCGGTCGCGCGCGCGTCGCGGATCAGCTCGTCGGCCGACCGCGTCGGGTTGAGCGCGACGACCACGTGCCCGGCCAGCGCCGCTCCGCCCACGAGGAAGACCAGCTCGGGAACGTTCTCACTGAGCACCCCGACGTGCAACCCGGCCCCGCGCCCGGACAACCAGGCCCCGGCGGCCCGGCAGGCGGCGATGTGCGCACGCCACGACCACACCGTGCCGTCGAACATCAGCCCAGGTCGATCGTCCTCGGCCCGGGCGAGAAGCAGGGACGCGAGGGTGTTCGCGGTCATCGCCCCTCCAGCAAGCGCTAGGTCAGCCGAATCGCAAACTAGAACAGATTCTAATATCTGTCCAGTGTCACCCAATGCTGATAAGTCGCGATATATGGCTGTAACGCCGTGGACATGGGTCTATACGGCTTGTTTGTGACCCGCGAGTAACAAGCCGCGTTATCGAGAAATCAGATAACGTGTTCTTATGCGTACCACGCACGCGACATTTGCCGCGCCCTCAAGCGACACCGAGGGGACCATGGAGAGCCACCCCACACCGGTCGGGCACAGCGTCCGTACGCGTAGCCAGCACCAACGCCGCAAGCGCATCGTCCAGGCCGCGGCGGCGCTCGCCTCGCGCGGCGGAGTCGAGGCCATGCAGATGCGCACGGTGGCCGAGCGCGCGGGCGTGGCGCTTGGCACGCTCTATCGCTACTTTCCGTCCAAGATGGACCTCGTCGTGGCGGTGGTCGGCGAGGAGATCGACCTCCTGGAGAGCAGCATCGAGCGCCGCCCGCCCGGCGCCGCCACCCCGGCGAGCCGCGCGGTCGACGTGCTGATGCGCGCCACCCGGGGGCTGATGCGCGAGCCCGAGCTGGCCGACGCGCTCATCCGCTCACTGATCATGGCCGAGGTGCAGACGCCGTTCGGCGACCGCATGACGGGGCTGCTGCTGCGCGTCTCCGCCCGGGGCCTGTCGATCGAGGAGGCCAGTGAGGAGCAGCTCGACCTCGCGGGCTCCCTGGCCAGCGTGTGGGTGCAGGAGCTGCTGGAGATGTTGCGCGGCCGGCGCACCTACGACCAGATCCAGCGCCGCATCGAAACCGCCGCCGCCCGCCTCCTCTCCGACATCTGACCTCCCTGCCCGGCGCCCCCTCGCACGCCTCTCCCGCTACGTGGCGACCTGGCCCGATCTTTACGCATCATGACCTTTGGGCCACTCGCGAACCGTGCCCTGTCCGAGCACGCTGGACGGCATGAAGATGAAGGCGATCAGCCAGGACGCCCTGGGCGGCCCGGACGTGCTGAAACTGGTGGAGATCGACAAGCCGGCACCCGGCCCGACCGAGGTGCTCGTGCGGGTCGAGGCCGCCGGCCTCAACCCGACCGACTGGAAGAGCCGGCAACTCGGCGGCCTGCTGCGGATGCGGCCACCGTTCGTGCTCGGGTACGAGCTGTCGGGCGTGGTCGAGGACTCGGGGGTCGGCCAGGCGCTCTACCAGCCGGGCGACGAGGTGTTCGGGATGCTGAAATATCCAGACAAGAACGGCGCCTTCGCCGAGTACGTCACCGCCCCGTCCCGCCACTTCGCCCGCAAGCCCGCCAACCTGAACCACGTCGAGGCCGCCGGGATCCCGCTCGCCGGGCTGACCGCCTGGCAGGCACTCGTGGACGTCGCCGGCACGAAGGCGGGCCAGCGCGTGCTCGTCCACGCGGCGGCCGGCGGCGTGGGGCACCTGGCGGTGCAGATCGCCAAGGCACGCGGCGCGTACGTGATCGGCACGGCCAGCGCCGCCAAGCACGACTTCCTGCGCGGCCTGGGCGCCGACGAGCTGATCGACTACCGCACCGAGGACTTCGCCGAGTCCGTCCGGGACGTGGACGTGGTGATCGAGACGATCGGCGGCGACTACGGCACGCGCTCGCTGCGGACCATGCGCGACGGCGGCACGATCATCTCGCTCGCCCTCTCGCTGCTCGACCCGAGCCTGCACGCTCAAGCCGCCGAGCGGGGCATCCGGTCGGCGGCCATGCTGGTGGAGCCCGACTACGCCGCGATGCGGGCCCTCGCGGCGCTGGCCGAGGCGGGCCGGCTCCGGGCGGAGATCGCGGCCGTCCTGCCACTGGCGGAGGCCGCCAAGGCACACGAGCTCGGCGAGACGAACCGGACGACCGGCAAGATCGTCCTCACACTCTGACGCTACTCGATCATGCACGCCAGAAAGTGAGGGCGCGATCGCTTTGCGTGGCAATCCTGTCAGCCCTGCCGCCTACGCTGGCAAGGAGGGTGATAGCCGGACCTCGGGAAGGGTGACCCCATGACCCCCATCGGCACGAACATTCTGATCATGGATCAGGCGGGCATAGGCCCCCGCATCGCCGAAGCCCGCAAGCTCGCCGGACTGACGCAGGAGGGCCTGGCCCTGCTCATTCCCTGTTCCAAAAGCCTGGTGTCGCAAGTTGAGCGAGGCAGCAAGCCCGCCACGCCCTGGTACATCGCGGCCGTCGCCAGGGCCTTGCACGTTGACGTCACGGAACTGACCGGACAGCCCTACCGTGGGTCCACCGGACGGGCCGACCGGGCACATGCCAGCATCCCGGCCATCCGCGTCGCCCTCCACTACTGGGACGTACCGCCCGACCTGGAAGCGGAGCCGAGAGACCTCGACGCCCTACGGCTGGACGTGCGCAAGGTCGCCTCCCTCCTGGACCGGATCGACTACGTCGCACTGGGCAAGCTGCTGCCGGGGCTGATCGAGGAACTGTCCGCCGCCCTGCACGGAAGCGAGGGCGCGAAGCGCCGGACGGTGGCTGAGATGCTGATGCATGCGTTCATCGCGGCCAAATCTGTTGCCTACCGGCTGGGCTATGTCGATCTCACCTCGGTCGCCGTGGACCGGGCGACGCAGGCGGCCCGCGAGACCGATGATCCGGAACTGCTCGCCTACGCCGCCGAGGAGCGATCCCAAGTGTTCTTCGCCTCGGCGGCCTACCGTGCCGGTCTCGCCTTCCTCGATCGTGCTCACCGAGCATTCGACCCCTTGATATCAGGTAGCGAACCGGGGCTCGCGATCGCCGGCTCGATGCATCTGCGGTCCGCCATCCTGGCCGCCCGCATGTATCCACGCAGGTCGGATGCCTGGGAACACCTCGGCCTGGCACAGGAGTACGCCTCGCGCATCGGCCGTGACACCAACCATTACGGCCTTTCCTTCGGTCCGAGCAACGTGCGCATCCACGAGATAGCCGCCGCCGTGGAGCTGGAAGATCCTGATGAGGCGTTGCGGCGGAACGAAGGATTCGAGCCGTCTCGTGCCCTTCCTCCTGAGCGCTCCTCGCACCACTACATCGATCTTGCTCGCGTACAGCTCATGGCGGGAAGGCCGGATCGTGCCCTGGAATCCCTGAAACGCGCCGACCGGCTGTCGCCGCAACACACGGCATATCACCCGATGGCCCGCGAAACAGTCACCGGACTTCTGCGGGCGCACACGCGCATCCCAGAGCCGTTGCGCTCGCTGGCACGGCGTGTTCGATCGACGACCACGTAGGGTCAGGCCGGCAGGTCACACAGAGCGTGCGATTTTCGCGCCGGAGTCATCCCTAGCTTCGATGACATGCAAGAAAGCACCCTCACCGACGCCAGTTCCGACACCGAAGACCCGATCGGGCACGATGACGCGCTGAACACGGCCGTACGACTCCAGCGGGACTTGGGCCGCCTGGGGATCTCATCCGACGTCCACGACGGCTATGGCCTGGCACTGCTATCCGTATGGGTCGGGCTGGTCGTATGGTGCGACGGTGGGCGATTCTGGTGGCGTACAGGCTGGGACGCGAAACGGCGACGAGTCATCTATGCCGGGCACCCGTCCACCGACCCAGCTCAGGCCGCCCACCGCTATGCCCAGTTGTCTCACCCGCTCCCGACGCCGACCGTCGGAACACGGCCATGCCCGTGACATTGCAACAAGTGATCGACGCATATCCGAGCTGGCAGATTCACGACATGGCCGGAGGCTGGGCGGCGATCCGCAAAAGCCCGGTTCCCCGGGAAGCTGGGCTGTCCAACGTCCGCTGCGGGGCGACGTTGGACGAGTTGGCGGCGAACCTGGCGGCCGAGTCCAGGCCGAAAAGGGTCAAGCACCTTCGAGGAGCAGCCTGACAGACTGCGCGCACGACGCCGGACGTTGCGCCGGCAGAGCCGCACGGAGAGGAGGAAGCTCGTCGAATTGTCGGTGGCGGCGGTTATACAGAGGGGTATGACCGACAAGCCGACCAACGGGGACTTCCTCCGGCAGGCTGATCCGATGCGACGCGAGCTGCTCGCGCACTGTTATCGCATGATGGGGTCGGTGCACGACGCCGAGGACCTCGTCCAGGAGACCTATCTGCGCGCGTGGCGGGCCTACGACGGGTTCGAGGGTCGCTCCTCCCTGCGTACGTGGCTCTATCGCATCGCCACGACCCAGTGCCTGACCGCGCTCGACAGCCGCAAGAGGCGGCCGCTGCCGACCGGGCTGGGCGCGCCGAGCACCGAGGCGAGCGCGCCCCTGGTGCAGGACGGCGAGGTGCCGTGGCTGGAGCCCGCGCCCGACCACAAGACCGGCGTGAGCGCCGACGACCCCGCCTCGATCGTGACCTCGCGCGAGAGCGTCCGGCTCGCGCTGATCGCCGCGCTGCAGCACCTGCCGCCCAGACAGCGCGCCGTGCTCGTCCTCCGTGACGTGCTGCGGTGGAAGGCGGCCGAGGTGGCCGAGGCGCTCGACACCACCACCGTGGCCGTCAACAGCATCCTCCAGCGGGCCCGCGCCCAGCTCGCCGAGGTGTCGCCGAGCCTCGACGACCCGGTCGAGCCGCTGTCGCCGGAGCAGCGCGCCCAGCTCGACCGCTACGTCGCGGCGTTCGAGAGCTACGACGTCGACAGCATGGTGCACCTGTTCACCAAGGACGCGGTCTGGGAGATGCCCCCCTTCGTCGGCTGGTACCAGGGGCCGGAAGCGATCATGGAGCTCACCAGGACGCAGTGCCCGGCCCAGCGGGCCGGCGATCTCCGGCTGATGCCGATCGCGGCCAACGGGCAGCCGGCCTTCGCCGTCTACCTGCGCGAGGAGGGCGCCTACCGGCAGTTCGCCATCATGGTGCTCACCTTCGCCGGCGACGCCGTCCGGCATGTGGGGATGTTCTTCGAGGAGAGTTTGTTCGAGTCCTTCGAGCTGCCGGCGTCACTGGAGGCTTCCGCGACAAAGTAGAACGCGTTACAGTCGCGCCAGAGCATCGTTCTGGAGGCTGCCGTGGGCACACCTGTGATCGTCGAGGCCGTTCGCACTCCCATCGGGAAGCGTGCCGGCTGGCTGGCCGAGCTCAAACCGCAACAGGTTCTCGCCACGGCGCTGAACGGGCTGGTCCAGCGCTCGGGCATCGATCCCTCGGTTGTCGGGCAGGTGTTCGCGGGTTGCGTGACGCAGGCGGGCGAGCAGGGCGGGCACGTCGGGCGCCACGCCTGGCTCTATGCCGGGCTGCCGTACCAGGTGGGCGTCACGACCGTCGACGCCCAGTGCGGCTCGTCGCAGCAGGCGGTGCACCTGGCGGCGGCGATGGTCAGCGCGGGCGTGATCGAGGTGGGCGTCGGTTGCGGCGTCGAGGTGATGAGCCGGGCGCCGCTGGGCAGCAACGTCCGGCCGGCGCGGCCCAGGCCGGACGACTGGAGCATCGACCTGCCCGACCAGTTCACCGCCGCCGAGCGGATCGCGCGGCGGCGCGGGCTGACGCGCGAGCGGCTCGACTGGTTCGGGGCCAGGTCGCAACGGCTGGCGGCCAAGGCGTGGGCCGACGGCCGGTTCGAGCGGGAGGTCGTGCCCGTCGGCGAGGTCCGCCGCGACCAGGGATTACGCGAGACCACCGTGGAGGGCCTGGCCGGGCTCAGACCGGTGGCGGAGGGCGCGCTGCACACGGCCGGCACCTCGTCGCAGATCTCCGACGGCGCCGCCGCCGTGCTGGTGATGAGCGAGCAGGCGGCCCACCGGTACGGGCTGCGGCCACGGGCCCGGATCCTGGCGCAGGCGCTGGTCGGGGCGGAGCCGTACTACCACCTGGACGGTCCCGTGGACGCGACGGCCAAGGTGCTGACGGCGGCCGGGATGGCGATCGGCGACATCGACAGGTTCGAGGTGAATGAGGCGTTCGCGTCGGTCGTCCTGTCGTGGGCGAGCGTGCACAAGCCCGACCTCGACCGCGTGAATGTGAACGGCGGCGCGATCGCGCTCGGCCATCCGGTGGGCGCCACCGGCGCACGCCTGATCACCACGGCGCTGCACGAGCTGGAGCGCTCCGACTCGGCGACCGCGCTGGTCACGATGTGCGCCGGCGGGGCGCTGGCCACGGCCACGATCCTTGAGCGGATCGGCTGATCACGAACATCAACGGGGGATGCATGAAGTCCAGACGCAGGCCGTACGCGGAGCAGCGCCCGCAGGAGCTCGGCGGCGGGGTGTGGTGCGTGCCGGTGCCGATCCCCGGCAACCCGCTCGGCTACACGCTCGTCTACGCCATCGAATCGCCCAGCGGCCCCGTGCTGGTGGACGCCGGATGGAACCATCCGGACGCCTGGGAGGCGCTCAGCGGCGGGCTCGCGACGCTCGGCCTCGACGTGCGCACGGTGAGCGGGGTGGTCGTCACCCATTTCCATCCCGACCACGCCGGGCTCGCCGGGCAGGTGCGGGACGCGTCAGGGGCCTGGATCGCCATGCATGAGAACGACGCGGCACTGGTCCGGCTCATGACCGAGTACGCCGCCACCGAGCAGGACTTCTTCCAGTCCGACATGCTCAGACGGGCCGGCGCCGATCCGGGCGAGGCGCGGCAGGCGATGGCCGGCCGCCCGGCGCCGCCCGCGCTGCCCGACCGCGAGCTGCGCGACGGCGACCTGGTGGACCTGCCGGGCCGGAAACTGCGGGCCCTGCACACGCCCGGCCACACCCCCGGGCACATCTGCCTGCATCTGGAGGACGCCGACCGGCTGTTCACCGGCGATCACGTCCTGCCCGACATCACCCCGCACATCGGCATTTATCCCTATGACAGGGATGATATCGATCCGTTGAGTGATTTCCTGGAGTCCTTGGACCGGGTCGGCGAGCTGAGCCCGCTGGAGCTCGACGCCGTTGAGGCGCTGCCCGCACATGAATGGATATTTCCCGATGTGGCGGCGCGAGCCGTCCAGATCCGCCACCATCACGAGGAGAAGCTCGACCGGCTGCACACCCTCCTGACCCAGCGGCCGGAGCCGCTGACCATCTGGGAGGTCGCCGCGATGATGACGTGGAACAAACCATGGGACGACCTGGCGCCCGTGCTGAGAGGCATGGCGGCCGGGGAGGCCGCGGCCCACCTGCGCACCCTGGAGGCCAGGGGCCTGATCCGCCGCGTGATCGGGGTCGATCTGGTCCGCTTTCAGGCCCTAGACTCCTAGACATCCGATGTCTAGGGAGAAAAGCGTGGCGGTCACCGACGCGGCCATCGACAAGATCAAACAGATGATCCTCTCCGGCGAGCTGGCCCCCGGCGATCGGCTGCCCAAGGAGGCCGATCTCGCCGAGCACCTGGGACTGTCACGCAACTCGCTGCGCGAGGCCGTACGCGCGTTGTCCCTGATCAACGTGCTGGACGTGCGGCAGGGCGACGGCACGTACGTGACGAGTCTGGAGCCGCACCTGCTCCTCGACACCATGTCGTTCGTGCTCGACCTGCACCGCGACGACACGGTGATCCAGTTCTTCGAGGTCCGGCGCATCCTGGAGCCGGCCGCGACGGCGCTGGCGACCGAGCTGATGACCGAGGCCGACATCGAGGAGCTGCGCCTCATCCTGGTGTCGCTGCCCGACCAGCCCACGGTCGAGGAGCTGGTGGCCAACGACCTGCGCTTCCACCAGCGGATCGCGCAAGGGTCGGGCAACAGCGTGTTGTGCTCGTTCATCGAGAGCCTGTCAGGTCCGACGACCAGGGCGCGGATCTGGCGGGGGCTCACGCAGGAGGGCGCGATGGAGAAGACGAGGGAGCAGCACACCGCCATCTACGAGGCCATCGCCGCCCGCCAGGCCGACGTCGCCCGGTCGTGGGCGACCGTGCACGTGGCGGGCGTGGAGTCGTGGCTGCGCAAGGCGCTGCCCTGAGCCCCACCAGGAGGTCTGCTCAGACGATTGACCGGGACCGGCGGCAACGCCGCAGGAGCCGCTGATCCGGGAGAGCGCGAGCGGGTAGCACCTTCACGTGCCTGACAAACTGGAGCGATACCGGAGCAAGCGCGACGCCGAGCGCACCCCCGAGCCCGTCCCCTCCACGTCACCTACGGCCGGCGACGGCAACGCGTTCGTCGTCCAGGAGCACCACGCGCGGTCCCTGCACTGGGACCTGCGCCTGGAACGCGACGGGGTCCTGGTGTCCTGGGCCGTCCCCAAGGGCCTGCCCGCCGACCCCGGCACCAACCACCTGGCCGTGCACACCGAGGACCATCCGATGGAATACCTCGCCTTCCACGGCGAGATCCCCCGGGGCGAGTACGGCGGGGGCACCATGACGATCTGGGACGCCGGCACGTACGAGACGGAGAAGTGGTCGGATCGCGAGGTGAAGGTCGTCCTGCACGGGCGGCGCGCCTCCGGCCGGTTCGTGCTGTTCCAGACCCGGGGGAAGAACTGGATGATCCACCGCATGGACCCCCCGGTCCGCGATCCGCTCCCTGCGGCGGAGCCCATGCTGCCCTTGGAGCGCGCGCGGCCCCCGCTCGACACCTCCGCGTACGCCTTCGAGTTCGCGTGGGGCGGCAGGCGGCTGCTCGTCCCCATCGACGGCGGCCGCACCACCGCCGCCCGCGAGCACCCATGGCTGCGGGCCCTCGCGCAGTCGTTCGGCAGCCGCACCGCGCTGCTGGACGGGGAGCTCGCGACGCTCGGCGGCGCGGAGCTCCTCCTGTTCTACGACCTGCTGTACGACGACGGGCAGTCGCTGGTGGGCGAGCCTTACACGGCGCGCAGGTCGGCGCTGGAGGCGCTGAACCTGTCGAACGCCCACTGGCAGACGGCGCCGTCCTGGCCCGGGGAGGCGGGGGCGGTGCGGAAGGCGGCTCGGGAGCAGGGGTTGCCCGGGGTGGTGGCCAAACGCCTGGACTCGGCGTATGCGCCTGGGCCGTCGAAGTCCTGGCTGTTCATCCCGTCGTGAACGGTCACCGGCCCGACGGCCGCCAGGCCGGTGACCAACACGCCATCATCACGGCGTCCGATCGGACCTCAAGGTGCGACCAACACGACAGCAAGCAGGCGACCAATGGGACAGCAACCCGGCGACTAATGCGACAGCAACCTAGCGGCCAATGCGACAGCGATATGCCATTCTGAGGAGATGAGCAACACTCCGCTGGGCCGGCTTGTGCCACGGCACGCAGCGCGGGCGGTCAGCGAGGCACTGGACGACACGCGGGTCGTTCTCATCAACGGGCCCCGCCAATCCGGCAAGAGCACCCTGGTCCGTGTTCTCGCCAAGGGCCTGGCCGCCGAATGGCGCGACCTCGATGCCACAGCCACGAGGCAGGCGGCCCTGGCCGATCCGGATGGCTTCGTGGACTTCCCCGGTCTCATGGGGATCGATGAGATCCAGCGGGTCCCCGAGCTGTTGCTGGCGATCAAAGCCCAGGTGGACGGCGATCCGAGGCCGGGCCACTTCCTGCTCACGGGCTCGTCACGGCTGCTCGGCCTCCGCGATCTCCCCGACACGCTGCCTGGGCGAATGGAGACCATCGAGTTGTGGCCGTTCGCGCAGGGCGAGATCGACGGCGCCCCCGACGGCTTCATAGACGTCGCCTTCACTGAAGGGCCCGCCCTTCAGCACAGCTCCGAGGTGTCCCGCGCCGAATACGCCGAGCGGCTGGTGCGCGGTGGGTTTCCGGAAGCGGTCGCCCGCGACAACCCGCGACGCAGAGGGCGCTTCTTCGATTCCTACGTCAGCGACTTGATCGCCCGCGACGTACGGCAGCTTGCCGAGATCGAGCGTGCCCCGCAGATGAGAGCGCTCATCCGGCTCCTGGCCGCCCGCTCCGGGCAGTTGCTCGTCGCGAACGCGTTGAGCACGGAGCTCGGCGTGTCGAGCAAGACGATCAACCGCTATCTCGTTCTGCTGGAAGAGGTCTTCCTGATCAAGCGCATTCCGGCTTGGTCCAGAAACCTCAGCAGCCGGGCCATCGGCACGCCGAAGGTCGCGTTCGTCGACTCCGGGGTGGCGGCCAACCTCCTCGGGACCGATGCCCGCGGTCTCATCCGTCCCAACAGCGTCTTCGGCCCGCTGCTCGAAGGATTCGTCCTCATGGAGCTCGCCCGCCAGCTCACCTGGGCGAACGAGCGGGCCGAGCTCTATCACTACCGCACCAAAGACGGCACGGAAGTGGACGCGGTGCTCGAAAACCGGCAGGGACGCGTGGTCGGTGTGGAAGTGAAGGCGGCCTCCACCGTGCGCCCCGAGGACTTCAGAGGTCTGAAGCACCTCGCCGAACGGCTGGGGGACGACTTCGTCCTGGGCGTGGTCCTCTATACCGGCACCCAGACCCTGCCGTTCGGCGACCGCATGCGGGCCGTGCCCGTCGGCGCGCTGTGGGAGGTGGGACAGGAGATACTGCCTCGGTGCTGATTACTGAAATATCGCCCGCCGAGGATGCGCTCGGGGCTGAGTTGTTCTCCCTGCAGCGGGCCGCGTACGCCGTCGAGGCGGAGATCATCAAGGATGATCGCATTCCGCCTCTGCACGAGAGCCTGGACGAGCTCCGCGCGCAGCCCCTCAGGTGGCTCGGGGCCATGGACGCGGATGGGCGGCTGGCCGGTGCCGTGGCGTGGGAGGAGACGGCCGACGAGGTGGACGTCAACCGGCTGGTCGTACGTCCGGACGCGGCGCGGCGTGGGATCGGGCGGGCCCTGGTCAAGGAGGTCATGGCCAGAGCCGGCGAGCGGCGGGTCGTGGTGTCGACCGGACGCGACAACGTGCCCGCGCGCACGCTCTACGAGCGGCTCGGGTTCGTGCTGACCGGCGAGGTCGAGGTGATCCCCAGGTTGTGGATCGTGAGTTACGCCTTTCCCGCTTGAGGAGGTAGCAGGCCCTCCTCCGCCAGTTCGGCCCACAGCTCGTCTGGGACGGGGCAGGACCACAGGGCGGCGTTCGCCGTGACCTCGTGCGGGGCGCGCGCCCCCAGGACGACCGAGGCGACCGCCGGATGGCGCAGCGGGAAGGCCATGGCGGCCTGGGGCAGCGAGACGCCGTGTCGTTCGCAGACCTCGGCGATCCTGGTGGCCCGCCGTACCAGCGGCGCGGGGGCGGGCTGGTAGTTGTACGTGCCCGACGGCTTGGGGGTGGCGAGGATGCCGCTGTTGAAGACCCCGGCCGCCAGCACCTTGACGCCCCGGATCGCGCACTCCTCCAGGAGCGGCAGGCCCGACTGGTCGAGCAGGGTGTAGCGGCCGGCGAGCATGACGACGTCGATGCCGGTCTCCTGGACGAAGCGCAGGGGCGCCTGCCACTGGTTCATGCCGACGCCGATCGCCCGCAGCACGCCGTCGGCCCGCAGGCCGGCCAGGGCCGGGTACGCCTCCTCGATCGCCTGGTCCACGTGGTCGTCAGGGTCGTGGATGAGGGCGATGTCGATGGCCGGCAGCCCGAGCCGCGTCAGCGACTCCTCCAGCGACCTGCGGACGCCCCCGGCTGAGAAGTCCCACACGCGCGCGAGCCGGGCTGGCACGTCGAAGCCCTCGTCGTCGCGGTCGCCGGAGGTCCGCAGGTCGCGGCCGTCCCCGGATGGGGCCGGGACCAGCAGGCGGCCGACCTTCGTGGACAGGACGTAACCGGAGCGGCCGGCGAGCGCCGCCCCGAGCCTGCGCTCCGAGAGGCCCAGCCCGTAGTGGGGAGCGGTGTCGAACAGGCGCACCCCACTGTCCCACGCCGCGTCGACCGTGGCGTGGGCCTGCTCTTCGGAGACCGCCTCGTACAGGTTGCCGAGCGGAGCGCCGCCCAGCCCGTACCGGGGCAACTCGATCGCGCCGCGCCTTCGGCCGTGTCCCATCAGTCCTGTGCCTTTCCGCCCGCGATCCGGCTGATCATCAGCGCGATGAGGATGATTCCGCCGTAGATCACCGGCTGCCAGAAGCCCGAGACACCGATGAGCGTCAGAATGTTCTGCACCAGCCCGATCACCAGCACGCCGGTCAGCGCGCCGAGGATCGTGCCCTTGCCGCCGTCCATGCTGACCCCGCCGATGACGGCCGCGGCGAACACCATGAAGATCCAGCCCACGCCCTGGTTGTTGCCGATCGCGCCGAGCCGGCCCGTCTCCAGGATCCCGGCCAGCGCCGCCAGCATGCCGCCCAAAATGAAGACGCCGTAGAGCACCCGGTCCACGCGGATGCCGGCGGCGCGGGCGGCGTCGGCGTTGCCGCCGATGGCGTAGAGGGAGCGGCCCAGCCGGAGGTAGCCGAGGCCGAAGACGCCGGCCGCGAACAGCACACCGGCGATCCAGATGGCGGCCGGGACACCGAGCCACAGGGCGCTGCCCAGGTAGAGGATCGACTCGGGAAGCTCGAACAACGTCTTGCCCTCCGACGGCCCCTGCAGGAACCCGTGCACGATGATCAGCATGGCGAGCGTGACGATGAACGCCGAAAGCTGGAACCTGATGATCAGGAACCCGTTGAACGCGCCGATGGCCGCGCCGATCAGCAGCGCCAGCGGGATCACCAGCGTGCCGGGCAGCCCGATGCCGAACCCACCCGCCGAGACCGGGATCACCAGCATCACCGCGATGGCCGGAGCGGTGCCGACCGTCGACTCCAGCGAGAGGTCGAACTTGCCGGCGATGAGGATCATCGCCTCCGCCAGCACCAGGAGCGAGATCGCGGCCTGTTGCTGCAGGACGTTCGTCAGGTTGCCGGCCGTCAGGAAGGTCGGGTCCAGGAACGCGCCCACGACGAGCAGGAGCACGATCACCGGCACCAGCGTCAGGTCACGGAACCTGGTCAGCCGCACCCGGGGGGCCGGCGCAGTCAAAGTGGTCAATCTTCCATGCCTTCCATCGCGGCCACGAGCTCGTGGTCGGTCCAGCCACGCGGCACGTCCTTCACGACCCTGCCGTGGAACATCACCAGCACCCTGTCGCAGATGCGCAGGTCGTCGAGCTCGTCGGAGACCACCACGGCCCCCGCGCCCCGCTCGACCGCGTCCTCGACGGCGCCGAGCAGGGCCTGCTTGGCCTTGACGTCGACGCCTGCGGTCGGGTTGATCACGACCAGCACCGTCGGGTCGTCCACCAGCGCCCGCGCGAACACCACTTTCTGCGCGTTCCCGCCGGACAGGTCCCCGACGGGCTGATCGGGCCCTTCGGCCTTGATGTCCAGTCGCCGGATCATCTGCTCGGCCTTGGATCGGCGGCGGGGCGGGGCCACCAGGCCGTACCGGCCCAGCTTGCGGGCGATCGGGAACGTGGCGTTCTCGCCGACCGAAAGCAGCGGGACGAAACCCTCGTGGTGGCGGTCCTCGGGCACGAAGCCGAGCCCCGCCTTCATGGCGGCCGGGACGTCGCCCGGTCTGACCCGGGTGCCGTTGACCGTGACCGTTCCCGCGTCGGCCCTGCGCAGGCCGGCCAGTGTCTCGGCCAGGCCGACCTTGCCGCTGCTCGCGGAGCCGGCCAGGCCGACCACTTCGCCCGATGTGACGGAGATGTCGATGCCGGCGTAGCGACCGGCCAGCGACAGCCCCTCCCCTGCCAGCACCACGCGGTCGCCGGGTGTGCGGGTGCGGGACTCGTACGCCGTCGTGGCCTCCCCCGTCATCGCGGCGACCAGCTCGTCGTGCGGCAGGTCGGCGACCGGCCTGGTCACGACGTGCCGGGCGTCGCGGAAGACCGTGACGCTCTGGCAGATCTCGTAGATTTCGTCGAGGTGGTGAGAGATGTACATCATCGTGACGCCCTGCTCGCGCAGCGACCGCATGCGCGCGAACAGGCGCTCGATGGCCGGGCCGTCGAGCCTGGCGGTCGGCTCGTCGAGGATGATGAACCGGGCGCCGAACGACAACGCCCGGGCGATCTCCACGAGCTGGCGCTGCTCGACGCTCAGGTCCCCCGCCAGGGCCTGCGCGTCGACGTCCACCTCGTACGTGTCCAGCAGCTCGCGCGCCCGAACCCGCAGCCCGCGCCAGTTGATCAGGGCGCCACCGGCCGACTGGCGGTTGAGGAAGAGGTTCTCGGCGACCGTGAGCGCCGGGATGATGGTGGACTTCTGGTAGACGCAGGCGACGCGCTGCCGCCAGGCGTCGCGGTCGGCGAGGGCGGGCGCCGCCTCTCCCGAGAACAGCACCTCGCCCTCGTCCGGCCGCTGAAGCCCGGTGAGGATCGACACGAGGGTGGACTTCCCTGCGCCGTTCCGGCCCACGAGCGCGTGGATCTCGCCCTCGGCGATCGCGATCTCCGCGCCGTCGAGCGCGGTGGTCGGGCCGTAGCGTTTCACGACATTTCGAGCTTCAACGTGATTTTTCATCACTTGACCTGGTTGCCCCAGAGGGTCTTGTCGTCCACGTTCTCCTTCGTCACCAGCGGCGCCGGAAGCTGGTCCTCCAGGCCGTTCGGGAGCTGGATGATCGTGCTGCCGTGATCGGTCGGGCCCGGCTTGAACGTCTTGCCCTCGGCCGCCGCCTTGGCGTAGAAGAGCGCGTACTTGGCGTACAGGTCGGCCGGCTGCGAGACCGTGGCGTCGATGTCACCCTTGCGGATCGACTCGAACTCCTGCGGGATCCCGTCGTTCGAGATCACGAAGACGTGCTTGGGGTCGGACGGCGGGACGAGCAGGCCCTTCTGCTTGAGCACCTGCAGCGTGGGCGCCAGATGGACGCCGCCCGCGTGCATATAGACGCCCTTGACGTCCGGGTTCTGCTCCAGGCGGGTCTGCAACATGGACGCGGCCTTGCTGCCCTCCCAGTCGGTCGGCTCGCTGAAGACCGTGATGCCGGGGAACTTCGCCTGCATGCACTCCAGGAACGCCTCCGACCTGTCCCGGCCGTTGATCGAGCTGAGCGCGCCCTGGAGCTGCACGACCTTGCCCTTGCCGCCGAGCTGCTCGCCGAGGAACTCGCACGCCTTGGTGCCGTACGCGCGGTTGTCGGCGCGGACGACCATGTAGACCTGGCCCTTGTCCGGCCGGGTGTCGACGGTCACGACGGGGATCTTCTTGTTCGCGAGCTGCTGCAGCGTGTTGGCGATGGCGCCGGTGTCCTGCGGGGCCATGACGATCACCTTGGCGCCCTGGCCGGTCAGCGCCTGCACGTTGCTGACCAGCTTGGCCACGTCGTTCTGCGAGTTCGTGGCGGGCATGAGGTCCACCTTGAGCTCGCCGGCCATCTGCGGAACGTACTTGATGTAGGAGTTCCAGAAGTCGGAGTCGGCCCGGGGGTGGTCGATCCCGACCTTCCCGCCGCCGTCTCCTCCTTCCGTTGAGGTGCCTGATCCACATGCGGTGACGACCGCCAGGAGGGCCGCGACCGCGACCGCCGGTCCGAACTTCATGGGGGGTTACCTTCCTTGGTCGGCCGGCCCGAAAGTTGGCCGGCCCGGGTTAGCTGGGTCGGAGCCTGAGCCCTTGCATGCCGCCGTCGACCGCGAGCGCGGTCCCGGTCGTCGCGCCGGACTCGGGGCCGGCGAGGTAGGCGATCGCCGCGGCGACCTCCGCCGCGCTGACCAGGCGGCCCATCGGCTGCCTGGCGTTGAGTGCCGCCCGTTCGGCCTCGGGGTCATCGGCCTGATCGAGCAACCGGGCGACCCACGGGGTGTCCGCGGTGCCGGGGTTGACGCAGTTGACCCGGATGCCCTCGCGGAGGTGGTCCGCGGCCATGGCGAGCGTCAGCGACAACACCGCGCCCTTGGTCGCGCTGTAGAGGGCCCGCTGCGGCAGCCCGGCGGTGGCCGCGATCGAGCAGGTGTTGACGATGGCGGCATGCTCGGACCTGCGCAGGTACGGCAGCGCCGCCCGCGCCACCCGGACCATGCCGAGCACGTTGACGTCGAACACCTGGTGCCACTCACTGTCCGGGTTGTCCTCGATGGTGCCCTGCGCGCCGATGCCCGCGTTGTTCACCAGCACGTCGATGCCGCCCAGCCGGTCGGCCGCCGCCGCCACCGCCGCGCGTACACCGGCGTCGTCCGTGACGTCCGCCTTGATCCCGATGAACGGCTCTCCGGGCGGGTTGAGGTCGAGGCAGGCGACCGTCATGCCGCGCTCGGCTAGCGCGGTGGCCGCGGCCAGGCCGATGCCGGAACCGCCACCGGTCACGATCGCTTTCAGACTCACGCGCCCCTCCGGACCTTGACCGCTGTCGCTCATCCCTGCCTCCAGACCTCGCCGCCGGGGAAGGTGTGGGCGGCGATCGACTCCGCGCGCATCTCGGCGCTGAAACCGGGCGCGGACGGCGCGACGTACCGGCCGTTCCGGATGACGACCGGATCGGTGAAGTGCTCGTGCAGATGGTCGACGTACTCGATCACGCGGCCGTCCATGGTGCCGGTGACCGCCACGTAGTCGAACATCGACAGGTGCTGCACCAGCTCGCACAACCCCACGCCACCCGCGTGCGGGCACACCGGGACGCCGAACTTCGCCGCGAGCAGCAGGATCGCCAGGTTCTCGTTGACCCCGCCGACCCTGGCCGCGTCGATCTGCAGGTAGGAGATGGCGTCGGCCTGCAGGAGCTGCTTGAAGACGATGCGGTTCTGCACGTGCTCGCCGGTGGCCACCGGAACGGGCGCGATGCCCCTGGCGATGGCGGCATGGCCGAGCACGTCGTCAGGGCTGGTCGGCTCCTCGACCCAGTGCGGGCCGAACTCGCGCAACGCGTTGATCCACTCGATGCCCGAGCCGACGTCCCAGCGCTGGTTGGCGTCGATCGCGATCGGGTAGTCGGGGCCGCAGACCTCGCGGGCCACCCTGAAGCGGCGGCGGTCGTCGTCGAGATCGGCGCCCACCTTGAGCTTGATCTGCCCGAACCCCTGGTCGAGTGCTTCCTTGCAGAGCCGGCGCAACTTCTCGTCGTCGTAACCGAGCCATCCCGGCGACGTGGTGTAGGCCGGGTAGCCGACCTCGATCAGCCGCTCGGCCCGCTCGGCCTTCCCCTGTTCCGCGTTCTTCAGGATCCGCAGGGCTTCCTGCGGCGTCAACGCGTCGCTCAGGTACCGGAAGTCGATGAGGCCGACGATCTGCTCCGGCGACATCTCCGACAACAACCGCCACAACGGCTTGCCCGCCCGCTTGGCCTTGAGATCCCACAGGGCGTTGACCACGGCGGAGATCGCCATGTGCATGACGCCCTTCTCCGGCCCCAGCCACCGCAACTGCGAGTCGTTGACCATGTCCTGGTAGAGCGCGCCGAGATCCTCGACGTCCTTGCCGATCACGTACGGCTCCAGCGCGCTGATCGCCGTGGTCTGGATGTCGTTCCCGCGCCCGATCGTGAACGCGAACCCGTGCCCCTCGAACCCGTCGTCGGTCGTGAGCACGACGTAGGCCGCGGAGTAGTCGGGGTCGGGGTTCATCGCATCGGAGCCGTCCAGCTCGCGCGAGGTCGGGAACCGCACGTCGTGCGTCTCCATCCCCACGATCCGGTACGCCACCGCTCCCCCGGTCCCGGTCGCCGTCATGCCTGGCCAACCGTCTGGCGCTGCCTCCCGAGCCCCTCGATCTCCAGCTCCACCACGTCTCCGGCCCGCAGGTACGGCTGGTCCGCCATCCCCATCGCGACGCCCGCTGGCGTGCCCGTGTTGATCACGTCACCCGGCTCCAGGACCATGAACCGGCTCAGGTACCGCACGATCTCCCCCACGTCGAAGATCATGTTCTTGGTGTCGCCGTTCTGGCGCAGATCGCCGTTCACCCAGAGGCGCAGCGGGAGGTTCTGCGGGTCGCCGACCTCGTCCGCCGTCACCAGCCATGGGCCGAGCGGGTTGAAGGTCTCGCACGACTTGCCTTTGTCCCATTGCCCGCCGCGTTCGAGCTGGAACTCCCGCTCGGACACGTCGTTGGAGATCGTGTACCCGGCGATCACACCGAGGGCCGCCTCCCGGCTGTCCAGGTAGCGGGCCTCCTGGCCGATGACGATGGCCAGCTCCACCTCCCAGTCCGTCTTCACGCTGCCGCGCGGGACGAGCACCTCGTCGTACGGGCCGATCATGGTGTTGGCGGCCTTCATGAACACGATGGGCTCGGCCGGCGCCTGGGCGCCGGACTCGGCGGCATGATCGCTGTAGTTGAGGCCGATGCAGACGATCTTGCCCGGACGCGCGATCGGGGCGCCGATCCGCAGCCCCTCGGCGTCGACGACGGGCAGGGCGTCTCGCTCAAGCGCGTCGCGGACGCGCGCCACTCCGCCGGAGGCGAGGAAAGCCCCGTCGATGTCCGGCTCTCCGATGTCGCGCAGGTGGCCGGCGCCATCCATGACCACCGGTCGCTCCTGCCCGGCCGGTCCTACTCGCAGCAGCTTCACACCGCACCCTTCAGCCATACATCGGATGTCTTGTCCCCTGATGCTCATGCGGCCGGGTGGAGCCTGTCAAGAGCGTCCAGGTGGATACATCCGATACGTGACCTCGAAATACAGCGATAGACAACGAACGTGAGGTGTGAAGCCAGTTAACCGCATCGATGGCCGCGTTCACATGACTGTAACTTCGTCGCCGAAAACATCGGAGGAGAAACCTGCTGACGTGGCGTGCGGCCCGCCTTCTGTCCGCTGAGAGGCGCCGTCTCGGCCCCGGAACGTGCCATGGTCTCCTTGACGACCGTACAGGGACGTAATAGAACACGTTTCAGTACCGGTAAAACAAGCGCTTGATCAAGAGGGTGAGCCAGGTGCAGATCGACCTCGTCGACAGGGACCGTTACGCGACCTCTGGACCGCCGCACGACCAGCTCACCTGGTTGCGCGCGAACTCGCCCATCCACTGGCACGACGGCGATCCCGGCTTCTGGGCCGTCACCCGCTACGAGGACGTCGTCCACGTCTCCCGGCACTCCGACCTGTTCTCCTCCTCCCGAAAACTTGCCCTCTTCGACGAGCTGCCGGAGGAGCAGATCGCGCTGCAACGCCTCATGATGCTCAACCAGGATCCGCCGGAGCACACCAGACGGCGCTCCCTGGTCAACCGTGGCTTCACCCCCCGGACGATCGGCGCCCTGGAACAGCACATCCGCGACATCTGCGACGACCTCCTCGACAAGTGCACGGGTGAGGCCGACTTCGTCACCGAGGTCGCCGCCCCGCTGCCCCTCTACGTGATCTGCGAGCTGCTCGGCGCGCCCGTGACCGACCGCGACAAGGTGTTCAACTGGTCGAACCGCATGATCGGCAGCCAGGACCCCGACTACGCCGCCTCTCCCGAAGAGGGCTCCGCCGCCGCCATGGAGGTCTACGCCTACGCCAACCAGCTCGCGGCGCAGCGCAGGGCCAGCCCGAAGGACGACATCGTCACCAAACTCATCCAGCCCGACGAGCACGGCGAGACGCTCGACGAGAACGAGTTCGACCTGTTCGTGCTCCTCCTCGTGGTGGCGGGCAACGAGACGACCAGGAACGCGGCCTCCGGCGGCATGCTCGCCCTCTTCGAGCACCCCGACCAGTGGGACCGCCTGGTCGCCGACCCCACCCTCGCCAAGACCGCCGCCGACGAGATCGTCCGCTGGGTGTCGCCGGTGAACCTGTTCCGCCGCACCTCCACCACGGACCAGATGCTCGGGGACCAGCACATCAAGGCTCAGGACAAGGTCGTCGTCTTCTACGCCTCCGCCAACCGCGACGCCACCGTCTTCCCTGACGGCGAGATCTTCGACATCGGCCGCAACCCCAACCCGCACATCGGTTTCGGCGGAGGCGGCGCCCACTTCTGCCTGGGCAACCACCTCGCCAAGCTGGAGATGCGCATCCTGTTCGAGCAACTCGCCCGCCGCCGCCCCCGCCTGCGCCAGACGGGACCTGCTCGCCGGTTGCGCTCCAACTTCATCAACGGCATCAAGGAACTGCCCGTCAGCATCGGCTGAACAGCTCCACCCCGACGCCCTATCCTCGTCCGGTCCGCGTACAGGTGCGCATCCACGTGAAGCCCCTTGGCCGCGCGAAGATAGCGCAAAGACCCTTGTTTGCGAGGATCGTCACGTGCGGTGATCACTGCCAAGGGCCGCCAGCCACGCCTTCACCTCGTCAAGAGGTCCGGGCGCCCAAGTCTTGTTCTTCTCCGCCAGCTCGATCGCCCGGGTCAGGTGCTCGCGAGCCTCGCCGGTCACACCGAGCCCGGCATAGGCCCGGCCCAGCGCCACGCGCATGTTCGTGGTCCAGGTGCTGCCCTGCTCGATGGTCTCGGCCAAGGCCGGCTCGGCCACTTCGATGGCCTCCTGCCAGCGTTGCGCGGCGAGCAGAGCTGTAGCCAGGCCCTGCAGGGCACCTATCCGTGAGTGTTGTGCCGCAGCGGACGCGACCGGCTGTTCGTCGATGTTCCTCAGTAAGCTGCGGGACGCCTCAATGGCCTCATCAAGCCTGCCGAGACGAGCGAGCACACGCGCCACTCCCTCGCTGGCCCAGTAGTAGGTGTGGTGGTAACCGGCAGCTTCGGCCAGGTCTCGCCCCCGGGAATACGCCCACAGCGCCTGATCGAAGTCGCGGAGGACCCGCCAGGCCTCGGCCGCGTTGCACACCGCATCGGCCTGCTCTTTGACCGCGCCGAGGTCTTCGGCGAGCCGGTAGACCTCCATCGCCTGCTCCGCGCACTCCCTCAACGCCGCGTCTCCACTAGGTCCGTAGGCGCCGAGAAATGCCCAGACGTAACGGTTCATGTGCCATAGCTCCCGGCGGCGGTCGGACAGCGCGGCGGCGGCACGCGTCAGCCCGAACACCTCCAGCCAGTCGCTCGACCAGTGCTGCGTGTAGGCCGCGAACCAGCGCATCGCCTCACCGAGTCCGGCCACCTGCTCGTGGCGGCCGACGGCGGCCGCCAGCCGCAGCCCGGCCAGCCACGTCTCCCGTTCGACCTCCAGCCAGGCCCGCGCCTCCTCCAGTGTGGCGAGCCGAACCAGACCCTGCCAGCCGGGCGGTGGCGCGCCGTGGTCGGGTTCGAACCATCGCCCGGCCATGGTCGCGGTCTCCAGCAGCCAGCCGATCATGCGCTGCTCGGCCGCCGCTTGGGCCTCGGTGGGTTCCTCTTCGCGCAGCCGCTGGCTCGCATACAGCCGGATCAGGTCGTGGAAGCGGTAGCGGTCGGCGTCTTCGTGCTGCAGCAGGCCCAGCTCGACCAGGTCATCGAGCTGGTCCTCGGCGTCGAACACCTCGCTCTGGGTGAGCACGGCGGCGATCGGCGCGGCGAAATTCACGGCCGGAACCAGCGCCAGCCTCCGGAAGGCCGCCTGCGCCTGCGGCGGCAGCAGCGCGTACGACAACGCGAACGCCGCCTCCACTCCCACATCGCCCACGGCCAGGTTCGCCAGCCGGCGATCCTCATCCGACAACCGCTCGGCCAGGTGCCGCATCGTCCATCCGGGCCGGGAGGCCAGCCGGGTGCCCGCGATCCGCAACGCCAGCGGCAGATGCCCGCACAACCCCGCCACCTGCGCCGTCTCCGCCGCCGCGCGATCGGTGCCCTCCCGTACGATCGCCCGCAGCAGCTCCGCCGACTCCTCCGGCGACAACGGCGCCAGCGCGATCCGCGCCACCCCCTCCAACCCACCCAGCGCACGCCGGCTGGTCACCACCACCATCCCCGCCCCCGCACCCGGCAACAGCGGCCGCACCTGAGCCTCATCAGCGGCATTGTCCAGCACCAGCAGACACCGCCGCTCCGCCAGCGTTCCCCGCAACTGGCTGGCCCGCTCCCGCTCCTCCTCGGCGATCGCCCGCGGATCCAGGCCCAGCGCGCGCAGCAGCCGGTGCAGCGCCTCGGCCGCCGGCACCGGCTCGGCGTCCACACCCCGCAAATCCACATAGAACTGCCCGTCCGGGAAGGTCTCCCGCAGCAACTCGGCCGCCCGCACCGC